>NZ_JAIYCP010000025.1 GCF_027487935.1 Brevundimonas sp.
AGCGACTTCTGTTCTTCAAGGGCCTTGGAGATCGTCTCACCCGCCGCCAGGGCGATATCGATGACCGACTGGCCACGATTGATGGAGTTCTTGACCGAGTTCAGGGCCCCCATGTCCGCGCGCATATTGGATGCGATCGCGAAGATGGCGCCGTTGTCCTTGGCCGTCGAAACGATCTTCCCGGTGTTCACCCGGTTTTGGGCGATATCGAGAGCACGACTGGTTTCGTTCAGATTTTGCAGCGCGACGAGCGAGCCGACATTTGAGTTGATACTATTTGGCACTTTTGGCTTTCCTTCAGTCTTTGACATGACCGACGCCGTTTTGGCCGTCGGAGGCATTCTACCCGACCGGGGTCACGCAAGGATGGAACCAGCGGCGGGCGGACCGTGCCAGACACCCGTTCGTTGAATTTCTTGCGGTACTTCTCGTTCATACCCTTTCCTGCCCGGCATGTTTTGCCGGGGTCCCGGCAGGATTTGCCGGGTGGTCGGCAGTCCCTGCCGGGGTAGCCACAGCCGAACGGTCGACCGGTTGCCGGATCGGGCCGGCCGCAAAACGAAATCGGCCCCGGCGGACAGGGTCCGCCGGGGCTCGAGGATCGGTTCGGGTCGAAAAGACCCGGACGCTTCCGGATTTAGCGGAACAGGCTGAGCAGGATGGAGCCCGACTGGTTGGCGATGCCCAGGGCCTGGACACCCAGCTGCTGCTTGGTCTGCAGGGCCGTCAGGCGGGCGCTTTCCTTGGCCAGATCGGCATCGACCAGGTTGCCAACACCGGATTCCAGGGCGTCCTGCATCTTGCTGGTGAAGGTCAGCTGCCGCTCCAGGGATTTGGAATGGCTGCCGAGCGACGCCAGTTTGGCATTGAAGGCCGCACCGGCAGTATCGACCGCCGCAACGGTCGCACCGGCCCGGAGAATCGCTCCGGTCGCGGTCGCAACGGTGGTCGCAGCGTCGGTCGTGGAATGCACCGTGTAGGTCCCGGCGATGCTCGTTTGAACCACCAGATTGTTGGCGGCCGAACCGGCGGCGTAGATGTTCGTCCCGTCGAAAGTCGCCCCGGCGAGCGCCGCCGTGATTTCAGTGCCGAGGGCGTTGAAGTCAGCGAGATAGGCCGTTTCGGATGCAGAGCCTGCGGCGGAGGACTGGATGGCGACTGCCAGTGCCTTCTGTTCTTCAATCGCCTTGGTGATCGTCTCACCGGCCGCCAGGGCGATGTCGATGACCGCCTGGCCGCGCTGGATGGAGTTCTTGACCGCGGTCAGGGCACCCATGTCTGCGCGCATGTTGGATGCGACCGCAAAGATGGCGCCGTTGTCTTTCGCGTTTGCCACCGCCAGGCCGGTGTTGACCCGATTTTGCGCGACCGTCAGCTCACGGTTGGTCGCGTTCAGGTTCTGGAGCGCAACCATGGCGCCGACGTTCGTATTGATGCTGTTAGCCATTTTGGCTGTCCCTTTGTCTTTGACATTGTCCGACGCCATTTTGGCTGCCGGGAGCGTTCTGCTCGGGATGACTGGGAGCAAGGACGGGGCCAGCGATCAATTGGACAGGCCGGGGCCTTCTGACGCTGTTTTTATTGATTTTTTTATTCTTCCGGCCCGGTTCCGCCGGGCAGAACCTGCCAAGCCCGGGCACGTTCTGCCGGGTAGTCGGCACTGGGTGCCGGCAGAAAAATGCCGGGCGCAGCACCTGTCAGGGCCGGATCAGCGTCCTGCGCCGGGCATCAGCTTCACCTCGCCACCGGTCCTGCAGCGCCCGTTCGGCCAACAGGGTTGCGACGGCAGAGGCCCGGGCGTTTTCGCAAGCGACCAGACGTTCCCCCCGCACCATATAGGCGACTTCAAGATCGGCGAGGGTCGGGGTCTCCGGCAGCCTCTCCAGGACGCACGGCGTCGTCACCGATGCCGGCAGGATCAACCGGGGCGGCTCCGCAGACGGCAGGCGCGAGACGGCACAGCTCGCGGTCATGAGCGGAAAGGCGAGCCATACGGCCCGGTTCCAGCGGCGTTTCAGCATCATGGGCCCTCCTGGCCTCGGCTGCGGCCCGCGCGGTCGTCCGTGCGACCGCGACGGTCTGTTGATGAAGCCGGTCGAGGCGCTGCATCTGTCCTTCAGCCCCCTCGACCTCGAGTCGGCGTGCGGCAGCCTCTGCCCTGGCGAGCGACGCCGCCGCTTCGGCCGCCTGGAGCCGGTGTCTGGCCAGTCCGAAGGGATCCCAGCGGAAACCGAGCCCCGAGAGAACGATCAGGCTCACCCCCAGAAGCCCGACCAGACCCAATGCCCAACCTCTCGGGGTCAGGATCCGGAGCATCGACAGGACCCTCAAGGGAACACCTTTCGATCCAGCTCGAAATGCGGACCGTCCTTCAGACTGCTCCAGTCACCACCCCAGACAATCGCCGTGCCCTGCCGCACGGCGGCGGCCTTGAACGCGGCGGCGATGCGCGGATACAGGGGCCAGTCCCAGCGCACCTGCCCCTCCACCAAAGCCGCCACATCGACCGCATGGCCCGTCAGGTGACGCGACCGCTTCGTCCGGCTCGCGCCTGCCCTCACGAGCGCGGCCTGACGCTCCGGCGTGCGCAGACCTTCAGTGACCATGAATTCCACCGGGCTCAGGGCCGCGGCTTCGCGCACCAGTGCGACCAGGCGGGGGTGGACCCCCGTCAGCCGCCTGAGCGATCGCTCCGACAACCGAAAGCTCATGCCGGCTCCTCCCCGACAGGGCGCGGCCGCAGGACCGCCAGGGTCGCGATCAACTGCTGGGCCGTCGGCGCGACGAGATAGATCACGAGCACCAGCGCCAGCAGGAGCATCAGGGCCTGCGCCAGCCCCGGCGTGGCCTCGGGCGGCACCGCGGCAATCAGGCGGTCGAGCAACAGCCAGGCGACCGCGCTGGTTGCGAACACATACAGTCTTCGCCACAGCCACCGGCCTTCGGCCAGCAGCGGGGCATCCGGTGTGGAAGGCATGGTCATCGGTCATCCTCCGGGTCATCAAGGGGAGCGGCACTGCGTCGCCAGCCGGGGCTGGCCTCGGCGAACAGATCCAGGTCGGTCAGACGGCCGGGGCTGTCCCAGGCCTCCGCGTCCAGCAGCGAGGCATCGGCGCGTTCATGGGAGAGGGTCATGGTGCGGCTCATCCGACCGCCACCAGCCAGACGACGCCCGGGGCACCGTCACCGCCGACGCCGCCCACGGAGACACCCGCTCCGCCGCCGCCTCCACCGCCGCCATAGGCTCCACCCGACGCGCCGGCATGGCCCGCCCCCGACGCCGCCGCGCCGCCTCCGCCTCCGCCACCCCCCGCCGGGGCCAGGGTCGGCCGGGGGGCCGCCGTCCCGGCCGAGCCCGCGGCGCCCGCCCCACCGGCCCCGCCGGCGGCCCTGATCGTGGTCCAGCCTCCGTCGCCGCCAGAGCCACCCGCCCGGGCCGAACCCGCACTGTCGAGCCCGCCACCGGCCCCGCCGCCGCCCGACGCATCCGGCCGGTCAAGACTTTGGCCCGCCTGACCTGCAGCCGCGATACTGGAGGCACCCCCGGCGTTGGCGGGTGGTGCGCCCCGACCTCCTGCGCCGGCTGCGCCACCCCGGCCGTCACCCAGCCCGCCGCCGCTACCCCCCAAGGCTGCCAGCAGGGTCGTTCCGCCCAGTGCAACACTGCTGCTGCCGCCGCCCCGGCCCGTGGCACCCCGGCCACCGGAACCACCGATCCCCACCGCCACGTCCAGGGTTCCACCCAGCAGCTCGGCCGGCCATTCAGCCCGCCCGATTCCGCCCGCGCCACCGCCGCCGCCGCCGAAACGCGAGCCAGAGGCACCGAAGGCCCCGGCCCCGCCGCCCCCGCCGCCGCCAACCGCAAAGACCTCGACGCTGCGCGCCCACCGGGGCACCGGATAGCTTCCGTTGGCGGTGAAGACCGTCACCGACCGGCGGCCGGCACCCTGGCCGACCGTTAGTCGACCGGTGGCGCGATCGACGGTGAAGACGTCATTCCAGACCGAACCGTCCGCGCTGACCTTCAGCCTGAAATCGTCGTCCCCGATCAGCCCCAGCTCCGCCCGCCCGCCCCAGCCGCTCTGGAACAGCAGGGACAGGACATCGCCGGACGCCTCCTTGTTCAGGGTCAGGCGCAGGTCGCCCGTGCCTCCGGACCCGGCTTCCCGCGCCGTCCAGAGTGCGTTGTTCAGCCGGGCCGCAAAGGGATTCGCCGCATCCGCCGTGGTGCCGAGCCCGAGCCGGCCCAGGGCCTGGGCCACACCCAGACGCTCACCCAGCCTGACCCAGTCGCCGCCATGCCGCACCACGACCTCACCGGCGTCCGCGACCAGGGCAATCAGGCCGTCCCCGGCCGGCACGCGCGTCCAGCCACCGCCCTCGGCCCGCAGCAGCGCGCCGGTCGGCTGGCGGCCCCAGTCCGCTCCCGTCGCTCCCGCCGGCAGGATCCACAGCGCCCCGTCCGCCGGCGCGTTTGGCTGGACGGTCATGGTTCGGCTGACCACGACCGTCTGGACCAGGGCGTCCAGCCGGGTCAGCGCCTCGTTGACGGTGACATGCTTCTGCATCTGCCCGGCCGCCAGATAGGGCAGGGCCAGCCGGGCGCTGTGGTCGTCGCTCATGGAAATCTCCGAAATCGTGTCGGAGATCAGTCTGGCCGGGCGGCTTCCTCAGGCGGGCTCATGACGCTGTCGGCGTCAGGAAACGTCCCGAGATCAGGGACTTGAGACGACGGGATATGCTGGCAATCGGCGAAAGGGTAGCGGAGCGACTCCCGGCTAGAGCCGCTGGAACGCCCCCCGGGCCACCACGGGGCCGTCCGGTCGGTCCGCCGCGGGCGTATGGCCGGGTGCTTCCATGGAGACGGCGACGGCCTTGGCCGCGCCGGCCGGGCCGGACAGGGCCCGACCGAGGCTGTGATGCGAAGTGGTCGAACCATCGATGGCCCCGACCAGCTGCACATCGCCCTCGGGCATGACCAGCCACAGGTGCGGCACACGGGTGTCGCCCGCCATCTCATTCGTCGGGGCCAGGTAGAGCTCCCCGGTGCCGGCGTCATAGGCCAGCGTCATCGCCGCCACGCCGCTCTCCAGCGTCAGGGTCGCCACCCGGACGACCGCCGGCGGCGGGGCAGTGGCCACTTCCGGGGCCGGCACCGGTTGCGCCGCCAGCATGACCACCACTGCCAGGCTCGCCGCCAGCAGACCGGTCGAACCGATCGCCCAGCGCCGCCAGAAGACGACCCTGTTGTCATTCGCCGCAACCGGCGCCGTCAGACCGGCCTCGACCCGCGGCCAGACCCCGGCCGACGGCTCGACCGGGACAATCCCGTCGGCCAGGCCGCCCAGACGCTCGTTCCAGGCCTCGACATGCGTCGCGAAGGCTGGCTCTGCAGACGCCCGGGCGCGGGCTGCCGCCTCGTCCTCCGGCGAGAGGACCCTCAGGGCAAGCTCGCCCGCAAGGGCCAGATCTTCGTCCAGACGGCTGTTTTCGGTGTGATCGGTCATGATTCCAGACACATCCTGAGCCGCATCATGCCTCGACGGATCCAGCTCTTCATCGTGCCCAACGGCACATTCTCGCGCGCTGCCAGGGCGTCATAGGTCATGCCGTCCATGAAGGCCGTGCGGATGGCGCCGCCGGTCCTGTCGTCCAACTGGCCGAGACAGTCGTTGAGGCGGCGCACGTCGTCGCGGGTCTCAAGTGACTCGGCCGGCGAGGGCCCCTCGTCGGCGATCACGGTGACCGCCTCGTCGATCGGTGTCGACCTGCGCATGGCCGCCCCCGACCGCAGGCGGTCAATCGCCCGGTTGCGGGCGATGGTCACCAGCCATGTAATGGGGCTTGCACGGGAGGCATCAAAGCTCGCGGCCTTCCGCCATACGGTCAGATAGGTGTCCTGCAAGACGTCCTCGGCGAGCTGTCGGTCGGCCAAGATACGCAGGGTCACGCCCAGTAGCTTCGCCGAGGTCGCATCATAGACACGGCGGAAGGCGGCTCGATCCCCCTCGCCGGCACGGCCGAGCGCCTGGGCCAGTTCATCTCGGGTCAGGATCGCGCTCATTCAGGGGTCCGGCAATGGAGAGGTTCGACTTGGCGGGCACGCCGGTCGTTCGTCAAGCGGTTCAATCGTGCAGATAGACAATGCGTCGCAGCTTGGGATTTCGGCGCATGTCGGCGACGTGCCCTTCATGCGCCCCGGCCGCACGCGCCTCCCGCTCATTGGCCTCGACCCAGTGGGTGGTCTCGATATCCTTCTGCAACGCCCTTGCCGCCATCAGGTGGCCGGGAAACAGGAGGTCGACGATATCGGGTGCGAACGGTACCACCTCCCCGACTGCCGTGGTCGCAGTGTCCAACCCGAGGTAGCTGACCATCTGCAGCAGCGTCCCCGGCGCGGCCCGCGCCCGCAGTCCCTGCATCAGCAGCCAGGCCGCAGCCCCGACACTGTAGACCGTGCCCACGACGGGGACCCAGGTCAGCAGGCCGTCCAGACCGATGCCGAACGGACCGATGCCCACCGCCCGGTCCGAGAGCTTCTTGACGCCCTCGACATTGGACCAGATTTTCTCGATATCCGCGACCGACCGTCTGGCCATGCCTGCCCTCCCGAAGCGAGACCGTAACGTGCCATGACGAACCTCGTTCAGCCGGAAAGGCAAGGTCCCTTCGCAAAAGCGATCATGTGGGCAGGCAGGTTTTCACTGGCGGGGCTGGTCGCATTGCCGACCTTCATGGCCCTGGTGGCGCTCACCGGAATGCGCAACCAGTACGCTGATCTGATGGCCCAGTTCACCGCGCCCGCCTTCTTCGCCAGCGTGGGCCTGGGGGTCGCCTTCCTGCTCTTCCGTCAACGGCGCTGGGCTGCCGCGAGTCTCGCGCCGGCGGCCCTGCTGTTGCTCGCCGCGTCTCCCCAGTGGTTCCCGCCGGCCGCTCGACCCGAGACCGGTGCGGCCTCGATCCGGCTCTATTCGGCCAATCTCTGGGTCCGCAACCGCGACGTCGAGGCCATCGCCGCCTCCATCCGCCAGGCGGACGCCGATATCGTCATGCTGATCGAGCTGGGCGACGCCACCGCGCCCCATCTGGACGCTTTGATCGGTGACTATCCCCACCGGATCGCCGGCCCCCGGATCGATCGTCCAAACGGCGACGTCCGTTCGGTGATCGCATCCCGATTTCCGCTCGTCGCGCTCCCGCGTCCTGACACGTTCGAAGCGGTCGGTGCCACGGCCATGACCCCGCTCGGTCCGGTCAATCTGGTCAGCGTCCATCTCACCCGACCCTGGCCCTTCGAGGAATCATGGGGCCAGATCAGCCAGACCATGGCCCTCGACGGGATGCTTGAGAACCTGAGCGGCCCCGTTGTCGTCGCCGGTGATTTCAACAGTGTCTCGAGTGCCCGCATCGGCAAGATGGTCCAGCGCGACATCGGCCTGCGTCCGGCCGCGGGGTTCCCCGGGACCTGGCCGGCGGCCTTGCCGTCCCCGCTCGGGATCACCATCGACCAGGTCTATGCCTCGCCCGATCTCGCCTTCATCAGCCGCCGCCTCGGCCAACCCACGGGCTCGGACCACCGCCCCGTGGTGACGGAAATCACCCGCGCGGCGCCCTGACCAGGGCGGCCAGCCGTTCGGCATGGCCCTCTGACGGAAAGTCGTCGGCGATCCAGCCGTCCTCGAACGCCTTCAGGATTCGCCCGGTCTCCGGCCCGGGCTCCACGCCGAGCCTCGCCAGTTCCCGGCCTCCGACCGGCATGGACGGCCGTCGCCAGCCCTCGGCCAGAGCCAGCAACCGCTGCGCATCGGCGTCCCCGGCCGGGTTCTCCGCCCGACGACGGTTCAGGGCGTCAGCCACCGCACGCACGCCGAAACGATAGGCCGCGGCGCGGACGTCGGGATCGCTCATCACCAGGCTGACCACGGGGTCTGCCACGGCGGCGGCGGCCAGCCGGTCGCGGGTTGAGTTTGGCAACCGAAGCCGCGTCGCGGCCTCCCTCACGACTCGCTCGTCGCTCGGGAGCAGGGTCATCAGCCGGATCACCGGATCGCCGCCCTGCGCCACGGCCGCATCGAACTGCGGACCGGCCGCGGCCTCCGGCAGGATCTGCGCCAGCACCCCGGCGGCCGACATGGCCGCCATGGCCTCGCGGGGGTCAGGGGCCGCCAACAGGGTCATCAGCTCTTTTGAGACCCGCTCGGCCGACAGCCGTGTCATTCCGGCTGCCAGCGCCCCGCAGGCCGTCAGGGCCGCAGCATCGGGTTCACCCCGACCGTACCAGGCGAAGAAGCGGAAGAACCGCAGGATCCGCAGATAGTCCTCCCGAATCCGCGTCTCCGGATCGCCCACGAAGACGATCCGTCCTGCGACCGCATCCGAAACCCCGGCTCCGGTCGGATCGAACACCTGCCCCTCGCCATCGGCATAGAGGGCGTTGAGCCGGAAATCCCGGCGAGCGGCGTCCTCGGCCCAGTCGTCGGTAAAGGCCACGGTCGCATTGCGGCCGTCCGTCGTGACGTCGCGGCGCAGGGTCGTGATCTCGAACGGCTGGTGCGCCGACACCGCCGTCACCGTGCCATGGGCCATGCCGGTCGGCACGGCCTTCAGCCCGGCGGCGCGGATCGCCCGGTCGGTCTCCTCGGGCTTCAGCGTCGTGGCGATATCGATGTCCGCGACCGGGGCCCCGATCAGGGCATTGCGCACGCATCCGCCGACGAAGCGCGCGCAGTCAGGACCACCCGCCGCCTCCAGCGCCGCCATGACTGCGCGCGTGGCCGGGGCCGTCAGCCATGGCTGGTCGTCGAGCCGCCTCACGCCGCATCCTCCGCCACCGCGACCTGCGGCAACGCCTCCTCGCCGTAAAGCCGCGTCCGCAGCGCCCGCACGATCCCCGCCGTCACGCCCCAGATGTAGCGCTGCCCATGCGTCATGGACCAGTACCACCGGCGGGGCTGACCTTCGCGGTCATAGGAGTCGCGGCTGTGGTTGGACGGGTCCATCAGGAAATCCCACGGCACCTCAAACACCTCGGCCACCTCATCCGGCGACGGTGTCGTCTGGGGCCGGGCGGTCAGCCAGCCGACCACCGGGGTCACCAGAAAGCCGGTTCCGGTCTCATAGGCATCACCGACCCCCAGCACCTCGACCAGCGCCGGGTCCAGCGCCACCTCCTCGAAGGCCTCGCGCAGGGCGGCCTCGACCGCCGTCTCGCCGGGGTCCAGCCGCCCGCCCGGAAAGGCGATCTGGCCGGTGTGGCTGGCGAGGCTGTCGGAGCGGCGGGTCATCAGCACCGTCGCCCCCTCCGGCCCTGCGATGACCGGAATCAGGACGGCTGCGGGGCGCAGGGTTCGCTCGGGCCGCTCGGCACCCGGGTTGAGATCAAAGTCCGATCGCGCAGGCGGACGACCGGGCGTCCAGGCGGCGGCCGGCTCAAGCTGGTCGATCAGCCTTTCCCTCAGGCTTGAGAGACTCATGCCACGCCCGCCCCATCCGGCCCCAGCGCAAAGCCGACGCCGCCCGACCGAACCGTCAGCCGCCCGTCCTCGACTTCCGCCATCTCGACCAGTTCATAAAAGACCGGCCGTGTGATCCGCGCCCACAGGTCCGCCCGGACATGCACCGACGGCGACGGCTCGCCTGTCTCCGGGTCGGTATCGACGCGGATCGGATGCTCCGGGCCCGCCTCGGCCTCGTCACCGACATCGGTGGTGAAGACCAGCCCGTCCCCGCGCCGCACCACACTGACAGCCCGGAACGGCAGGTCCTCAACCCGGATCGACAGCTTCTCGCCCGGCGTGACCAGCACATAGCCGTCGTCGTCCTTGCGCAGCACGGTCGAGAACAGTCGCACCAGCTCCGCCCGCCCGATCGGCGAGCCCTCGTGCATCCACAGGCCGTCGCGGCGGATGACGATGTCGATCTCGCCACAATGGGCCGGGTGCCAGAGGTGCACGGGCGGCAGGTCACGACCGGGCGCCTGCTTCGCCGCCGCCGCGACGCCCGCCAGTCCGGTCTTGCTGTCCGCGGATTCAGCCATGCGCCAGACTTAGGCTGCGTTTCCCTGTTCGGAAAGGCGCGGGATCCGCCGTCAGGCGGGCGCGACCGGTCCCGACGGCTCGCCCGCGCCACGCCACAGCACCCGACGCTGATCGACCGGACCGGCCAGGCTGACATCCGCTGCGGGCCGAAAGCCAAACCGGCCGAACCAGGGAAGATCGCCGACCAGCAGAATACCGGCGTCCCCGGCATGGTCGACGCAGGCCTGCACCAGATCGGCACCCAGCCCTGCCCGACGGCTGGCGGCTGAAACCGCGATCGGACCGAGGAACAGGGCGGGCTCCCCGCCGATGGTGATGGCCCACAGCCGCACCGAACCGATGACACGCCCGTCCTCACGCGCGACAAGGCCGACAGCCACTCGCGCCCGCTCCCGCAGCCGTTCCGCCGTCTTGGCGAAGCGGCCGGGGCCGAAGGCGGCCAGAACCAGCGCCTCGACCGCCGATGCATCGGCGGGGGCTTCGATCTCGATGCGCCAGGAGGCTTCCCGGAGCGTTTGTCTGGCTGGGGCGACGATCATGAGGGCGCGCAACTAGGGCTCGCCGCTCCGTGAATCAACCGGCTTTCGAGAAATCCGGCGCGCGCTTCTGGCTGAAGGCCATGAAGGCCTCCATCGCCTCGGGGCTCGACATCTGGCTGCCGAAGGCCTCGCCCTCGCGCAGCATCAGCGCCCAGAGGTGTTCGGCGTCCCGCATCAGCCGCTTGGTCTTGCGGATGGAATTGGGGGCCCGCGCCGCCAGCCTGCCTGCGAGATCGGCCGCCACGGCATCGACCTGGTCCGCCGGCACGGCCCGGTTCGCCAGGCCCCAGGCCATGGCGGTTCGACCGTCGATCGGCTCGCCGAGGGCGAAAATCTCGAACGCCCGTTGATGGCCGACGACCGCCGGCAGCAGCATCGACGATGCCGCCTCGGGGGCCAGCGCCAGATTGATGAAGGGGGCCGAAAGCAGGGCATCCTCGGCCACCACCACCATGTCGCAATGCAGCAGCAGGGTCAGGCCGATGCCGACCGCCCGGCCCCGGACAGCGGCCACCGCCGGCTTGTCGAGATCGGCCAGGGCCCGCAGGAAATGGAATACGGGCGCGTCGATCACCTGCCCCCCGCCCTGCGATCCGATGGCGATGAAGTCGGCGATATCGTTGCCGGCGGAGAAGCTGTCGCCCTCACTCCGGAACATCAGCACCCGAACGGCGTCGTCCGTCCGCGCGCGCTGCGTCGCCTCGGCCAGCGCCGCATACATGGCCTGGGTGATGGCGTTCTTCTTCTCCGGCCGCGCCAGGGTGACGGTCAGGACGCCGCCTGCCAGCTCGGTCTGAATTTGGTCGGTCACGCTGCCTCTTCCCCTTGGATCATTGTCCACCAGTCCACGCCGTCTGCATCGCGCGTCCGGCTCACCCGGCCCCGATGCAGCAGATAGTTCAGATGCGCGATCGCTTCGCCCGTGGCCATACCGCGCGCGCCGTCCCCGACCGTCCGCGCGAACAGGGCGCCGAAGACATCGACCGCCCGCTTCGGGGTCTGCAAGGTCTTCTCCAGCCGCTTCAGCGACACCTCATGGCCCCGGATCAGGGCGTCCAGCCGCGTATGCACACCGAAAAACGGCTCACCATGTGACGGCAGGATCAGGCCGTCATGGGGCAGGATGCCCTTCATCCGCTCCAGCGAGTCCAGCCAGTCGCCCAGCGGATCGGCGGCCGGCTCGGTCGGCCAGACCGACACATTCGACGATATCCGCGGCAGGATCTGGTCTCCGCCCAGCACCACGCCGTCGGCCTCGCGCCACAGACAGGCATGTTCGGGGCTGTGGCCCTCGCCGATCACGACCCGCCAGTCCTGCCCGCCGATCTTCAGCCGATCGCCCTCGCGCATCCGCACATAGCCCGTCGGCATCGGTGACACGGCCCGGCCGAACTGCCCGAACTCACGCCGCCAGGTCTCGACCTGCCCCGCGTCCCAGCCGGCGGCGCGATAGTGGATCGCCCCCGCCTCCGGTGCCGGCTGTCCGGTGTCCGCCAGCAGCATCCGCGCAGTGACATATTCGACCCGCGTCATGACCAGCGGCGCGCCCGTCCGCTCACACAGCCAGCCGGCCAGGCCGATATGGTCGGGATGCATATGGGTGCAGATCACCCGCGTGACCGGCTTCCCGCCCAGGGGGCCCGCCAGCATGGCGTCCCAGCGGTCGCGCGAGTCCGGAATGTTCAGCCCGGTATCGACCAGCACCCAGCCGTCACCGTCCTCAACGGCATAGACATTGATGTGGTTCAGGGCGATCGGCATCGACAGCCGCATCCACAGCACACCCGGCGCGACCGTCACGGCCTCACCGAAGCCGGGCGGTACGGGATGCGGATAGGTCAGCCCGCGTCGGTCGCGCGCCGCCTGATCGCTATCCACCGGGGCGACTCCGTCCGCCAAGTCCGTCTCCAATTGCAACGCATCGACCTGATACCCTCAAGCGGCGGGTCCCGTCCAGCCGCTCATGCCCCCGACCGCTCGCCTGACGCCTTGACCCCGCCACATCACCCCGCCAAGGGTGGGCGAAACGGTTTTCCTGCCCGGAGTGTTCTCGTGTTCCACAAAAACTTGCTCGCACTGGCGGGCGGAGCCCTGGCCCTCGCCCTGATCGCGACCCAGCCCGCCTTTGCGCAGGACGTCCCCGATAATCCCGATCCGGGCGGTCGTTCGGAATCCGACCGGGCCTCCGGCAACGTCCGCGGCGAAAGCGTGCTGCCGGGCCGGATCGGCGGCGGTCGCCCTGACCGCCCCCAGGACAACCGTGCGACCCGCAATCGCAACGCCCCGCCGCCCCCGCCGACGCCCGAGCAGATCCTCGCCGAGGCCCAGGCCATCGTCACCGCCGCCGGCTCGACCTGTTCCGTGACCGAAGCCATCCAGCCCGGCGTCGATCCCGAACGGCGGAAAATCTACGAAGCCGCCTGCGCCGAAGGCCCGGGCTACATCCTGGTCGCGGCCACCCCGGCCCAGGCCTTCGACTGCCTCGAGCTGGCCGGGACGGCCGCGACCGCCCGCCTGCGCGACCCGGCCGCCGACGTCGGCCAGCAGTGCACGCTCCCTGCCAACCAGAACGGCCTGGCCGTCATCGGTGGCTGGGCCCGCACCGCCGGCGTCAGCTGCACGATCGATCAGGCCATCGCCATCGGCAAGAGCGACGCCGACAACATCGTCTATGAGGTCGGCTGCGCCGGGGTGGACGGCTACTGGCTCGAAAAGGTCGGCACCGGCTGGAAGCTTCAGGACTGCCTGCAGATCGCCTCTGTCGGCGGAACCTGCCGCTTCACCACCGGTCAGGAGCAGGCCGACGGCTTCGAGCCCAAACTGGCCGGCACCGACGCCGCCGCCTGCGACGTCACCCAGGTTCGCCTGATGGGCCAGAATGCCAACGGCCGCTTCTATGAGGCCAAATGCGCCGCCGAGGGCGAGGGCTATATCGCCCGCATCAACGCCGAGGGCGTGACCCAGCAGATCTATCCCTGCGCCACAGCCCAGCGCATCGGCGGCGGCTGCCGCCTCACCCCGGCCCCGGCGGCACCCGCCCCGACCGAGTAACCGGACGGCAGTTCCATCGAAACGACGCCCCGGGGTTCGCTCCGGGGCGTTTTTCGTTACAGCGATCCCCGCTTCACAGACCGCCCCGACGCGCCTTAAGCAGGGCCTATGCGTATCGCCACCTGGAACGTGAACTCCGTCAACGCCCGCCTGCCGACGGTGCTGGCCTGGCTGGAGGCGGCCCGGCCCGACGTGGTCGGCTTCCAGGAGATCAAATGCCTCGACGAGAAATTCCCCCGCGAGGCCTTTGAGTCGCTCGGCTACAATGTCGAGACCAACGGCCAGAAGACCTACAACGGCGTCGCCCTGCTCTCGAAATACCCGCTCAGCGACGTGCGCCGCGGCCTGCCCGGCGTCGACGCCTCGGGCTTCGAGGCGGAATTTGAACAGGCCCGATATATCGAGGCCGTGATCGAATGCCCGCGCCCGGTCCGCGTCGGTTGCCTCTACCTGCCCAACGGCAACCCGATCGGCACCGAGAAATTCGCCTACAAACTGGCCTGGATGGACCGGCTGCAGGCCCATGCGAAGGCCCTGCTCCGGCAGGAAGAGGCCTTCACCCTCTGCGGCGACTACAATGTCATCCCGACCTCGGACGACGCGAAGAACCCGGCCGCCTGGACCGGTGACGCCCTGTTCCAGCCCGAAAGCCGCGCCGCCTTCCGGGCCCTGACCCATCTCGGCCTGTCCGAGGCCGGCGCCCTGGGCAAACAGCCGCCCGGGACCTACACCTTCTGGGACTATCAGGCCGGGGCCTGGCAGCGCGACCACGGCATCCGTATCGACTTCCACCTGCTCTCGCCCCAGGCGGCCGACCGCTTCATCGGGGTCGAGACCCATCGCGACGCCCGCGACATGGACAAGCCGTCGGACCACGTCCCCGTGGTCGTCGAGCTGGAGGACTGAGCTTGGCCGATGTCCTCAGGGTCATACTGCTGGTCGCCCTTGCGGCCGCGGCCCTGACCACGGGGGCCCTGGTGCTGAACTGGTGGATGGAGCCGGTCCGCCGCATGCGCCGGGCCCTGCTGAAATCGCTGGGTGTCACCCCCGAGGCCGAGGCCCTGTCCCCCGCCGAGGGCCGCGCCGCCGGCCTCGACTTCGACGGTGCCCAGGTCGCCGTGCTCTGGAACCGCGGCAGCGCCGGCCTGGTCTATGCCTTCGAGGAGATCGAGGGCGGCGAGATCATCGTCGACGGCCACGTCGTCGCCCGCGTCCGCCGCGGCGAGGCTCGCAAGGCGCTGGACCTCATGGCCCCCGAAGCCGAACAGGTGGTGCTGCGACTGATGTTCGCAGATGCCCGCCATCCCGAGTTCGAACTGGCCCTCTGGGACGCCACCCTGCCGGTCCAGACCGGCTCCCCCGGCGAAGCCCTCCGCCTCGGCCGCCGCTGGCTCTCCCATCTGGAAGCGCTGCTGAAGGGCTGACCAAAGACCCCGCGCGTCAGCGCGTGAGGGTTCATCACAACGGGCACGGCGAGGGCACAACGGACACGACGGGACCGTGGGCTCGTCGAGGCCGGCGGCATTCGCCATAGCCATGGTATCGCGGCGTTCGCCGCATACGCTGATCGAGGCCTTGGCCTCGATCCAGAGGCTTCCCGGTGTTCGGGAGCGAGTTCGGCCCTGTCCATCATCTCCGGACCCGTCGTGTCCGTTGTGCCCGCGTTGTGCCCGTTGTGAAGAACCTGCCTCCGCCAGGGCGAGGGCACCAAGGGGCCACGCAACTCACACGGTTGACAGCGGCAGCCCTTCCGCCCCCGCCCCCGGCCCGCTAGAAACCCCCATCCCCGTTCCCGAGTTCCCTGAGGAGCCCCCGTGGCCCGCCTGTTCGACGCCTACATCATCGCTGACTGGACCGCCGCCGAGGGCAAGAAGCTCGGTGATACGTCCCTGTGGATCGGCGTGGCCAAACGCGACGTACGCTTCCGGCTCTATTCCGAGACCCACAATGTCGCGACCCGGGCCGAGGGCGAGGCCCTGCTGGCCTCCCTGCTGGCCGAGCACCGCAAGCGCGGCGACCGGGTGCTGGTCGGCTTCGACTTCAATTTCGGCTTCCCCGCCGGCACGGCCGAACGGCTCAAACTGACCGGGACCCCATGGTCGGCGATGTGGAAATTCCTCGCCTCGAACGTGGTCGACAAGCCCGACAACACCAACAACCGCTATCAGGTCGCGGCCAAGATCAACCGTCTGATGACCGATGAGGCCTGGCCCATGTGGGGTGCCCCGGCCAATCAGGCCCAGCGCTGGCTGACCACCACCAAGCCGCCCGCCGGTTCAGGTGCCGACATCCCCGAATACCGCGCGACGCAGGACGCCGTCCGCAAGGGCAAGCTCCAGCCCAAATCGGTCTGGCAGATGCACGGCGCCGGCGCCGTCGGCGGCCAGACCCTGGTCGGCGTCCCCGCCGTTCGCCGTCTGCTGGAAAAGCTCGGCCCCTCGGGCGCCGTCTGGCCCTTCGGCACCGGCTGGCGCGCCCTGGACGCCGCCGACGTCGAGCCGCTCTCGGCCCTGCTGGTCGAGGTCTACCCCTCGATGTTCGACGCCAGACCCAATGAGGGCGAGTTCAAGGACCAGGCCCAGGTCCGCGTCACCGCCGAACATTTCGCCGCCCTCGACGAGGCCGGCACCCTGTCGACCGCCTTCGCCCCGCCCAAGGGCGCAGACGAGGCCCTGATCGCGAAGGTCGAGCAGGAAGAAGGCTGGATTCTGGGGGCGTAGCTGCCACCCCGTCACTGCTATCGTCATTCCGGGCGCAGAGTCGCGCAGCGGCTCGGAGACCCGGAACCCAGCGGCGCCGCGACGGCGGCGAAACGCCGGCCTGTGCAAAGAGATCCTCGCCATCGGTGCTCCCGACAGCTTCGCGCTCTCGCGCGCCGCTGGGTTCCGGGTCTTCGCTGCGCTTCGCCCGGAATGACGAAAGCAAAAACAGCCGCCGTCATCCCCCCGTCACCGCCCGCCCCTATCCCCGGCGCATGATCCGGCTCATCCTGCTCACCATCGCCCTCCTCACCGCGAGCCCCGCGCTGGCCCAGACATCCCATCCCCTCATCATCGCCCACCGCGGGGCCTCCGGCGAACGCCCGGAGCACACCCGCGCGGCCTATGACCTCGCCATCCGGCAGGGGGCCGACGTCATCGAGCCCGATCTGGTCATCAGCCGCGACGGCGTCCTGATCGTGCGCCATGAGAATGAGATCGGCGGCACCACCGACGTCGCCGACCGTCCCGAATTCGCCGCCCGCCGCGCCACCAAAGCCATCGACGGCGAGACCCTGACCGGCTGGTTCACCGAGGACTTCACCCTGGCCGAGCTCAGGACCCTGCGCGCCCGCGAACGCCTGCCCGAGCTCCGCCCCGCCAACACCGCCTTCGACGGGCAGGAGCCGATCCTGACCTTTGACGAGGCCCTCGACATCGCCGCTGCGGCGGGCGTCGGCATCGCCCCCGAGCTGAAACACCCGACGTATTTCGCCGCCCTCGGCCTGCCGATGGAGGATGCCTTCGTCGCCGTGCTGGAAAGGCGCGGCCTGACCGGCGCCGACGCCCCCGTGATCGTCCAGTGTTTCGAGGTCGGCCCCCTGCAACGCCTGCGCGCCCGTATCGCGACGCCGCTGCTGCAGCTGGTCGCCGCCGGTGGCGGCCCGGCCGACCGCCCGGACCTGTCATATGCCGCCATGACCACGCCGCAGGGACTCGCCGACATCGCCAGATACGCAGACTGGATCGGCACCGACACGGCCCTGATCGAACCGACCCCCGGCACGCCCTCAGCCCTCATCACCGACGCCCACAGAGCAGGCCTCAAGGTCGCCGCCTGGACCTTCCGCGCCGAAAACGCCTTCCTGCCCGAAGCCGACCGCCTCGGCACAGACCCCGCCGCCCACGGCCGCCTGCGCGAACGCCTCGCCCGGTTCGCGGCCTACGGCCTGGACGCCGCCTTCATGGACCAGCCGGTTCTGGGCCGCTGAAGCCACCCTTCCCGCCCCCAATCCTCCGTCCCCTTCCGACCCCCAACCGTGCCTTCTCGCCCCTGTTCGAAATTTTTTTCCTCAGCGCGCGTTGCAGCCCCCGTACAATAGACACCGTCGGTCCCCGAACCGCCGCCGATCTTTGACAATCCACCCCCCCGCGACCGCCCCAGGCGCGGTGAACCCCCGGCCCAGCTGTGCCTGGCCGACGCCCCGAGAGGGTCGAGAAGACAGCTTTTCGGCATTTTTCGGGGGGCGCGTCGGGCAGCAGACCGGAAAGAGGTTGGCTCTTGTCATCCCGGCCGAACCCCGGCGAAAGCCGGGGGGAGAGCCGGGACGGGCCAGCACACAGACTTTTTGCTCCCGGACGCTGCGTCAGCAGCGAGCCGGGAGACAGGTCAGGCCAAAGCGCGGCACCCACCCGTCTCCCGGATAATCGAAGGCGATTTCCGGGAGGCTTTCTTAAGTGGGGGCCGCCGTCCCGGCTCTCCCCCCGGCTTTCGCCGGGGTTCGGCCGGGATGACAAGCTCTCACCGGGAAAGGATTACCCCCCGACCCTCCCGAAGTCCGCCACCCGGCCCATCACGCTGCGAACCTGCCCCAGCAGTTTCAGCCGGTTGTCCCGCTCTTCGGCGACGTCCGAATTGACCATCACCTTGTCGAAGAAGGCATCCACCGGGGCCCGCAGCCGCGACAGCGCGGTCATGGCGGCGGCGAAATCCTCGGTCTCCAGGGCGGCGTCCACGGCGGTCGCAGCGGCGGCGGCGGCCAGCGCCAGGGTGGTCTCCGGCTCCGGCTGTCCCGGCAGGCCGGTCCGCACCTCGCCGGTCGGCACGCCCCCCTTCTTCTCCTCGGCCTTGAGGATGTTGGACGCCCGCTTGTACCCGGCCAACAGATTGGCCCCGTCGTCCGTGGCGAGGAACCCGTCCAGCGCCTCCACCCGCCGCACGATGCGGACGAGGTCATCGTCGCCCAGCGCGAAGACCGCATCGACGAGATCATGGCGCTTGCCCTGATCGCGGAGGAGAACCTTCAGGCGGTCGGCGAAGAAGGCGAGGACGTCGTCCGCGACGCCACGGCTCATTTCCCAGCCCGGCATACGCTTTCCGTCGGCGACATCGGCAATCTCAGTTGAAAACTCTTGCCCAAAATCTTCGTCGTTTCGGACCTTGAACCAGCGACGTTGGAAATCGCGGGCTTCACGCAGTCCGGGCTCCTCACCCGAGTAGTTGGCCAGCACCCGCTGGGTATGGCCCCAAAGATTCGTCCAGAACAATCGGGCTGCAGGTCCACGACTGAATCGAACCGTATTCTCCAACACCAGCCGGATCACCCCCAGCGCCGCCCGTCGCAGCGCGAACGGGTCCTTCGACCCCGTCGGCTTTTCATCAATCGCGAAGAACCCGACCAGCGTGTCCAGCTTGTCCGCCAGCGCCACCGCCACCGTCAGCGGCGCGGTCGGCACGGAGTCCGCCGGTCCCTGCGGCTTGTAGTGATCCCGCACGGCGTCGGCGACGCCCTCAACATAGCCCTCCCCCTCGACGGGGGAGGGTTGGGAGGGGGTGGAGGCAGGCGATCGGTCGGCGGGCGCGGATGGGCTCGGGCGGTCAGACGACGACGCCTCCTGCGCCCTGTCCTGACGCGACGCGGCTCCACCCCAGCCCCCGACCCCTTCCCCGTCGAGGGGAAGGGGAGAAGAAAGGGCGCGGGCGTAGTAGCCGCCCATGACCCCCTGCAGTTCCGGGAACTCCCCGACCATGGCCGAAGCCAGATCGGCCTTCGCCAACCGCGCGGCAACCTCCGCCTGATCCGGATCGGCCCCCACCAGCGGCGCGATCTCCCGCGCCAGCGCCGCAATCCGCTCGACCCGCTCGGCCAGCGTCCCCAGTTTGGCGTGGAAGGTCACGCCTTCCAGCTTCTTCGACCAGACGTCGAAGCCGGTCTTCAGGTCCTCGTCCCAGAAGAAGCGGGCGTCATCCAGACGGGCCGACAGGACGCGACTGTTGCCGGCGGCCAGCGCCTTGCCGCCGTCCGTCGCCTCGACATTGGCCACCACCACAAAATGCGGAGCGAGGCCGTGCTTGGCCGGATCACGCACCGCAAAGTATTTCTGGTGCACCTTCATCGACAGCCGGACCACCTCGGGCGGCAGGCTGAGGAAGGCCGGGTCCATGTCGCCCAGGATCGGCGTCGGCCATTCGGCCAGCCCCGCCACCTCGTCCAGCAGGCCGTCGTCGTCTACCAGCGCCAGACCCCGGTCGGCACAGACCTTCTGCGCCGCTTCCAGGATCTTCAGCCGCCGGTCGGCCGCGTCCAGCAGGACGAAATCGCTCTCCAGCTTCGCGCGATAGTCGGCGAAATCCTTGACCGCGAACGGCCGGCCGCAGCCGAGGAAACGATGCCCCTCGGTCAGGTCGCCGCTCTCAATCCCGTCGATCCCGAACGGCACGACATGGCCGTCGAACAGGGCGACGATCCGCTTCAGCGGCCGCACCCAGCGCAGGCTGCCCGAACCCCAGCGCATCGATTTGGGCCAGGGGAAGCCGCGCACGATCTGGTCGACCATCTCCGGAATCAGGGCCGCCGTCGGCTGGCCCTGGCTGCTGAGGACGGCGAAGAAGACGCCGTCCCGCTCGACCAGCTGGTCCCTCATCAGGCCGGTCTTCCGCAGAAAGCCCTCCAGCGCCTGCTCCGGCGCATTGGCCCGCGGTCCCTTGACCTCTTCCTCGCGGTCCGGCGTCGCCTTGGGCAGCCCCTCGACCACCAGCGTCAGCCGCCGCGGCCCCGCAAAGGTCGTCAGCGCCTCATACGTCAGCCCGGCGGCCTTCAGCCGCTCGGCGGCCATCCGCTCCAGATCACGCGCCGCCCCGCCCTGCATGCGGGCCGGGATCTCTTCGGAGAACAGTTCGATCAGCAGCTGGGCCATCAGACGCGCCCCCTTTCCTGCTCGACCCATTCGGTCGCGCAAGCCTTGCAGAGATCGCGGATGCGCCCGATGTAGCTCTGCCGCTCCGCCACCGCGATCGCCCCGCGCGCGTCCATCAGGTTGAACAGGTGACTGGCCTTCAGCACCTGGTCATAGGCCGGCAGCACCAGCGCCTGATCCTGCGGCCCCTTCATCGCCAAAAGGCGCGAAACCTCGCCGACCATGTCCTCGAACCGCCGCTTCAGCCCGTCGACGTCATAACCATGAAAATTGGCCTCTGACTGCTGGCGCTCGTTCTCGAGGAAGACCTCCCCATAGGTCAGCCCCTCCTTGGTGAACTTCAGGTCGTAGACGTTGTCGACGCCCTGGACATACATCGCCAGCCGCTCCAGCCCATAGGTCAGCTCGCCCGAGACCACATCGACCTCGATCCCGCCCACGCCCTGGAAATAGGTGAACTGGGTCACCTCCATCCCGTCGCACCAGACCTCCCAGCCCAGCCCCCAGGCCCCGACCGTGGGGTTCTCCCAGTCGTCCTCAACGAAGCGGATGTCGTGCAGTTTCGGATCGATCCCGATCGCCTCCAGCGACCCCAGATACAGGGCCTGAAGGTCGTCCGGGTTCGGCTTCAGGATCACCTGATATTGGTAATAGTGCTGTAATCTATTGGGATTTTCGCCATAGCGCCCGTCGCCCGGCCGCCGCGACGGCTGCACATAGGCCGCCTTCCACGGACGCGGCCCCAGCGCCCTTAGCACCGTCGCAGGATGCAGGGTCCCCGCCCCGACCTCGATGTCATAGGGCTGCAGGATCGCGCAGCCCTGATCGCCCCAGTATTTGTGGAGCGTCAGGATGAGGTCCTGGAAGGCGAGCGGTTCGGTGGTCACGTCAGGCTGTTCGCAGTCGCAAAATGAGAGGCGCGGACCCTAGACGGGCGGCCCTTTGGCGGCAAGGCAAAGCCCCGCCAAACCCTTCCTTAAGCGCGCCCGGGCTATGACCGCGCCATGAAGCAGATCGACCAGATGCGCCGGCGGGCCGCGCGCTATCTCGACATCGACCCGGTGACCATCGCGCCGGCGCGCGGCGTGTTCTCGCTGAGCTTCGACGACTTCCCGGCCAGCGCCTGGACGGAGGCCGGGCCGGTCCTCGCCGCCCATGGTGTGAAAGCCACCTACTACGTCTGCGGCGGCCTCGCGGACGGGCTCAATATGGACCGCGACCAGTTCCGGGTTCCGCATCTGCAGGCCCTGCACGCCGCCGGTCATGAGGTGGGCTGTCACACCTTCGGCCATACCAGCGCCCTGCGCATGGATACCGAAGCCCTCCGCCTCAGCCTCGACGCCAACGCCGCCTGGGTCGCCGAGCGGCTGGACGGCCACCGCATGACCACCTTCGCCTGGCCGTTCGGCGATGCCACGGTCGGGGCCAAGCGGGTCGTCCGACAGCGCTTCGCCATGGCCCGCGGCGTCCGCGACGGCGTCAACGCCGGCCCCGAGGACCGGGCCCTGATCAAGAGCATCGGCCTCGAAAGCCGCCGCCTCCCCGGCTACGACCTCGAAGGCCTGATGGCCGAAACGGCCGCGTCGAAAGGCTGGCTGACGGCCTACGGGCACGATGTGAGCGACAGGCCCACGGACTACGGCTGCACCCCGGCCGATCTAGACCGGGTGCTGCGGGCTGCCAAGGCGGCCGGGTTGGAGATCGCGCCGGTCGGCGAGGCCTGGGCCAGCATCACCCGATAGCGAAAGAGAGCTAGGCCGCTTCGCGCATCATCGCCGCCTTGCGCCCCTCCGCCCACTTGATCAGGGCGGCGCGCGGGAAGGCCACGATCCAGGAACGCGCCGTGTATTCGTCCTTTTCGATCAGGGCGGCGCGGGTCGGCGAGCTGGTGGCGGCACGCTGGGTGTGAATCTCGCCCGGCCCCTGATGCACCAGGAAGGCCCCGTGCTTCAGCAGGTTGAGCCGCAGATAGGCCAGACGCGGGCTGATCTGCTCCAGCGGCGGATCATAGAACCAGCTGGAGCCCAGCATGCCCGCCATCTCGGGGCGGCGTTTGCAGATCTCGGCCGCGGTGGCCCAGGCGCGGTCCCAGCCGGCCTCGTTGAAGTCCGACAGTTCGCGGCTCTCGGTATGAACCTCCAGCCACGGCTTCCAGGCCTGGGCGGCGGCATAGGCCGGGATCACCGACCAGCCCCAGCCCTCGCGGGCGTGGCGCAGCACCTGCCCCGGCCCCAACGGCGAGCTCAGGTCGATCATCTGGGTACGCGCACCGGGCACGCTGAGGACCAGCGAGATGCGCACATCCTTGGCCCAGAAGTCGCGGTCATAGGGATCGGCGGCGGCCGTCAGGAAGTCGGCCAGACGGCCGATCCACTCCGGATAGAGCTCCAGCACAGCGTCCGGCAGGTCGGCGGCCTGAATGCGCGCCGGCATCTCCAGCGCCCACAGCGCGACCAGCGCGCGGCGGTGATCGTCGGTCAGCGCGGGGCCGAAGGCCTCGGCTAGGGCCGCTTCGGCACGATGGCCCGGCTGGTCGAAATCCCAGTGCGTGGCTGAGGCGGCGGCCGCAGCGGCGGCGGCGTCCTTGAGGGCGTGAAGCCGGACTCGATCCTCGATCGGGACCTTGTTGAGCACGGCTTCAAAGGCGGCGATCCGAGCAGGCGAGAGCGTTTCCATACGACCAGTCTGCCAGAGACGCGTTTGCCTGCGGTTAAGGCGACGACCGGCGGCTATCGCAGCGTGGTCGCGCGAATCCACCAGCCCGGCTGAACCGCCGAAAGGGCCTCCCCAGCGGCCTTCGCGGCGGCGATCGTGTCGAACAGGGCGAAGACGGTGGCCCCCGAGCCCGACATCCGCGTCAGGCGCACGCCGGACAGGGCAGCGGTGACCGAAAGGGCCTCGCCGATGGCAGGAGCGAGGGTCACGGCCGGTGCCTGCAGGTCGTTTCGCTGGCCAGCCAGCCAGTCGATGACGGAGGAGAGCCGCCAGTCCGCGGGCGGCGCGGGGCGGTCGGCGCGGCCTGACGGTTCGGCGTCAAAGGCGCGATAGACCGCACCGGTCGCGGACGGAACGCCGGGATTGACCAGCAAGGCAGGGAGCGGCGGCAGGCCGGTTTCGAACGTCAGGACGTCACCCCGCCCCTCGGCCCAGGCGGCACGGGCATGCAGGCACATGGGGCCGTCGGCACCGATACCTGCGGCGATCCCCGCCAGCGCCGCATCGTCCAGCGCCAAGCCCAGCACATCGCGCGCCAGCTTCAGCGCGGCTCCGGCATCCGACGAGCCACCGCCCAGCCCGGCGGCGACGGGCAGTTGCTTGTCGAGAGTGATGGCCAACCCCGGTTCCCCGATCCCGGCCGCGGTGCCCAGCGCCCGCGCCGCTCGCAGCACCAGATTGTCATCCGTGCCGTCGAGCGCCCCGGCGAAGGATCCGGCAACGGTCAGCGACAGCCGGTCCGCGCGCTCCACCGTCAACCCGTCGCCGACGTCCGCGAAGGCGACCAGACTGGCCAGTGGGTGATAGCCGTCCGCCTCGAGCGGCCCGACATGCAGGAACAGATTGACCTTGGCAGGCGCGAGCCCGCTGACCTCGGCCATCCCTCAGAACTGGCCGGCGGCCACCGGCGGCGCGATCGACAGGCCGTTGGCCAGCTTCTGCTCGACCTCGGCCCGGCGCTCGGCGTCCGGCTCCAGGGTCAGGACCCGGTTCCACTGCCACCGGGCCTCACGACGGCGACCGACCTGCCAGTAGGCATCGCCGAGGTGATCGTTGATCTCGGCGCTGGCCGGCTCCTTGCTGACGGCACCCTCCAGCGTCTCGACGGCGATATCGTACTGACCCTGACGGAATTGGGCCCAGCCTAGCGAGACCTGGATGTTGCCGTTCTCCGGCTCGGCCGCATGGGCCCGGGCCAGCATCTCGGCACCCTGTTCGACGCGTCTCCCGGTATCGACCCACATATAGCCGAGAGAGTTGAGCAAGGAGGCATTGTCCGGGGCGGCCTGCAGCGCCGCCCATAGCTCGGCCTCGGCCTCCTCAACCCGGCCGAGCGACAGGAGCGTGAGGCCGCGGATTTCGCGAATCTCCGGACGGGCCCGGGCAGCGTTCGCGCTCGGGTCGTCGATGACGCCAAGCGCTTCCTCATGACGGCCGAGGCCTTTCAGCTGGATCGCCAGCAGTCTGAGAACCTGCGCATCGCCCGGTGCCGCCCGGTTCGCGCGTTGGAAGGCCGCGAGAGCCTCGATCGGGCGCTGCTCGCTCGCATAGCTCAACCCGATGCCGAACTGCGCCTCGGAATAGCGGATCGGGTTGTCCGGCCTGACACGTTCAAACGCCGTGCGAGCCTCGTCCTGCTGGGTTCCAGCAGCCAGCACCTGCCCAAGCTGAAGGGCGATCTCGTCGTCGTCGTGAAGAGCCTCCGCCATCCTGAGGTAGGCCACAACATGCGAACGGGCCTGAGGGTTGGGGCCGAGAAAGATCGCCGCATATCTGAGGCCCTGGGCCGCCAGCTCGGTCGCCGTGGGCGCAGCCGGAGGGCGGGTCTGCATCAGTTCACGGGCTTCCGCTGCTGTATCCGCCCCGGTCGGCGATACGGAGTCAAACACATGCTGATAGTAGGCAAGCGCCTCGGCATTCCGGCCGCGGCGTTTCAGGAAGTCGGCATAGTCCCTTGCGAACAGCTGGGTGGCAATCGGAACCTCGAGCAGGGTCTGAAAGGCCGCCTCCGCCTCGGCGTAGCGGCGGCGTGCTTCCAGCAGACGGGCATGTTGATGCAGCAGGATCAGGGTGGCCGGGTCGCTGGTCGACAGCGACACCGGCCGGAGGGCTGCGGTCCAGTCGTTCGCTGCGGCGGCGACCGGTGCGCGCATCAGGCGCGCCGCAAGGGCGAACGCCGGATCAAAATCACCCGAGTCCAGGATCGCCAGTCCGGACTTCGCATCGCCGCGTTGAACGGCAAAGACCGCGCCGGCCAGCCTGGACGCATCAGCGAGTTCCGGGTCGCTCAAAAGCTCGGGTGAAATCCGGACGATGACATCAAGGTCACCGGCCAGCAGGCCGGCGCGGAAGGTGTCGAATCCGACGCGCGGCTGCTCCGGGACCAGACTCTGGCTCTGCGCCAGCAGGTCCGTGCCCTGGGTGTAGTCGCCACGGTAACTGGCCAGCAGACCTGACAGATAAAGGCCATAGGCGGACTGCCCCGCCGCATCGACGGGCACCGGTGCCCAGACCAAAGGAATGGGCAACGTGGCGGGTTCGGCGGGCTCTTCCGCAGCCGGCCCGGCCGGACTCGCGAGGGGCACCGCATCCTGTGCAGAAACAGGCGCGGCCAGCGCCGTCAGGGCGCAGGCGGTCAGGAGCAGGGTCAGGCGGGAAAGGCGCATAACCACGAACCTTCCCGCTTTATGAGGCGGCGACAAGGCCTCTCGCCCGCCCCATGAAGTTTTGGCGTCACATATTCGGATAGTTCGGCCCGCCGCCGCCCTCGGGGGTCGTCCAGACGATGTTCTGCGACGGATCCTTGATGTCGCAGGTTTTGCAGTGGACGCAGTTCTGGGCGTTGATCTGGAAGCGCGGATTGGACTTGCCGTCCTCGTCGTAGAGGACCTCGTAGACGCCTGCCGGGCAGTAGAGCCGCGCCGGCTCGCCGTATTCCGGCAGATTGACCCGGATGGGGATGGACGGGTCGAGCAGCCTCAGATGGGCCGGCTGTTCCTCGGCGTGGTTGGTGTTCGAGATGAACACCGACGAGAGCTTGTCGAACGAAAGCTTTCCGTCCGGTTTCGGATAGGCGATCGGCTTGTGCTTCGAGGCCTTTTCGGTCGAGGCGGCGTCGGTCTTTCCGTGCTTCAGCGTCCACGGCAGGTTCACGCGGAAGATCGACGAGAACCACATGTCGATGAGGCCCGCGGCCCCGCCGAGCGTGGTTCCCAGCTTCGACAGATAGGGTTTGGCGTTCCGGACCTGCTTCAGTTCCTTGTAGACCCAGCTCTTCTCGTACGCGGTCTGGTATTCGACCAGCTGGTCGCCCGCGCGCCCGGCCTGCACGGCGTCATAGGCGGCGTCGGCGGCCAGCATGCCGGTCTTCATGGCGTTGTGGCTGCCCTTGATGCGCGGGACGTTCACGAAGCCGGCCGAACAGCCGATCAGGACGCCGCCGGGGAAGCTGAGCTTCGGCACCGACTGGAAACCGCCCTCGGTGATGGCACGCGCGCCGTAGGAGATGCGGGTTCCGCCCTCCAGGTGCTCGGCGATGGCGGGGTGATGTTTGAACCGCTGGAACTCGTCGAACGGCGACAGATGCGGGTTCTTGTAGTTCAGGTGCACGACATAGCCGATGGCCACGTAGCGGTCGCCGAAATGGTACATGAAACTGCCGCCGCCGGTGAACTCGTCCAGCGGCCAGCCGGTCGTGTGCTGGGCCAGGCCGGGGCGGTGCTGTTCGGCCGGGACCTGCCACAACTCCTTGAGGCCGATGCCGTATTTCTGCGGCTGGGCCTCATCACACAGCTTGTGGCGGGCCATGATGGTCTTGGCCAGCGAGCCACGAACACCCTCGGCGATGAAGACGTATTTGCCGTGCAGTTCGATGCCGGGCTGGAAGTCGTCGGTCGGCTTGCCGTGGCGGTCGATGCCGAAGACGCCGGCGACGACGCCCTTCACCCGGCCGGAGGGCTCGCCCCAGACCACATGGCTGGCGGCCATGCCGGGATAGACCTCGACGCCCAGCGCCTCGGCCTGTTCGCCCAGCCAGCGCGCCACATTGCCCAGCGAGGCGATGTAGCAGCCGTCATTGTGCATGATCGGCGGCAGCAGGGGCATGGGCAGGGAGGCCTGGCCCATCGGTCCCAGAATCATGAACCGGTCCTCGGTGACCGGCGTCTCCAGCGGGGCCCCGCGTTCCTTCCAGTCGGGGAACAGCTCGTTCAACGCCTTCGGATCGATCACCGCACCGGACAGGATGTGTCCACCGACCTCAGCCGACTTCTCCAGCACCGCGACGGAGATCTCCTTGCCGTCCTTCTCCGCCCGCTGCTTCAGGCGGATGGCCGCGGAAAGGCCGGCCGGGCCACCACCGACGATAACGACGTCATATTCCATGACCTCGCGCTCGACTCCGGCCAGAGCCTCGGCCGGCGGCAGCTTGTCGATTACGGCCTCCTGCCAGGCGTTGGTTGCGCCGCCTTCGATGGCGTTGTCGGCCATGACCAAAATCCTCGGTGCCGGCCATTCCTGCTTTGGATTTGATCAAATCAAATCCCGGGAATGGCCTCGTTGAACATGCTGGAGCGAAGATCTGAGATCATCCGCGAGGCGGATGATCCGATTTCGCTCCGGGGGTCTTGCTGTTTTCCGCTTATCCGAAGGTGACGCAAGGGTGGTCAAGGACTATCCCTGTGCTGACCACCATGAACCCTCATTCTCTTGACCTCGCAAAAGCTGAAAGCCTGCTCGCCTTCTGGCGCGACGCAGGGGTCGACGCCTGCTTCGAGGACGCCCCGGTCGACCGCACCCACGTTGCCCCGCCCCCGGCCGTAAAGGCTGTGGCAAAGGCTACGGCCTCGGTCACGCCGATCGTCGCAACCGGTGACGCCCTGTCCGAGGCGAGACACCTGGCGGCCGGGGCGGACACGCTGGAGGCGCTCGGCCTGGCCATCGCGGGCTTCGAGGGCTGTCCGCTGCGCGGCATGGGCGCGAAACAGGCGGTGTTTTGTCGCGGCAATCCCGAGGCCGAGGTACTGATCATCGGCGAGGGCCCCGGCGCCGAAGAGGACGAGCGCGGCCAGCCCTTCATCGGCAAGGCGGGGCAGCTGCTGGACCGAATGCTGGCTGAAGCCGGTCTGGAAGGCCGGGTGTTCATCACCAATACCGTCTTCTGGCGTCCGCCCGGCAACCGCACACCGACGGCGGCTGAACAGGCGGTATGCGCGCCTTTCGTCGAGCGGGCCTTCGCCCTGCTCAAGCCCAAGGCCGTGCTGCTGCTGGGCGCGGCTGCGGCGAGGTCGGTCCTGACGACCGATGAGGGCATCATGCGGATGCGTGGACAGTGGCGCGAATGGCGGCTGGCGGAGGGTGCCGTCTCGGCCCCTGCCCTGCCGACCCTTCACCCCGCCTTCCTGCTGCGCCAACCCATCGCCAAGCGCGATGTATGGGCCGATCTGCTGTCATTGGCGGCACGGATTGAGCCCTGACCCCCGGGCTCGCTCAACCCTCAGACTCAAAACCGCCCCAAAAGGGGTGAAATCTTGACTCGGGTCGAGGCCGTGGTGCCTTTCTGGCCTCACGACCAAATGACCAGCGTGGGCTGACCCGGTTCAAAACGGGTCGTTCGATGCTCTCAGGGGGGCCGCCTCAGGTGCGATCTTGTATTCGTCGCGCGATTTTTGCACCGACCATCGCATTGGCGCTGGCTGCCCTGGCCACTGCGGGTCACGCCGAAGACGGCCAACGCCGCGTTCCATCCACGCTCAGCGCAGCGGACCGGCTGAACTACACCACCGCCTTCGACGCCCTGCGCCGCGGTGATCTGGAAGTCGCACGCGAGTCGGCGCGGCAGGCCAATGACCACGTGCTGTTGGGACAGGTCGAGTTCGAGCGTCTTTTCCACGCCGACTATACCGCCACCTTTGAAGAGCTTGCCGCCTGGCTGGAGGCGTATTCCGATCTTCCCGTGGCGCAACGGGCCTGGAACCTGGCCATGCGCCGCCGGCCCGACGGGGCACCCGAGCCGCGTCAACCTTCCCGGACGGACGGTGGACTCTACTGGAACCGCCTGGGGCCCGCCGGTGGAAACACCGAGGCTGATCCGACCAAGGCGGCCCGTGTCGCCCTGAACCGCGACGACCTTGCCGGCGCAATCAGGATCGGCGAACAAATCGGCGACTGGTGGACGGTCGGCCTGGCCCAATACCGGCTTGGCGACCTTGCTGCGGCCAGGGTCGCCTTCGGACGTGTTCTGGATGATCCGACCGAAGACGGCTGGGTCCGCTCGGGTGCAGCCTTCTGGGCCGCCCGTTCGGCGGGCGGTTCAGGCCAGCAGGACCAGGTGCAACCTCTGCTGCGTCGCGCAGCCTCCTGGCCGGCAACCTTCTATGGCCAGATCGCCCTGCGCCAGCTGGGCGAGGAGCCCGCCATCGAGAACATGGGGCCGACGCCCTATCTTTCCGGGGCAAACACACGCGTCCCTTCCCCCGTCGAGGAGCCCATCGGCGTCGACGCGGCCGAGCTGGACGATTTCATCCGCTCGGAGCCTCGCGCGCGGCGAACCGTGGCCTTTTTCGAGGTCGGTCGTCGCGCCGACGCCCGCGACGAACTGCGCACCGGTCTGCGCGCTGCAGTCACCGATCGAGGCCGACAGCTATGGGCCGCCCTGGGCCGGGCCCTGGGTCCGCGGGTGACCGGTTCGGGCGACGACCTGCGCCGCATCGACGCTGACCATTATGCCCAGCCTGTGATCGAGCCGGAGGGTGGCTTCACCATTGAGCGGTCACTGGTCTATGCCATCGCGCGCAAGGAAACCGGGTTCAACGCCCGCGCCCGGTCGGACGCCGGTGCCTATGGCCTGATGCAGGTGATGCCGACGACCGCCGCCGAACTGACCGGCGACCCCGCCTTCGTGAGCGAGCCCGAACGCCTTTTTGAGGCCAACCTCAACGCCCGTCTCGGACAGGCCTATGTGAACCGAGTGCTGGCCATGCCGGCGATCAATGGCGACCTGCTGCGCGCAACGGCGTCCTACAATGCAGGGCCGGGTCCCATGGTCAGCGCCGTGCGCAAGCTCGGCCCGGACGCCGATCCGCTGCTGCTGATAGAGACGATCGACGTGCCACAGGCCCGGGAATATGTGGAAAAGGTCGTAGCGGCCTACTGGATCTACCAGCGCATGAACGGTCGTCCGCTGAACACCCTTGACGCCGTGGCCTCAGGCGCCGCTGTGATCCCGCTGTCGCTGGACTATGTCCCGCCGCCGCCAACGCCGACAGAGGCACCCGCCATCGAGGTGGCCTCGACCGTGGCCGAAGGCTCCCGCTAGATATTGACGAGCAGCAGCGCCGGCAGGCAGCAGGCGATCACGATCATCAGGCCGTAGACCAGCAGGCTTGGACGGCGTGCACCGGGCTGTTCGACGGGCATGGACATCGGCGGTCCCCTGGGCGCTTCTGCGTTCCTTGACGAAGTTGCATACCGTCGTTGTCTTAAGACCGGGTTCCACCGGGCGGTTAACGCTCCGACAGCGCCTGCGCAGACCATTCGAGGAAATCCGGCTGGGCCAGCAGGGCGTCGCGATAGGCCGCAGCCGTCCCGTCGTCCCCATGGGCGGCGAGGTCGATCTGATAATGGCGGAACCGCGCGGCTACCGGGGTGAAAAAGGCGTCAGGCACGGACCATTCGCCGAACAGCCACGGACCACCGGCCCCGAAGCGGCGACGCATCTCCTGCCACAGGCTGACGATCCGCCGGATATCACGGGCGACGGCCTCGCCAGACGGCGGCGATGAACGGTCCGGTCCGACCATGGTGTGATCGGGTCCCATGCCGCATTCCGTCCTGAGCGCCATGAAGCCCCCATGCATCTCGCAGGCGGCTGACCGGGCAAGCCAACGGGCATGCGGATCCGCGGGCCACAGCCGGGCGTCCGGATAGCGTTCAGCGCACCAGACCGAAATGGCCATGGAATCCCAGATCGTCTCGCCGTCGACCTTGAGCAGCGGCACAAGCCGCGAGGGCGAGATCAGCGCAAGCTCTGCCTGACCTTCGGGCGAATAGATGTCGATCTCGCGCACGCTGAAATCGGCTTTGCAGTGTTTCAGCACCAACCAGGGCCGCAGCGACCAGGTCGAATACAGCCGGGGGCCGATGATCAGTTCCATGGCAAACACTCTCGAGCTCAGACGGGGGCGAAGATCGAAGTGCGATCACGCCAGCTGCCTTCGGTGAAGTCCGGGAAGTCGACGGTCCTGTTCCCTGCGGCGATGGAGGCCTCGGACAGCGGCGTGATGGCGCTCCAGGTGACGGCGTCATAGATGTCGATCGGCATCGGAGCGCCGGCCTTCAGCGCCTCGATAAATGCATGGATGACAAAGAAATCCATGCCGCCATGGCCCGCCCCCTCGGCTTCGGCGGCATGCGCCTTCCAGAGCGGGTGGTCGTACCGGTCCAGCCAGGCCTGCGCCTCCTCCCACCGGTGCGCCCTCGGACTCTGCCCTTCGACATAGATGGACTTGTTGACGTCCATCCACAGACCCTTCTCTCCCTGAACCCGAAAGCCGAGGGAGTAGGGCCGCGGCAGGTTGGTATCGTGGCTGAGCAGAACGGTCTCCCCGTTCTCACAGCCGATCATCGTCTGGACCACGTCGCCGAGACGGAAATCCACCCGCGCGTTCGGGTGATCCGGACCGCCCTTCGCCACGACGTGATTGTGCAGGCCCCGCGCCTTGGAGGCATAGCTGGTCAAATGGGTGAAGCGGTTGCCGCGATTGATGTTGGCCCACATGGCGCAGGGCCCGATGCCATGGCTGGGGTAGAGGTCGCCGTTGCGGTCGACCGAATGCTGGGTGCGCCAGCGCGCCTCGGACCAGCCGCTCCGGCCGAACTCAACCCCGCCGCCGTAGGCTTCTCCGGGGATTCCGGCATTGAACTTCACCTCACGCAGATCGTGCTGATAGCCGCCTTCCAGATGGATCATCTCGCCGAACACACCCTGGCGGACCATGTTCAGGACCGCCATCACATCCCGGCGGAAGCAGACGTTCTCCAGCAGCATATAGGGCGTGCCGGTCTCCTGCTGGGTCCGTAACACCCGCCAGTGGTCATCCATCGTGATTCCGGCCACGACCTCGCAGGCCACGGCGACACGCGCGCGCATGGCACCGATGGCCATCGGTGCGTGAAGCTCCCACGGGGTGGCGATGATGACACCGTCGAGATCCGCCGTGGCCAGCATCTCACGCCAGGCCTCGTTCGACCCGGTGTAGAGACGGGGGGTCGGACGGCCGGCCTCGGTGAATTGCGTCAGCGCCTCATTGAGCGTGAAGGCCTCAATGTCGCACAGGCCCACGACCTCGACGTCGTCGCGGCGCACCAGCTCGCGCAGCAGGACCCGGCCCCGCATACCGACACCGATCATGCCCAGCCTCAGGCGACCCGAGGCCCGCGTCGCTCCGGTAGCGCCCGTGGGGAGGGTCAGGGCCCCACCGGTCACAGCGGTGGCAGTGGCGATCAATTCGCGCCGATTCATCGAGTCCTCCGGGCAGCCTGGGCCATCGGACCAGACCCGAATTCACGCACCCGAACAAGCCGCCGGTTGACTCAGGGCCGCTTGAGACCGACACCCCGCGCCCATGATCAGCCGCTATTCCCGCCCCGCCGCCGTCGCCATCTGGTCGCAGGAGACCAAATACCGGATCTGGTTCGAGATCGAGGCGCATGCCGCCACGAAGATGGCCGAACTGGGCACGATTCCCGCCAGCGCCGCCGAGGCGATCTGGGCCAAGGGCAAGGATGTCGTGTTCGACGCCGACCGGATCGACGAGATCGAGCGGACCACCAAACACGACGTTATCGCCTTCCTGACCCATGTGTCCGAGATTGTGGGCGAGGAAGCCCGCTTCCTGCACCAGGGCATGACATCTTCCGACGTGCTCGACACCTGTTTCGCCGTCCAGCTGGCGCGCGCGTCAGACCTGCTCATCGAAGGCGTCGACCGCGTTCTGGCCGCACTCGAGACCCGGGCGAAGGAACACAAGTTCACGCCGTGCGTGGGCCGCAGCCACGGTATCCATGCCGAGCCGGTGACCTTCGGACTGAAACTGGCCGGCTATCACGCCGAGTTCCAGCGTGCGCGCCGCCGTCTGGTTACGGCGAAGGAAGAAATCGCCACCTGCGCCATCTCGGGTGCCGTCGGCACCTTCGCCAATGTCGATCCGGCGGTGGAGGCCTATGTCGCCGGGCAGATGGGGCTTCAGGTCGAGCCGGTCTCGACCCAGGTGATCCCACGCGACCGCCACGCCGCCTTCTTCGCAGCACTCGGAATCGTCGCCTCGTCGATCGAACGTCTGGCGACCGAAATCCGCCACCTGCAGCGCACCGAGGTGCTGGAGGCCGAGGAATTCTTCGACAAGGGCCAGAAGGGCTCGTCGGCCATGCCGCACAAGCGCAACCCGATCCTGACCGAGAACCTGACCGGCCTCGCGCGGCTGGTCCGCTCGGCCGTGGTCCCGGCAATGGAGAATGTCGCCCTCTGGCACGAGCGCGACATCAGCCATTCCTCGGTCGAGCGCGGCATCGGCCCGGACGCCACCATCCACCTCGACTTCGCCCTGCACCGGCTGGCCGGCGTGGTCGAGCGGCTGAACGTCTATCCGGCCAATATGGAAAAGAACCTCAACCTGCTGGGCGGACTGGTGCATTCCCAGCGGGTGATGCTGGCCCTGACCCAGGCAGGGGTGTCGCGCGAAGACGCCTATGCCGCGGTGCAGGAGAACGCCATGAAGGTCTGGCGCGGCGAGGGCCGGTTCCTCGACTTCCTCAAGGCGGATGCGCGGGTCACCCTGCCGGAACCGCAGCTCGAGGCGCTGTTCGATCTGGGCTACCACACCAAACACGTGGACACGGTGTTCGCGCGGGTGTTCGGAGCCGCGTGAGCCTGAAACGCGCCTTCGATCCGGTCGTCGACGCGCACACGCGACTCCTGATCCTCGGCAGCCTGCCCGGTGACGCCTCGCTGAAGGCCGGCCAGTACTATGGCCATCCGCAGAACGGCTTCTGGCGACTGATCGGCGGCGTGACCGGGCTCGAACTGGTTTCACTGCCCTACCCCGACCGGCTGGCGGCCCTGAAGGCGGCGGGCGTCGGTCTGTGGGATGTGATTGCCAGCGCCGAGCGGCCGGGCAGTCTGGACGGATCCATTCGCAGGGCCGAGGCCGCCGATCTGAACCGGCTCATTGACGACCTGCCGTCCCTGCGAGCCGTGGCCTTCAACGGCGGAACCGCCGCCCGCCGCGGCAGGCTGACCCTGATACCCCGCCCCGGACTCGCCCTCATCGACCTGCCGTCATCAAGTCCGGCCTATACGCGGCCCCTGATCGAAAAGGCCGTCGCATGGGCCGTGCTCGGCAGATTCATCCTTCGCCCCTGACCGGGGTGCGGTCACCTGTCGCAGCCGAATCCGCCGCGAGGCTGCATCCTTTCCGGCGTTGAGCAGTAACTCCCTCTCGAACCGCCCGCACGGCGGTCGCCCAGGAGAGTCAATGCCATGAAAACTGCCAGAACTGCCACGTTTGCAGGCGTATCGATCGCCGCCCTGCTGGCCCTCACGGCCTGCAACAGCGCCGAGGAAGCCGCCCCGGCCGATGCATCGGCAACCGAAGCTGCCGCCACGACCCCGGATGCCGCCGGCACCGTCGTCGCTGTCGCCCAGGGCAACCCTGACTTCAGCACCCTCGTCTCCGCTGTTGTCGCCGCCGATCTCGCCGGCACCCTCGGCGGCACCGGACCCTTCACGGTCTTCGCCCCCACCAACGCCGCCTTCGCCAAGCTCCCGGCAGCCACGCTGTCGACCCTGCTGACCCCGGCCGGCAAGGCCGACCTGACCAGGATCCTGACCTATCACGTGGTGGCGGGTCGGGTAGACGCTGCGGCCCTGACGCAGCAGATCCAGGCCGGTGGCGGCAGCGCCGCCCTGACCACCGTCCAGGGCGGTACGCTCACGGCCCGGGTCGGCACCGACGGAGCCGTGACGCTGACCGATAGCAAGGGCGGCGTCTCGCGCGTCGTTCAGGCCGACGTCCCCGCCTCAAATGGCGTCATCCACGCCATCGACACGGTGGTGATGCCCTGACCTTCTGACCTTCCGGTGAGAAGTCCATGGGGGCCGCAGCTGGCGACAGCTGCGGCCTTCGTTTTGTTTAATCGATTGTTTTTTAACATTTTTTAATGTTGCGCATCTCATCCGTCGCGCCGGTCAGGCCGTAGATTGAAGGCCGCTCATCGGGAGCGGACCCAGCCCAGAGAGCCCTGACCATGACACGCCTCAATTCCGGATTCTGCCTTCTTGCCGCGACGCTCGCCATCACGGCGGGAACAGCCACTGTCGCCGTCGCCCACGACCGCCAGCATTCGCCCGCCCGGGCCGACCATCACCACCGCGCCGCCCAGACTCTCGTGGGCGTTGCTGCCGGCAATGCCGACTTCTCCACCCTTGTCACGGCGGTTCAGGCAGCCGGACTGGTAGACACCCTGAACAGCGCAGGTCCGTTTACGGTCTTTGCACCGACCAATGACGCCTTTGCCGAACTCCCGGCCGGGACGGTGGACAGCCTGCTTCGCCCGTCCCAGCGAGCGGCGTTGTCACGAATCCTGACCTATCATGTGGTGCCCGGCCGGATCACGGCGGCAGACCTGACCACTGCCGTGCGCGTCGGCGGGGGCTCCGCGACCCTGACCACGGTAGAAGGGGGCCGACTTGTGGCCACGGTCAGGCGTGGGAAGCTGACCCTTACCGACGCCGCGGGCAACCGTATCGGCGTCACGGCCGCCGACATTCCGGCCTCGAATGGCCTGATCCATGTTCTTGACGGCGTGTTGACGCCGCACTGACCGGTGCAGCCCCGGGGTCACAGACCTGCGGCCCCGGCGGCTTATCCGTCGTTGCGGATCTGCTCGCGCGCCACCGAGGACAGCTCGTCCATCTTGCGGCGGATTTCCCCTTCGGAGACGGTCAGGCCGGCCCCTTCGAGGTCCTGGGCGATCTTGCGGTAAACGTCTTCCTCGCCCGGCTGTTCGAAGTCAGCCTTGACGATGGCCCGGCCGTATTCCTCAGCGCGATCAGCGTTCAGCCCCATCTTCTCCGCAGCCCAGAGGCCCAGCAGCTTGTTGCGCCGGGCAACCGCCTTGAACTCCTGCTCCTGATCGAGGGCGTATTTGGACTCGAAGCCTTTTTCCCGATCGTCAAAGGTCGTCATGGGCTTGGCCGGGCTCCGTTTGGGCGGCCGGAACGCACGGCCGCAGTCGAGCTGGTCTATAGCCGCCCCATGGACGAACGCAACTGCAACTCGCGGGGTTGCGACACCGCGGCGAACGGCACGGTCGCGACGCCCCCGGTTTGTGTCGCGGTGTCGCATCCGCTAAGGGTTCGCGCGACTTTTTCCAGCCCGCCCGATTCCGGATTGAGCCGCCCAGATCTCCGTCTGGTCGAGCGATAGCCGTTTCCGTCGCCCCCGCCCGGACCAACCATCATGAACGTCAAGCGCAAGAAGATTTACGAGGGCAAGGCCAAGATCCTCTACGAGGGACCCGAGCCCGGCACCCTGATCCAGTATTTCAAGGACGACGCCACCGCCTTCAACGGCGAGAAAAAGGCCCAGCTGGAAGGCAAGGGCGTCATCAACAACCGTATCAGCGAGTTCATCATGTCGCGCCTGAACGGCATCGGCGTGACCAACCATTTCATCAAGCGGCTGAACCTGCGCGAACAGCTGATCCGCGAGGTCGAGATCATTCCGCTTGAGGTCGTTTGCCGCAACATCGTCGCCGGTTCGATGAGCCAGCGGCTCGGCATCGACGAGGGCACGCCCCTGCCCCGCTCGATCATCGAATTCTATCTGAAGAAGGATGAGCTCAACGACCCCATGGTCACCGAAGAGCACATCACCGCCTTCAACTGGGCCACGACCCAGGAGCTCGACGACATGCTGGCCATGACCGTGCGGGTGAACGACTATCTGTCGGGCATGTTCGGCGCGGTCGGGATCACCCTCGTGGACTTCAAGATCGAGTTCGGCCGGGTCTGGGAGAACGATTTCTCGCGCGTGTTGCTGGCCGACGAGATCAGCCCGGACTCCTGCCGCCTTTGGGACACCAATACGGGCGAGAAGCTGGACAAGGACCGCTTCCGTCGCGATCTGGGCAATGTCATCGAGAGCTACACCGAGGTGGCCCGCCGCCTCGGCATCATGAAGGATATGCCGACCGTGATTCAGGGGGGATTGCACTGATGGCGAAGGTCAGGGTTCACGTCTTCCTCAAACCCGGCGTGCTCGACGTCCAGGGCAAGGCCGTAGAAGGGGCCCTGCACGGCCTGGGCTGGGCTGATGTTTCGAACGCCCGCGTCGGCAAGTTGATCGAGTTCGACCTCGGCGACGGCGTCGAGGACAAGGCCGCCGAGGTCAAGCGCATGTGCGACACCCTGCTGGCCAACACCGTGATCGAAAGCTACCGCATCGAGGTCGCATGAAGCGGCTGATCCGATTCTCGGTCGCGGCCTTCGTTCTGGTCGGTGTGCTGATCTTCGCCGCCGCCCTGGCGGGAGGGCTGACGGACGATTCGGCCTTTACGCCTGCAGCCAGGGAAGCGGCCCACTAGCGACGCACGGCGCGATGATTCGCCCGGGCCAGCCCTATTGAGGAACACGCCATGACCTTCACCGTCACCTCAACCAGCTTCACGGATGGCAGTACCCTGCCCGATGCCCAGGTTTACGCCAAAGGCAACCGCTCGCCGCAGCTGAGCTGGTCCGACGCGCCGGAGGGAACCCGCAGCTTCGCCATCACCTGTTTCGACCCCGATGCGCCGACGGGCTCGGGTTTCTGGCACTGGACGGTCGCCAATATCCCCGCCGATGTGACCGCACTGGCCGAAGGCGCATCGTCCGCCGGCCTGCCGAATGCCGCGGTCGAAGGCCGCACCGATTTCGGACCTCCGGGCTTCGGAGGGGCTGCCCCGCCGCTGGGCCATGGCCCACACCGTTACATTTTCACGGTCTTCGCGGTCGATGCGGAAAGGCTTGATGTGACGCCCGATAGCTCGGGAGCCATCTTCGGCTTCAACCTGCATTTCCACACCCTGGCCCGAGCCTCGATCACCGGGATTTACGAGAACAGGGGCTGAGTCGGCCGCCACCGCCTGACAAGCCGTCCGAACGCTGCTAGAGGCCCCCGCCATGAGCGCCGCCGTCATCGTCTTTCCGGGTTCCAACTGCGACCGTGACTGCAAGGTCGCCGTCGAACGCTCCACCGGCGAGCGGGTCGACATGGTCTGGCATCAGGAGACGGAACTCCCGTCGGGCCTCGACCTGATCGTCCTGCCGGGCGGCTTCTCCTACGGCGACTATCTGCGCTGTGGCGCCATGGCGGTGCAGTCGCCGGTGATGCAGGCGGTCAGGAAGGCCGCCGACGACGGTGTGGCCGTGGTCGGCATCTGCAACGGCTTCCAGATCCTGTGCGAGGCCGGAATGCTGCCCGGTGCCCTGTTGCGGAACGCGGGGCTGAAATATGTCTGCAAGCCCATCGCCCTGACCGTCGCCAACGGCCAGACCCGGTTCACCGCCGGCTATCAGGGCCAGCGCGAGGTGGTCATGACCCAGGGCAATGGCGACGGAAACTATTTCGCTGACGCAGAAACCCTGGCCCGGATTGAGGGCGAGGGACAGGTGGTGTTCCGCTATGTCGACAATCCGAACGGCTCGGTCGCAGACATCGCCGGCCTCCAGAATGCGCGCGGCAATGTGCTGGGCCTGATGCCCCACCCCGACCGGGCGTTCGAGGAAGAGCTTGGCTCCGCCGACGGTGCGACCCTGTTCCGCAGCATCTTCGCCGCCGCCTAGGTCGACTGCGGGCTTGACCCGCGCTGTCCGAACGTTCGATCTCACCTCACCGGGGCGGGGACAGACCGATGTTCATGAGCGAACGCCAGAAGATGATTTCGGGCCTGCCGTACGATCCCGGCGATCCCGAGCTTCAGGCCGACCAGACCGCCGCCCGGCAATGGATGGCCCGCTACAACGCCGCCATGGGGGCCAGCCCCGCTGAACGACGCGACCTGTTGCGTCAGAGGATGGGCGAAGTCGGCGAGGGCGCGATCATCCGCCCGCCGTTCCACTGCGACTATGGCTACAATATTCGGCTGGGCCGCGGCGTCTTCCTGAATTTCAACTGCATCATCCTCGACGTCTGTGAGGTCGGGATCGGCGATCAGACGCAGATCGGTCCGGCGGTGCAGATCCTCACGGCCGACCACCCGCGCGACGCCGTCGAGCGGGCCGCTGGCATTGAGTTCGGCCGGCCCGTCACCATCGGCCGGAACGTCTGGATCGGCGGCGGAGCCATCATCCTGCCCGGCGTCACGATCGGCGATGACGCGGTGATCGGTGCCGGCTCGGTCGTGACCCGTGACGTGCCCGAGGGCGCGACCGCCGTGGGCAATCCGGCCCGGGTGAGGACCTAGACCCCCCAGGCCTGACCGCCCGCGCCGTAGCCGTCGACAGCCTGGAACAGGGCCGAGACGAGCGCCCGCTCCTCCTCACTCATCTCCGGTTTCCAGACATCGAAGATCAGGATGGTGCGATCCTGACCGCTGTCATTGGCGGCTTCATGCTCGATCGTGTCGTCAAAGGCCCAGGCCTGGCCCTCGCGCCAGTCGCGGACGTCATTGCCGACCCGGAAGCGGCTGCCGGGCGGGGCTATCAGGGGCAGGTGGCAGATCAGCCGGGTATTGATCAGCCCGTGGTGCGGCGGGATGCGAGCCCCCGGCGTCAGTTTTGAGAACAGGATCGACGGCGTCCGCCCCGGCACCCGACACAGCGGCACCTCGGCGAGCGCGGCCAATGTGCGCGGGCAGCGTCGGGCGAGCTCCGGCTGTTCCACCCCGTCCTTCCACAGAAACAGGGCGCTCCAGTCGGGGTTGGCCAACATGCCCGAGGCGTCGGTATTGGGCCGGTCAACGCGCGGTTCGACATAGGGACGGAACAGCGCCGGCTCGGCCAGCAGGCCGTCAAGTTCAGCGCGAATCTCCCCCGTCGCCGCCTCGATCGCCGCCAGCCAGGGCAGGGTCTCGCGCGGCTGGAACTGGACCTGCGGCAGGCCGGGGAACAGATAGAAGCGCGGCTCCTGCTGATACAGCCGCTTTCGCCCCGCCATCAGGTCCAGCGACAGGGCGAACCGGTCGCTTGAGGTTGCCGCATCAAAGCCGGCCGCGGCGAGACTCGTCGCCAGATGCGCCTCAAACCGCTGCGCCTGGGCCTGGACGGCGGCCTGGGCGCGCCGCAGCTCGGTGATGACCGAAGGCGCCAGTCCCTTGCCGTCCCCCGCTACGCGCAGGGCCGAACTGTAGAAGCTGGCGGCGGCGCGGCCATCCCCCAGGCCGGCAAGGGCGTCCCCCTTGGCGATCAAGGCCGCAAGATTTCTCGGATCAGCGACCAGCGCGCGGTCTGCCGCTTCGAGGTCGGCGCGGTGGCCCTGTTCGGTTTTCGACATGGGGTGATCGGAAGCGTTCAGGACCGCGTCCGTCAAGCCGAAAGCGTCAAACCCGGTCGACGCATTTTCGACGACAAAAAACCGGGCGGAGTTGAACCTTCGCCGTTCCGGCGCGTAGTCATGGTCAACAGCTGTGGAGCCGCCATGTCTATTCTCCGTCCGAACGCTTCCCAGAAGGCCCGTCGCCTGATGGTGCTGGCCGCCACCGTCTTCGCCATCGTGATCGGCCAGGCCCAGGTGCTGCTCGGCTGGGGCCAGTCCCCCGCCGAATTCTCGGCCGACAGCGACGCCACACTGCGGGTCGCGGGCTATGCCTTCGCCATCTGGGGGGTGATCTATCTCTGGCTGCTGGTTTACGCCGTGCGCCAGGCGCTGCCGCAGACCGGCGAAAGCCGGTTGATCAACCGGCTGGGCTGGCCCTCGCTCGCCGCCCTGCTGGGCATCGGCGCATGGGTCGTCGCGGCAGCCTATGACTGGGAGGCAGCGACGGTTGTCCTGATTTTCGGCTCGCTGCTGTTCCTGCTGTTTCCCCTGCTGGCCAACGCCGGCACGATCCGGGCGCTCCCCCGCGGGGACCGCGACCGCTGGATGACGGTCTGGCCGCTCAGCCTCCTGGCAGGGTGGCTGACCGTGGCCTCTCCCCTGAACCTGATTACGGTGGTTACCGGTGACGGCCTCCTTCCGGAAATGCTGCCTCCGACGGCCTGGGCGATCCTGGCGGTCATCGCGATTGTCGCGGTAGCGCTGGCCGTCACCCAACGACTCCGGACCCTCGCCTACAGCCTGCCGATCGCCTGGGGTCTTGCAGGGGCGTTTGTGGCCGAGCAGACCCGCAATCCGACCCTGTCCTATGCCGCTCTTGCGGCGGCGGTGACCGTACTGGTCGGTGCCGCCATCCTGACCTTCACCGCGCGACGCCCGGCTCCGCAGGCCTTCGGCCTCGATGATGTGTCCGCCGGTGGCTGACACGACTCTGTTCAGGGGCTAGAAGGCGCGCCCATGACCGCGCCCCAGAACACCGCCCCGAAGACCATGGCCGAACTGGCCGCCGAATACGGCCTGGCCCCCAATGAATACCAGGTCGTCCTCGACCGGCTGGGACGAGAGCCCAACCACGTCGAGCTGGGCGTCTTCTCGGTGATGTGGTCCGAGCACTGCTCCTACAAATCCTCGAAGGTCCACCTCGGCAAATTCCCGACCAAGGGCCCGCGCGTCATCTGCGGCCCGGGCGAGAACGCCGGGGTTATCGACATCGACGACGGCGACGCCTGCATCTTCAAGATGGAGAGCCACAACCACCCCAGCTTCATCGAGCCCTATCAGGGCGCGGCGACCGGCGTGGGCGGGATCATGCGCGATGTCTTCACCATGGGTGCCCGCCCCGTAGCCCTGCTGAACGCCCTGCGCTTCGGCGATCCGTCGCACGAGAAGACCCGGCGGCTGGTCAAGGGTGTAGTCTCCGGCATTGGCGGTTACGGCAATTGCGTCGGTGTGCCGACCGTGGCCGGCGAGACCAATTTCCACCGGGGCTACAACGGCAACATCCTGGTCAACGCCATGTGCGTCGGCATCGCCAAGGCCGACGCCCTGTTCTATTCGGCCGCGCCCGCTCCGGGCCTTTCGGTGGTCTATTTCGGCTCCAAGACCGGCCGCGACGGCATCCACGGCGCGACCATGTCCTCGGCCGAATTCGACGACGAATCGGATTCGAAACGCCCGACGGTCCAGGTCGGCGATCCCTTCGCCGAGAAGCTGCTGATCGAGGCGACCCTGGAGCTGATGGCCTCGGGTGCCGTCGCCGCCATCCAGGACATGGGAGCCGCGGGCCTGACCTCTTCGTCGGTGGAAATGGCCGGCAAGGGCGGGGTCGGCATCGAGCTGATCATGGACCAGGTGCCCCAGCGCGAAACCGGCATGACGGCCTATGAGATGATGCTGTCGGAAAGCCAGGAGCGGATGCTGGCCGTGCTGAAGCCGGGCCGCGAGGAAGACGGCCACCGGATCTTCAAGAAGTGGGGACTGGACGCCGCCGTCATCGGCCAGACCACCGACACCGGCCGGCTAGTGCTGAAGCATCACGGCGAGACGGTCTGCGACGTGCCGCTGGCCCCGCTGTTCGACGATGCACCGCTGTATGACCGGCCCTGGGTCCAGCCCGCCCTGCAGCCGCGCCTGGCCCCGGCCGATGTGCCTGCGCCGGAAAGCTGGGTCGATGCGGTGATCAAGGTCCTGACCTGCCCGGACATGGCCTCCAAACGCTGGATCTGGGAGCAGTACGATCGCCACGTCATGGCCGACACCCTGCACGACTCCGCCACCGCCGCCGACGCCGGCGTGGTGCGGGTGCACGGCACGGACAAGGGTCTGGCCATGACCTCGGACTGCACCCCCCGCTATGTGCTGGCCGATCCCTATGAGGGCGGCAAACAGGCCGTGGCCGAGGCCTGGCGCAATCTGACCGCCGTGGGTTCACGGCCCATCGCAATCACCGACAACCTGAATTTCGGTAATCCGCAGCGGCCCGAGATCATGGGTCAGATCGTGCGCGCCATCGACGGCATGGCCGAGGCCTGCCGGGTGCTGGACTTCCCGGTCGTGAGCGGCAACGTCAGCCTCTACAACGAGACCAATGGCGCGGCCATTCCGCCGACCCCGACGGTCGGGGCGGTCGGCCTGCTGACCAACTATGACATCGTCGTCGGCTTCGGCGGCATGGTCGAGGGCGATGTGCTGGTCCTGATCGGCGAGACCCGGGGCGAACTGGGCTCCTCCCTCTATCTGCGCGAAGTGCTGGGCCGCGAGGACGGCGCCCCGCCCCCGGTCGATCTGGCGCTGGAGCGGAAGACGGGTGACTTCGTGCGCGAACAGATCGAGGCGGGTGCCCTGACCTGTGTGCACGACCTGTCCGATGGCGGCCTGATCGGGGCGGCGGCGGACATTGCCCTGGCCTCGGATTGCGGCGTCGAGCTGGACGGCGGCCCGGACGCCCATGCCCACGCCCGGCTCTTCGGTGAGGATCAGGCCCGCTATCTGGTCGCTGTAGCCGATGCGACCGAGGTCATCGCCGCCGCCCAGGTGGCCGGCCTGAGCGCCTCGGTGGTCGGCCGCGCCAGGGGCCGCGACTTCGCCGCGATTGGCCCGGCCGGCGATCTCTTCCGCCTGCCGCTGGATCACCTTCGCGAGATGCACGAGGGCTGGATGCCGACCTGGATTGAAGGACACGCCTGATGCGCTTCGCACCGATCGCCCTGACCACCCTCGCCCTGACCCTCGCCGCCTGTGAAGGCGGCGGCGATCCTGTCGAGCAGGCCCTGCGCGACACCGCGTCCAAGAACCACGCCGCGAGGGTGCAGGAGGGCGTCGTCTCGGCCCCGGCCCACACCGGCGCTCATGGTACGGGCACCACCACCGCGGGCGACGCAGCCTTCGCCGCCTCCGAGGCTGCAATGCACGCCGGCATGGCCCGGGCGTCCGGCGAGACGGTCGATGAGGCCTATATCGCCAAGATGATCGAACACCACCGCGGTGCCGTGGCCATGGCGGAGGTTGCGCTGAAGGAGTCTCGCGATCCGGAGGTCCGGCGCATGGCTCAGGTCGTGGTCGACACCCAGACCCGCGAGATCGCGGAAATGCAGGCCTGGAAGCCGGCCCCGGCGAACTGAATCGGGCCGCCGACGCGGCTCCGCCCCAAGGGACAGGCCCCAGGTCCTGCCGTGCGCGTGGAACGGGGTGACGCCCGTCACAATTCCGGTCTAGGTCGGGTTATCCAGTCTGGAGGTCTTGATGCTGCGCCCGTTCGAAACCCTGTCCCGTCGCGGCCTGCTGCTGACCCTCGGCGCGGGCGGAGTCCTTGCCGGCTCGGGCCGTCAGGCGCTCGCCGATCCGGTGTTCGCCGAATATCCCTTCCAGCTCGGGATTGCGGCGGGCGACCCGACCCACGACGGCTTCGTCATCTGGACCCGCCTCGCGCCCCGCCCGATGGAAATCGGCCACGGCATGCCCTCCGCCCCGGTGCCGGTGAAATGGGAGGTCGCGACCTCGCGCGGCTTCGGCAACACCGTGGTTCGCTCCGGCGAGGCCGTGGCCCGCCCCGAACTGGCCCATGCGGTCCATGTCGAGGTCGAGGGGCTGGAGCCCGCCCGCGAGTATTTCTACCGCTTCAGTGCCGGCCTCGAACGCACCCCCAGCGGCCGTGCGAAGACCGCGCCGGCCGCCGGTGCCACGACCGCACAGGCGCGCTTCGGCGTGCTGGGCTGCCAGGCCTATGAGCAGGGCTTCTACACCGCCCACCGCAAGGCGGCGGAAGAGAACCTCGACTTCATCTACTGCTACGGCGACTACATCTATGAGGGCCGTGGCAACCGCACCTACACCGGCTCCGGCGGCACGATGGAAAACCCGCGCCAGCATGTCGGGGGCGAGGCCTACAGCCTCGACGACTATCGTCGGCGCTATGCCCAGTACAAGCTCGACGCCGACCTGCAGTCCAGCCACGCCTCCACGGCCTGGTTCTGCACCTGGGACGACCACGAGATCGACAACAACTGGGTCCAGGCGCTGGATCAGGATGGTACGCCGCCCGAAATCTTCATGCTGCGCCAGCAGGCGGCGATGCAGGCCTGGTACGAGCATATGCCGGTCCGGCGCTCGGCCTTCCCACGGGGCGCGGTCACCCAGGTGTATCGCCATGCCAGCTGGGGAGACCTGCTGGACCTGAATTTCCTCGATACGCGTCAGTATCGTTCGAACCAGCCCTGCAACGAGGCCTGGGCATCGACCTGCCCCGGTGTTTCGGCCGCCGATGCCCATGTGCTTGGCCAGGCACAGGAGGCCTGGCTCTACCAGAACCTCGACCGGTCGCAGGCGCACTGGAAGGTGCTGGCGCAGCAGATCATGGTGATGGACCTCGACCGGAAGGAAGGGCCCGAGCCCGGCTTCAACCTCGACAGCTGGGCCGGCTATGCGATCCCGCGCCAGCGCCTGCTGGACCGGCTGCGTGAGCGCCGCATCGGCAACACCGTCATCCTGACCGGCGATGAACATCAGAACTACGCCGGGGAACTCTACCGCGACAGCCGCAATCCCGAGGGCGCGCCGGTCGCCACCGAGTTCGTCGCCACCTCGATCAGCTCGTCCGGCGACGGTCAGGATCAGCGGGCCGACGGGCGGCGCTACCTCGCGGACAATCCGTTCCTGAAGTTCAACAACGCCCAGCGTGGCTATGTCGTCTGCGACGTGACGCCCGAGCGGTGGCAGACCGAGTTCAAGGTGCTGGACAAGGTGTCGGAACGCGGCGGGACCCTGACGACGCGGGCGAAATTCGCGGTGGCCAGCGGCGACGCGCGGGTGGTGCCGGCCTGATCACAGGTCGAGCCGGTCCGCCAGCAGGGCGACAAGGCGGTCCGGTTTGCCGTCAAACAGCCGGTCCAGCAGGTCCTGGACCTCGCCCTCCACATAGGCCTGACGGTCGAACACAGCGTGGTAGCGCTGGCGGCCGTCTTCCTTCTGCGATCGCACGGCCCCCTTCTGCATCAGGCGATGCAGAAGGGTCTTGATGGTCGCGTCGCCCCAGGCGTTGGCGGCCTTCACCTCCTCGATCAGCGAGGCGAAGGACAACGGGCCGCGTCGCCAGAGCGCGGCGAGCACGGCGCTCTCGGCCTCAGTGACCGAAATGCGCGCCGGGTTCAGGATTGCAGCACCGTGCGGTCGATGCGGGCCTCAATGATCCAGTGGCAGACCACGCCGACAACGCCCGCGATCAGGCCGAGAAGGAACAGCAGGGCCGCCTCGGCGAAGCCCGGGGCCAATACCGGCATCGGGACCGGTCCGAAATTGGCGATGCCGATAAAGCCCATCAGCACCACGAAGGCTGCACCGACCAAGCCCATCAGGGGCCCGCCCAGTCGAAGCGCGGAGACGAAGGCCGAGCCTCCATTCAACCGCTTTCCGGACGCCAGCTTCAGGCCAGTGACGACGATCGCAGCCAGGGAGGCCGCGACGAGCGCGATCATCAGGAACTGCATTGTCTCGTCAGCATCGAGGAAAACCTTTGCGATGGTGAGGCGCGGCGCCGCGGCGGCGGTGATCGGGAGAGACGCAAGCATCAGGCCGGCGACGACGGGAGACAGGGATGGACGCACGGCGAGACCTCCAGACTACATTTGTAATCCTATAAGATTACGTGCGTAAACTTTCTCGTCAAGCCAGAACGGGAATCGCCTGGCTCAGCCGCCCCCCGACCCGGATCGGCTCGACCCGCGTGGCCAGGCCGGTCCTGTCATCGGTCTCGACATAGACGCCGCAGATCGTCGCCGGCCCATGCGCCGGAACATACCGCCCGCCCGACAGCCGGGTGGTGAAGCGCCGCAGGGGCTCTTCCTTCTCGTTGCCGATCACGGAGTCATAGTCGCAGCAGCCGCCGGCGTCGGTCTGGTAGGCCGTGCCGCCCGGCAGGATCTGGCAGTCTGCGGTCGGCACATGGGTATGGGTGCCGACCACCAGCGAGGCGCGGCCGTCGCAGAAATGACCCATGGCCATCTTCTCGGAGGTCGCCTCGCAATGCATGTCGACGATGATGGCGTCGGCGGCGACGCCCATGGGACAGGCCGCCAGCTCTTTCTCGACGGCGCTGAAGGGGCAATCCATCGGGTCCATGTGAATTCGGCCCAGCACATTCATGACCAGCACCGTCTTGCCGCTCTGGGTCTCGAACAGATTGGCCCCGGCACCGGGGGCATCCATCAGGCGCGGATAGTTGGCGGGGCGGATCAGGCGCGGTTCGCGCACGATATAGGTCAGGGCCTCGCGCTGGTCCCAGCTGTGGTTGCCGAGCGTCAGACAGTCGGCCCCGGCCATGAACAGCTCGCGCGCCGTGTTCTCGGTAATGCCGAAACCGCCGGCCGCGTTCTCGGCATTGACCACGACGAAATCGAGTTTCAGGTCGCGCTTCAGACCCGGGAGGTGATCGCTCAGCCCGTCCCGTCCGGACTTGCCGACGACATCACCGAAAAAAGCCAGTCTCATGCGAAGGGTCTATAGCCGGTCTCGGTCAGAACGCCATGCAGACGGATATCGTGGGGCTCGGCCGGCAGGTCAGCGATTTCCTGGCCCGCATAGGCGAATCCGATCCGGGTGACATCGGGCCGCGCGGCAAAGGTCCGGTCGTAATAGCCGCCGCCCTGCCCCAGCCGGCCGCCCCGGGCGTCAAAAGCCAGCAATGGGGCAAGGATCAGGTGAGGATCGACGACCTCGGCCAGCGGGAAGGGCGCGGGAACCCCCGCCTCGTCCAGCTCGAGCGGCTCGCCGGGAGACCACCGCCGGAAGATCATCGGCGCGTCCCGCTCGATGACGACCGGCAGGCAGAGTTCGCGACCGGCCTCGATCAGCGCCAGCGAAAGGGCCTCAACGTCCAGTTCCGAGCCGATCGCGCGATAGACGGCGACGATACGGCCCGACGGCAGGGCATCCGCCTGTTCAGCGGCGCGGTCGGCCGCGCCGGCATCCAGCGCGGCCAGACGCTTGCGCATCGCCCGCATGACCGATCTGAGTTCGCGCTTATCGATCATGGGAGAGAAAAATGTTGGCGGCGCCACAAGAGCCGTGAAGGGCGTTTAAATCCTCTCGACCTGGGTAGCCAGGTGGGCGCCGTGTGCCCAGGCCCACGGGCCTGATCAGGGACAGCTCCCTTCGAGTGAATTAAGGTCGCGAGGAAATGTTGCCTTCGACGAGAGCCGCAGCAGGACCCGCCGCGGAGGAAGATAGTCCCTAAGCCCGGACGGAACAATGGCCGGGGGTCAAAGACCCTGGGCGATCTTCTCCAGCCGGGCCGCCACAGCATTCAGCGCCTCGGCCACGCCGTCGGTGGAGGCGGAGGCGGCAACCGGGGACGCCACCGGATTGCCGAGCCGGACCTCATGCAGTTCGTCGGCCAGCATCAGGCCGGCCATCAGGAACAGCCGGAGGTCGCCGACATGGCCGACCTCCGCCGAAACCTGGCGCACATGGCCATCGAACTGTTTTGCCAGGATGCGGACCCGCTCCTCCTGGCCGTCGGCACAACCGACAGCATAGGAGCGGCCGTTGATCTCGACGGTCACGGTCGCCATCAGCGCGCCTCCTGTTCCGCCAGGGCGGCGCGGATGGCGTCGGCGGCGTGGGACAGGGTTTCGGCAGCATCGCGGCCCGCGGCCTCCAGCTCGTGGATGCGCGCGCGGTCGGTCTCGGTCGAGGGTTCAGGCGCGAACAGGTCGTCGTCCGGCACCCGGCTGGCCCCGGCCGCCCGACTCTTGAGATCGAGCAGGCGGCGCTCCAGCAGCGCCAGCGCGCGGTCGACACGGTCCTTGGCGGCCGATGCAGCGTCCATTCCGGTCACATCCTCCAGAATCCGTATAGAACCCGCCGACGCGTCGGGGTAAAGCGGCGCGCCTCCCTTTTTCCGCCTCTCGACGAAAGTGCCGCCCGTGGCCGACAGCAAGACCGTATCCGAAAAAGCCACGCCCAGGCAGATGGCCGACGCCATCCGGGTGCTCTCGATGGACGGTGTCGAAAAGGCAAAAAGCGGCCACCCCGGCATGCCCATGGGCATGGCCGATGTGGCTACGGTGCTTTTCTCGAAATTTCTCAAGTTCGACGCCAGCCGCCCGGACTGGGCCGACCGCGACCGCTTCATCCTGTCGGCGGGCCACGGCTCGATGCTGATCTACAGCCTGCTGCATCTGACCGGCTACAAGGCGGCGACCAGGGAAGAGCTGTCGAACTTCCGTCAGTGGGGTTCGAGGACAGCGGGTCACCCCGAGTTCGGCCATATGCCGGGCGTCGAGACCACCACCGGGCCGCTGGGTCAGGGCCTGGCCAACAGCGTCGGCTTCGCCATGGCCGAGCGCCATCTGGCGGCCAAATACGGGGCTGACCTCGTCGACCACCGCACCTGGGTCATCGCCGGCGACGGCTGCCTGATGGAGGGCGTGTCGCAGGAAGCCATCGCCCTGGCCGGGCGCTATCAGCTCAACAAGCTGACCGTGCTGTGGGACGACAATGCCATCACCATCGACGGGGCCGTGTCCCTGTCGGACGCCACCGACCAGAAGGCGCGCTTCAAGGCCGCCGGCTGGGCGGTCAAGGTCATCGACGGCCACGACATGAAGGCCATCAAATCGGCCCTGCAGTGGGCGACCCGGCAGGACAGGCCGACCCTGATCGCCTGCAAGACGAAGATCGGCCGTGGTGCCGCCACCATGGAAGGCAGCCACAAGACCCACGGCGCGGCGCTCGGCGCGGCGGAAGTCGCCGCCACGCGGCTGGGCCTGGCATGGACGCACGCACCGTTCGAACTGCCCGAGGCGATCGACAAGGCCTGGAAGAAGGTCGGCCGGCGCGGCGCGAAAGAGCGGAAGGCCTGGGAGGCCCGGTTGAAAGCCTCGTCACAGGCGGCGGACTTCACCCGCGCCATGAAGGGAGACCTGCCCGCCGGGGCCTTCGACGCCCTGCATGCGAAGATCGCCGAACTGGTCGAGACGAAGCCGGCCCAGGCCACGCGCCAGTCGTCGGGTGCGGCGCTGGACGAACTGTTCGCCGCCATCCCCGAACTGGTCGGCGGCTCGGCCGACCTGACCGGCTCGAACAATACCTTCGTCAAGGGCACGCCGATCTTCGACGCCCCGACCTATGAGGGTCGATACGTCAACTGGGGCATCCGCGAGTTCGGCATGGCCGCAGCCATGAACGGCATGGCCCTGCACGGCGGCATCATCCCCTACGGCGGCACCTTCATGGTGTTCTCGGACTACAGCCGCCCGGCGATCCGCCTCGGTGCCCTGATGGGCGTTCGGGCGATCCACGTCCTGACCCACGACAGTATCGGCCTCGGCGAAGACGGGCCGACCCACCAGCCGGTCGAACATCTGGCAGCCCTGCGCGCCATCCCGAACCTGCTGGTCTTCCGCCCTGCCGATACGGTCGAGGCGATGGAGTGCTGGCAGGCGGCGCTGGAGCACAAGCATGCCCCCTCGGCCCTGGCCCTTTCGCGCCAGAAGACCCCGGCGGTGCGCACCGTGGCCTCGGACGGCAATCTGTCGGCGAAGGGTGCCTATGAGATCCGCGCCGCAAAGGGCGCGGCGAAGGTCACCCTGTTCGGCACCGGCACGGAACTGGCGCTGGCGCTGGCCGCCGCCGATGTTCTGGAGTCCGAAGGCGTGCCGACCCGCGTCGTCTCGGTCCCCTGTTTCGAGCTCTTCTTCCAGCAGCCGAAGACATACCAGGACAGCGTCATCGGCCGCGGCACCGTCCGCGTCGCCGTCGAGGCCGCCGTCCAGCAGGGCTGGGAACGGTTCATCGGCGAGGACGGGGCCTTCGTCGGCATGACCGGCTTCGGCGCCAGCGCCCCGGCCGAGGTCCTGTACGAGAGATTCGGCATCACGACGGACGCGGTGGTCGCGGCGGTGAAGGGGCGGCTCTGACCATGCGCCTCGGCACGCCCCTCTCCGACTCGGCCGTCCGCGTCATGCTTCTCGGCGCCGGAGAGCTCGGCAAGGAAGTCGCCATCGAGCTGCAGCGGCTGGGTGCCGAGGTCATCGCCGTCGACCGCTATCCCAACGCCCCGGCCATGCAGGTGGCGCACCGCAGCCACGTCATCCCGATGACCGATCCGCATATCCTCAATGGCGTCATCATGGCCGAGGCCCCGCACATCATCGTGCCGGAGATCGAGGCGATCGCCACGGATGTGCTGGCACAGATCGAGGCGGCGGGGCTGGCGACCGTCATCCCCACCGCGCGGGCAACACAGCTGACCATGAACCGGGAAGGAATCCGGCGGCTGGCGGCCGAGGAACTTGGCCTGCCGACCAGCCCCTATGCCTTCGCCACGTCCGCCGCCGAACTGGCCGAGGCCGCGCACCGCATCGGCCTGCCTGTCTTCATCAAGCCGGTCATGTCGTCCTCGGGCAAGGGCCAGTCGATGATCGATGCGATCGAGGACGCCGCCAACGCCTGGGCCTATGCCCAGTCCGGCGGACGGGTCGAGACGGCGACCGTGATCGTCGAAGGCCGCATCGATTTCGACTTCGAGATCACCCTGCTGACCGTCCGCTCGCTGCGGGACGGCACCGTGTGCACCGACTTCTGTGCCCCCATCGGCCACCGTCAGGTCAAGGGCGACTATGTCGAGAGCTGGCAGCCGCAAGCCATGACGCCTGCCGCCCTCGCCTCGGCCCGGGACATCGCCCGCAAGGTCACCGATGCGCTGGGCGGCCTCGGCGTGTTCGGGGTCGAACTGTTCGTGAAGGGCGACCAGGTCTGGTTCTCGGAGGTGTCGCCTCGCCCGCACGACACCGGTCTGGTGACCCTGGCCACCCAGACCATGAGCGAGTTTGCCCTGCACGCCCGCGCCATCCTCGGCCTGCCCGTCGATGTCAGCCAGCGCGACATCGGCGCCAGTGCGGTCATCTATGGCGGCATGGACGCGGTCGGGGTGGCCTATGAGGGCGTGGCTGAGGCCCTGTCGGTGCCGACAGCCGATCTGCGCCTGTTCGGCAAGCCCGAAAGCTTCGTCACCCGCCGCATGGGCGTGGCCACGGCGCGCGGCGAGACGGTGGAGCAGGCCCGCGAGCGGGCGCGAGAGGCGGCATCCCGGGTCAGGGTCGTCGCGGGCTAGAGCGCCGGGGCGGCCTGAAGTGCCATCGCGGGCTGGGAACGGGGCTCGGCCAAGGCCGCCAGGGCGGCGTCCAGACCGGGATCCCGACCGGCAAGCCGATCCTCCAGAGTCACAGGCGCGTCCACATCGGGCGTGACGCCGCGCTTTTCCAGTCGGACCCCGCCCGAGGTGACGAAGTCGGCACGGCTGAGGCTCAGGCGTCCGCCGTCCGGCAGCCGCGTTTCCTGCGATATCAGCACAGCCCCTGCGGTCGGGGCTCCAACAACGATCGCCCGGCGCGCCTCCTGAAGGGCAGCGGGGGTCAGTTCAGCGGCGCTGCGGCTGTTGCCGTCGACGAGCACGGCCACGTCATTCGCGACCGGCACCTGCAGCGTCCCGCATCCACCCGCCGTGCGCAGCTCCATGCGCCGACCCGACCGCCCCGTCCGGGCGGCCCACGGCCGGTCAAGCGGCAGGAAGCAGCTGAGCACCGCATCTGCCTCGGCCAGCCGTCCGCCGGGATTGCCCCGCAGGTCGATGACGACATCCGTCTCAGGCGACAGGTCTTGCAGCTGCTCGCCCATCCAGCGACCCAGCCCCAGCTCAAAGCCTTCCACCGTCAGCACCAGCACACCCGGTCGTGAACGGTCGGCAACGAAGGCGGGGGTCGGCTCCATCATGCGAGGGGTCAGGGCGATGGGCCGCGCGGCACCGTCGCCGTCGATCAGCGACAGGGTCACGGACTGGCCCTCGGCGATATCCTGATCCGGCGTCCAAAGCGCCCCCTCGCCGGTCATCAGCCTCCAGCCCGCCTCCACCCCCGCCTCGGCGGCCGGTGAACCCGGCCGGACCTCCTCAATCAGCCAGGTCTCGCCCGAGGGTTCCGCCCGCAGGGAGAGGCCGATGGCCGGGCGGCGCTTGCGCAAGCTGTCCTGACGGCGGGCCACAGCCGGCGAAGCGGCACCGGCATGATCGTCATCCAGCAAGTCCAGCATGTCACCGATCGCCCGATACAGGGTCCGGTCGTCCGGGGCTGCGAGCGCAACCGGCCGCCAGGTCCGGCGTGCGGCGTTCCAGTCCACCCCATGCAGGCCGGGATCGTAATACTGGCTGCGCACCTCGTTCCAGACCCGGTCGAAGACCCGCTGGTTCATCCGCGCCCGCTCAGGGCTGACGGCGGCAGGGGCGGTCAAGACAACAGTGGGCACCCCCGAGCCGGCCGCAGAAACGGGCGCGGCGATGAGCGCAAGACTCATCGCCGCCGGGACCATCAGCATCCGAAAGAGGCGTCGCAGGATCATGGCGCCATTAGAAGGCACCGGGCCCTTGGTTCAATCCACCAGGCCGCCGTACGGATCAGTCTTCACTATTCTGTCGCATTTCAAAGCGGTGAACGAAGACCTCGGTGCCATTACCGGAGCCGCGCTCGCCCGGCTCGATGAAGCCCGAACGATCCGCGTCCATCCGCGCGAACGCCTCACGCACAGGCGCACTGAACTCGGCCTCGCTGACCTTGCCGTCGTTGTCGGAGTCCATGTCGTTCTCACCGCCGGGGCCACCGACGCGCCTGATCTCGATCCTTTGGCCGGGCCCGCCCTCGCCCGGGGTCCCGATGAGCTCAGCCAGACCCTCGGGGCCCGAGAAGACCATCACCCGGGGCTCACCGCCCGATCCGTCTGCGCGGCGCAGCTCGATCCGTGGCGGTGCGCCGGCTGGCCCGTGACCACCGCCCGGCTGTTGACCCCGACGGGCCGACCATTCGGCCCAGGTTTCGCGGCGCCCCTCTGCACCGGGGGGGGCTTCCGGACCGCCAGGTCCGCCGTGGATCACGATCTCACGCCGGCCGTCTGCACCGGGCTCGCCATCGACGAAGATTGTCTGGGTTACCACCCGCTCGACGCGGGAACCCGGTTCGCCACCATCGACACGACGCATTTCGATATGCCGTTCGCCCGGGCCACCCGGACCATGCATCATCATGATGTCGTGACCCTCGCCTGCCATCGCGACATGACCGGCAGACAGTTCCTCGGTCGACAGGCGACCGTCGCTGTTCGCGTCCATACGGTCGAAATGATCGTTCATCGGCGCAGCGAACTCCTCGCGCGTGATCTGGCCGTCGCCGTCCTTGTCCAGGGTGCCGGGTCCGTCAGCGCCCATCAGCATGATCCGGGTACGGACCTCGGGCGGTGCCGGCGGAGCCGGCGGGGCCGGTGTCTGCTGCATCAGGGCGGCGGAAAGGGCGATCAGGGTCAGCATGAGCGGTCGGCTCCCGTTGTTGGTCTGCCCCTGTTCGACCACAGCCGGCTTGCCGGAGTGTTTCAGCCGTCGCGCCGATTGTTTCAAAGCTGAAATGACGGCGAGCGTCAGGTTCGTCACAATGGGTCCATGTCAGCCGACACCGCTCCTCGTATTCTCGTCGTCGACGACGACCCCGGCATCCGCGAGGTGCTGTGCGACTATCTGGTCCTGCACGGCTATGAGGCCGTCGGCGCGGCCTCGGCCGCCGAGATGGACAGGGCCCTGGCGCAACAGGCCCCCGACCTGATCGTTCTGGATCTGATGATGCCGGGCGAGGACGGGCTGTCGGTCTGCCGTCGCCTGGCCGGCAAGGGGCCACCGATCGTCATGCTGTCGGCCATGGGCGAGGACACCGACCGGATCATCGGGCTGGAGCTGGGGGCCGACGACTATCTGGCCAAGCCCTGCAACCCCCGCGAACTGCTGGCCCGGGTCCGCGCCGTACTGCGCCGCCCACGCGATGAGGCCGTCGCCGAAGGGCCGGCTCTCACCTTTGCCGGCTGGCGGCTGGACCTCCTGCGCCGCGACCTTACTAGGCCGGATGGCCGCGCTGTCGCCCTGTCGGCCGGGGAGTTCGCCCTGCTGCGCGCCTTTGCCGAGCGCCCGGGCCGGTTGTTGACGCGCGACCAGTTGCTGGAACGGGCGCGCGGTGCCGACGCCGATGTCTTCGATCGCGCCATGGACGTGCAGATCAGCCGCCTGCGTAAGAAGCTCGACGACGGCTCGGGCCTGGCGATGATCCAGACCCTGCGCGGTGAGGGCTATATGTTCGATGTGCGGGTGGAGCGCCAGAACGGCCCGGTCCGGGGTGCCGCATGAGGCGGCCGTCATCCTTCCCGGTCATGGTGCAGGTGGCTGCCCTGGCCGTGCTGGCGGTGATCATGTCCCAGGCGGTGGCCTTCGGCGTGGTGGTTCTGGCCCCCGAGCCGCGTCCCGCCGGCTTCAGCATCGGGGCTGCGGCAGACGCCCTGAAGGGCGAGCCGGCCGAGACCGCCGACGGCCGCGCCCTCCGCCGCCGGATCGTCGACCGCCCGCCGGAGCCGGAGATCGACAATGGGCTGGATCCCATGGCCCTGGCGATCCGCGCCGGGCTCGCGCAGCGGCTGGGGGTGGAGCCGGAGGCTGTCAGGGTCACGGTCGACCACGGCCAGGGTCGCCGACGCGCGCCGGGCCCGGCTGAGGACGTCTCCGTCAACGGGCGCGTGGACTTCGTCCTGGTGCGCCCTGAACTCCGCCCCGACGAAGGTCCGGACAGGGCCGGGCCGGAAGCGCCACCCGCCCCATCGGCTCCAGCGACCGGTGTCGTGATCCCTGTTCCGCCACCCTCGTCCGAACCGACGGTGATCGTGCGGCGCGGTGCCGACATCGAGGCCCGGCTGCGGATGCACCACAACGGGCCGCCCGGTCCGGAGGGCGAGGCCTTCATCATCGACCGGGAGACCCGTCAATTCACCGTCCGGGCCGACCGCCTGACCTTCGCCCCCTTCTCGGCCTCGGTCCGTCAGCCGGATGGTCGCTGGGCCACCGTCGAGCCGCCGCGCGGCCTGCTGTCGCCCTGGCAGCAACGGATTCTGCTGGCCCTGGCCATCTCCCTGCTGCTGCTGGCTCCGCTGGTTTGGTGGATGGCGCGACGGCTGACCCGGCCGATCCGGGTGTTCGCCGAGGCTGCCGAACGCCTGGGTGCCGACCCCGAGGCCGAGCCCCTGACCCCGTCCGGCCCGTCCGAGGTGCGCACCGCCATCCATGCCTTCAATGACATGCAGGCCTCGCTCCGAGACCACATGCGCCGGCGCACCCAGACCGTCGCCGCCATCGCCCACGACCTGCGCACCCCCCTGACCCGTCTCCGCTTCCGCGCCGAACAGGCCCCCGGGGCCGTGCGCGACCGCATGGCCGCCGATATCGAGGAGATGGACGCCCTGATCGGCCAGGCCATGGCCTATGTCCGCGGCGAGGCGACGCCGGACCGGTCCGAGGCCTTCGACCTCGACGCCCTGGCGGCCGACTGCGCTGAGGGATTTTCTGAAACCGGCGGTGCCGTGACCTTCGACGGCGGCGGCGAACTGCCGGTCGAGGCCGATCCCGCCGCCCTGCGCCGCGCCCTCGCCAATCTGATCGCCAACGCCGTCAAATACGGCGGCGCGGCCCGGGTGAAGGCCTTCGCACAGGACGACTGCGCCGTGGTCACGGTCGAGGATGACGGCCCCGGCCTGCCCGACGACGAACTCGAGGCCGTGTTCGAACCCTTCCACCGGGCGGAACGCTCGCGCAGTCGCGAGACCGGCGGGGCGGGGCTCGGCCTGACCGTCGCCCGTCAGGCGGCACGCGCCCACGGCGGTGACGTGACCCTTGCGAACCGGAGCGAGGGCGGCCTCGTCGCGCGGCTGGAACTGCCCCTCCGCACCGGCGACTGACCGCCGAAAGCGTTACAGTCGATCACGCCTTGTTACAGGCGCGGGGTTGATCACCGCGCCCGTCGGCTTCATTGAAGCGCCAACCCTGACACCGCTTCTTCCGGAGACCGCCCCATGACCGTCCGCGTCGCCATCAATGGTTTCGGCCGCATCGGCCGCCTCGTCCTGCGCTCGATCGTCGAGCACGGCCGTCGCGACATCGAGGTGGTGGCGATCAACGATCTGGGCCCGGTCGAGACCAACGCCCATCTGCTGAAGTATGACTCCGTCCACGGCCGCTTCCCCGGCACGATCGAACACGGCGACGGCTGGATCGATGTGGGCATGGGCAAGATCAGGGTCACCGCCGAACGCGACCCGTCCAGGCTCCCGCACAAGGAACTGAACGTCGACATCGCCTTCGAATGCACCGGCATCTTCACGACCAAGGAAAAGGCCTCGGCCCACCTGACCGCCGGCGCCAAGCGGGTGCTGGTCTCGGCCCCCTGCGACGGTGCCGACAAGACCATCGTCTACAAGGTCAATCATGAGACCCTGACCGCCGAGGACATCATCGTCTCCAACGGCTCGTGCACCACCAACGCCCTGGCCCCGGTGGCCAAGGTCCTGCACGACCTGTTCGGCATCGAGCGCGGCTATATGACCACCATCCACGCCTACACCGGCGACCAGCCGACGCTGGATACGATGCACAAGGACCTCTACCGCGGCCGCGCCGCCGCCCTGTCGATGATCCCGACCTCGACCGGCGCCGCCAAGGCCCTCGGCCTGGTCCTTCCGGCCCTGAAGGGCAAGCTGGACGGCTCCTCGATCCGCGTCCCGACCCCGAACGTCTCGGTCGTCGACCTGAAGGTCGTCGCCGGCCGCGAGGTCACGGTCGAAGAAATCAACGCTGCCATCCAGGCCGCCGCCGACGGCCCGATGAAGGGCGTTCTGGCCACCACCGACGAGGCCCTGGTCTCCACCGATCTCAACCACATCGCCGCCTCCTCCACAGCCGCCCTGCCCCAGACCCAGGTCGTCGACGGCAAGCTGGCCCGCGTCCTGACCTGGTACGACAACGAATGGGGCTTCGCGACGCGGATGGCCGACACGGCGCTGGTGATGAGCAAGCTGATCTGATGGGCCGCATCGGCCCGAATGGCCGACGCGTTCTCGAGGCCGTCATCCTTGCGATGGCCGGCCTTATTGCGAGCATGGGCGTTACGTTCGGCTGCCTGATCCGCAACATTATCCTTTGGCCGGCGGAGTTTGCGCACATTTTCGGCGCGTCTGACCCGGCCGGGTCCCGCGCCTTACTGCATGGACGCATGCCTGGCACGAGTTTGTTCGACATGGGGATGACGCTTGTCTTCGCCCTGCTGATGCTGGTCTGGATCTGGGCCTTCGTATCGTTCGTGCGCCGTGAACCTCGGTCGCCCTTCACCTGGGTTTCCGGGTCTTTGATTGGCGCTGGCTTTGTCTGGTTCTGCTGGCAGAACTGGCTCATGGCCTATCCCGTCTGCAATGCCTTTTGATTGACCACCGGCGGTGCCGGACGAATCTCGAGAAATATGATGACCTTCCGCACCCTCGACGACGCCCGACTACAAAGCCCTTCCCCTCGACGGGGAAGGGTTGGGATGGGGTGGAGGCAGGATGGTTGTCGTGTTGCTCCGATGGGCTCGATCCAGGGAACCGACGCTGCCGCCCGCGCCCTGTCCTGAAACACACTGCCACCACCCCATCCCCGACCCTTCCCCATCGAGGGGAAGGGAGAAGGAACGAAACACCCATGACCTTCCGCACCCTCGACGACGCCGCAAAACCTGATGGGGGCCTCGCCGGCAAGACCGCCCTCGTCCGCGTCGACTTCAACGTCCCGATGGAGGACGGCAAGGTCACCGAGGACACCCGGCTGCGCGTCGCCCTGCCGACCATCAACACGCTGCGCGACGCCGGGGCCCGGGTCGCCCTGCTCGCCCATTTCGACCGGCCCAAGGGCAAGGTCGTCCCGTCCATGAGCCTGCAGCCCGTGGTCGATGACCTCGAACACCTGCTCGGCGCCCCGGTCCGGTTCGCGACCGACTGCGTCGGCGATGAGGCGAAGGCCGTGATCGCCGACCTGCCGCTGGGCGGCGTGGTCCTGCTCGAGAATGTCCGCTTCCACGCGGGCGAGGAAGCCAACGACCCCGCCTTCGCCGCGCAATTGGCGGAACTCGGCGACGTCTATGTCAATGACGCCTTCTCCGCCGCCCACCGCGCCCACGCCTCGACCGAGGGCCTCGCCCGCCTGCTGCCCGCCTATGCCGGCGAGTCGATGCGCCGTGAGCTCGACGCCCTCGACGCCGCCCTGGGCCGGCCGCAGAAGCCGGTCATCGGCATCGTCGGCGGGGCCAAGGTCTCGACCAAGCTGGACCTGCTCAAGAACCTCGTCGGCAAGCTGGACCGCCTCGCTATCGGTGGCGGCATGGCCAACACCTTCCTGTTCGCGCAAGGCATCGACATCGGCGGCTCCCTGGCCGAGCGCGACATGGCCGACACCGCCCTCGAAATCCTGGCCGAGGCGAAGGCCCGCGGCTGTGAAATCCTGCTGCCCGTCGACTTCGTCGTGGCCACTGAGGTCAAGCCGGGTGCCGCCGCCCGCGCCGTTGCAGCAGGCCAGCCACTGTCGGCCGAAGACAAGATCCTCGACGCCGGCCCGGCCACGGTCGCCCGCCTGACCGCTGCCATCGACGCCTCGAAGACCCTGATCTGGAACGGCCCGCTGGGCGTGTTCGAGGTCCCGCCCTTTGACGCCGCCACGGTCGCCGTGGCCCACCATGTGGCGGCGCGCGCCCGGAGCGGACATCTCGTCGCAGTCGGCGGCGGCGGCGACACGGTCGCGGCCCTGCATCATGCGGGCGTGGCCGACGACATGACCTTCGTCTCCACCGCCGGCGGGGCCTTCCTCGAGTGGATGGAGGGCAAGCCCCTGCCCGGCGTCGAGGCGCTGCGGGCCTGACATGGGCTGGAACCAAAAGTACTGGGACTTGATCGACCAACTCTACTGGACGCCCGGCTACATGGGCCTTCAATCGATCAACCGACGTGAATGGCGGCTCGAAGGTGATCGCATCAGCGTGCCGGCTTCGCTGGTCAACCGGTCTGGTCCTCTCTACTCGCGAGGCCTTCGGATTGATGCCCTTGTTGGCGATCTCCACCGCATGGAGGAGCCGCTCAATCAGATTTTCAACCTCACATTCGCTCTGGCACCGGACGCGCTGATTCAGCGGATGTTTGTCCAGAGTTTGGGCTTTTCTGATTCGGGGCCGTTCGAAAGCATCGGCCGCGAAACCCATGTCCGTTACGGCTGGAATCCCAATGAGAACATCACTCAGCATGATGCGTTGTTTGTCAGTGCGACCTCGGCAATTGCGGTCGAGTTGAAGCTCGGCTCGTCGACCTGGCCCGGCCAGGTGATGAAATACGCCGCCTTGCTCGCATGGGAGGAAATGGTCTGTGGTCCAAAATCCAACCTAGGTCTGCTCTTTGTCGCACCTGAACGAGCGCGATCGAGCCATTGGAAGAAGTGCGGACTGTCATCATCCGCAATCGACCGGTCTTTCATGGACCAAAGCTGGGCCAAGCCGCTGCCCGCGCCCATTCGGGGCTTGATGCTGGATCACCGTGAACGAGTAGCTTCTGTCCTTGATCGTTTGCAGTTGGGATTCATGAGTTGGCCAGAAGCTGCCGCGCGAATGAGCGCCTTTTCCAATGAAATCTCGTCAGAAAGCCCCGGCGACCAAACCCTAAGGAAACTCATCGCTGGTTTCTTGGATCAGTTGATCCGGCATGAGATGACTGGTTACGACAAAGCCTCGGCCCTGTAACAATGCGTGACTTCGCGCGCCTGTGACGCTAGACCACCGGCAAAACAGACGGTCCCAGGAGACACCCCATGGCGCGCATCACGCTGCGACAGCTTCTCGATCACGCGGCTGAAAACGACTACGGCCTGCCCGCCTACAACATCAACAATATGGAACAGGGCCTGGCCATCATGGAGGCCGCCGAGGCGGTCAACGCCCCGGTCATCATCCAGGCCAGCCGCGGCGCACGCAGCTACGCCAATGACATCGTCCTGGCCAAGCTGATCGACGCCCTCGCCGAACTGTATCCGCACATCCCGGTCTGCATGCACCAGGATCACGGCAACGGCCCCGCCACATGCGCCACCGCCATCCAGTACGGCTTCACCTCGGTGATGATGGACGGCTCGCTGGAAGAGGACGCCAAGACCCCCGCCAGCTACGAATACAATGTCGACGTCACCCGCCGGGTGGTTCAGATGGCCCACGCCTGCGGCGTCTCGGTCGAGGGCGAACTGGGTGTGCTCGGCTCGCTGGAAACCGGGATGGGCGAGGCCGAGGACGGCCACGGCTTCGAGGGCAAGCTGGACCACTCCGCCCTGCTGACCGACCCGGACCAGGCCGTGGACTTCGTCGGCCAGACCAAGGTCGACGCCCTCGCCATCGCCATGGGCACCAGCCACGGGGCCTACAAATTCAGCCGCAAGCCGGACGGTGCCGTCCTGGCCATGAATGTGATCGAGGAAATCCACCGTCGCCTGCCGGACACCCATCTGGTCATGCACGGCTCGTCCTCGGTGCCGCAGGACCTGCAGGACATCATCAACGCCTATGGCGGCCAGATGCCCCAGACCTGGGGCGTGCCGGTCGAGGAGATCCAGCGCGGCATCAAACACGGCGTGCGCAAGATCAACATCGACACCGACAACCGCATGGCGATGACCGGCGCGGTGCGCAAACTGCTGGCGGAAAAACCGGGCGAGTTCGATCCGCGCGCCTGGCTGAAGCCCGCCAAGGAGGCGATGCGCAAGGTCTGCCAGCAGCGCTTCCAGGAGTTCGGCTGCGAGGGCCAGGCCTCAAAAATCCGGCCGCTCTCCACCGCCCAGATGGCCAAACGCTATGCCAACGGCGAGCTGAATCCGCATTTCGGGGCCTCCGCCACCAAGGCCGCCTGAAGTCAAAGGGCGTTCGCTTGTAAGCAGCGACGGACTATGATTATCTCGTAACCCGCTGTTATTGTGATCTGTTCGCAGTCATGAGGGGGTGGGGGAATTGTCAGACCAGAAGCGACCGGATCGCCGATCCTTCCTTGCACGCATCCTCGGCGGAGTGGTGGTGGCCGGCGGTGCCATGGGTGCCGTGACCGGCACCGCCTCAGCCCAGTCCTATACGGGCCGGACAGACTCTGACAGTCGCGACGCCGCCAACTATGGCCGCGGATGGACAGGCCGGACCGACTCGGACTCGAGCGACGCGTCCGGCAGTGGCCGGGGCGGCAGAACCGGCCTGACCGACTCGGATTCCGGTGACACCGCCGGCAACGGCAGGGGCAACCGCACGGGTCTGACCGACTCGGATTCGAGTGATTCCGCCGGCAACGGCAGAGGCAACCGCACCGGACTGACCGACTCGGATTCAAGCGATTCCGCCGGCAACGGCAGGGGCTACCGCACCGGCCTGACCGACTCGGATTCGAGCGATTCCGCCGGCAACGGCAGAGGCAACCGCACCGGCCTGACCGACTCGGACTCCAGCGACGCTGTGGGCAATGGCCGGGGCAGGCGGACCGGTCTGACGGACGCAGATACGTCCGATACCAGCGGTAACGGACGCGGCACCGGCCTGACCGACTCTGATGCAACCGACGCGGCCGGCAATGGACGCGGTGGGCGTCGGTCGCCCAAATGATCGCCATCAAGGCGTGACGGTCGCGGGGCAACACCATCTCGAAGACCCGCTTGGATGGCTCCTCGGTCCGGCGGCGAAGGGATTTCTCGGCGGCGCATTCGAGCGCGAACCGGTCATCGTTCACCACGATGACCCCCTGCGTTTCCGGTCGCTCCTGTCCGTCGCAGCTGTAGATCGCAAGGTTGCTGAACAGGACCTGCGCGAAGGTATGCTCGCCATGGTCGACGCATCCCGATCCGTGGATGCCTCAGATTTCGTGGCGAGTTCCGGTGCGATCGACCGTGTCGCCGTTGCGCGACTCTACAGTCGCGGCGCCACGATCATCCTGAACCAGGTGCACCAGTCCGACATCGCACTGGCTACGTTCTGCCGGTCTGTGGAGCGGGTTTTTTCCTGTCACGTCCAGACCAACATCTATCTCACCCCCCCGGGCTCCCAGGGGTTCCATACCCACTATGACAACCATGACGTCTTCGTCCTGCAGATCGAGGGCGAAAAAACCTGGCGGCTCTACGATCAGGCGATCGAGGCACCCTACCGCGGCGAGCGGTTCGAGCCGGGCAGACATTCCATCGGCGAACCCAGTCACAGCTTCGTTCTGAAAGCGGGCGATTGCGCCTATGTGCCTCGCGGCCTGATGCATGATGCCTCTGCATCCGGCGACTCGGCTTCGCTGCACGTCACATGCGGCCTGTTGGCCCGCACCTGGGCAGACCTGGTGCTGGAGGCGATTTCGGAGGTCTGTGTCAATGATCCGGCGTTCCGGAGAAGCCTGCCTCCGGGGTTTGCCAATCGCGATTTTGATCGGGCCGGGGCACGGGAACATTTTCGGGCGCTTGTCGCGGATATTCCGATGCGGGCGCGGCTCGACGGTGCGCTCGACCTGTTGACCGACCAGTTCATCCGGTCGCGCGAACCGGATGTTCTGGGCGCTGTGGAGAGCGGGTCGGGTCCGCGCGGAGGCCGCTATCAGGCCCGCCCCTCGCTCTGGCGACTTCTCGATGAGGACGGCGGCCTGCGCCTGATCGCGCCCGGCGGCGACATGACCTTCAGTCGCGCGCCGCGCGCAGTGATTGAACGCGCCCTGTCAGGCCAACCCTTCAGTCACGAGGATATGGGTCCTGACCAGGCCGACGAATTGATCCGCCGGCTGACCGTAGCCGGCCTGATCGAACGGATCGATTAAGCGCGCAATCCGTCTCTACCAGGGGCCGTACTGCCCCTGAAACCGCCGACGCACATCGCGCACACCGAATTCGGCCTCATCGACCGCATCCTGCGCCCGGTGCCAGTCGCGTTCGGTGTCCGCACGCTCGCGGCGGATTTCCTGAATCCGGTCGCGGATCGCGCCGCGCTGTTCGTCGGTCAGACCTTCAGCGCGCGCTTCGGCCTGTTTGGCCCTGATCTTGTCGTCCAGCTCTTCGAGCCGGGAGCCGAGGCTGGAGACACTGCTGCGGGCGCTGCTCAGTGCCTGCTCAGCCGCATGGACGATCTGGCCGTCGCGATAGGCGGGCAGGAATTCGTCCTCCTGCGCGGGTGTACAGACCCCATGATAGGTGTCGCCGTTGCGTCCCTCCTCGAAGCCGCGCTCCCAACGGCAATAGCCGTTCAGCCCGTCCGCGCGGGCAGAGCGATAGGCCACCGGATCCGGCGCCACGCCATATTCGGCGCAGGCGCTCTCATGGTCCGCCAGCACGCTCATCGGCCGGCCTTCAGAGCCGTCCCGGTAGCCGACCTCGCCCCAGGCACCGGCGAGGCACTGGTCCTTGGACATGGTGGCGCAGCTGGCGACGGCGAGCGCCGCGCCGCCGGCGGCGGCAAGAAGCAAAAGTCTCATGGCTGGCTCATCTCCGTCATCATGGTGTGACCATGGCCCAGCTTGGCCGTTCCGCCAAGCACGTCCATTGCCCGCAGGGGCTCACGCCATGCTAGACCGCCCTGCCGCCCGACCTGAGCGGCGGAGCGCGCCGTGTCCGACGACCCCCTGATCGAAGATTTCGCCGTCGACGAAGACCTCCCATCGGTTCTGGAGGCCCGTCTCGAGACCGGTGGTGCCCGGCTCGACAAGGCCCTGTCGGACCTTTTTCCGTCCCTGTCCCGCGCCCGCGTCCAGGCCCTGCTGGCCGAGGGCGTCGTGACCCGCGACGGCCAGCCCGTCACGACCGCCTCGGCCAAGGCCCTGCCCGGCCTCTATGCCGTCGCCCTGCCCGCCGTCATCTCCGCCATCCCCCAGCCGGAGGACATCCCCCTCTCCGTCCTGTTCGAGGACACCCATCTGATCGTGATCGACAAGCCGGCCGGCATGGCCGTGCATCCCGCGCCGGGCAGCGAGACCGGCACCCTGGTCAACGCCCTGCTGCACCATTGCGCCGCGTCTCTGTCCGGCATCGGCGGCGTCGCCCGTCCCGGCATCGTCCACCGGCTCGACAAACACACCTCCGGCGTCATGGTCGCGGCCAAGTCCGACGCGGCCCACGCCGGTCTCTCGGCCCTGTTCGCCGCCCACGACATCGAGCGGACCTACATCGCCCTGGTCCGTGGCGCGCCCCAGCCGGAACGGGGCCGCATCATCTCCAACCTCGGGCGCTCGACCGGCGACCGCAAGAAGATGGCGGTGCTTCGGGTCGGCGGTCGCGAAGCCATCACCGACTATGTTGTCGACGCCACGTTCGGCGCGGCACCGAGAAAGGGCAGTCGCCCGGCCGCTCCACCGCTCGCCGCCCGCGTTGCCTGCACCCTGCACACCGGCCGCACCCACCAGATCCGGGTGCACATGGCCTCGAAGGGTTCGCCGCTGCTGGGCGACCCGGTCTATGGCACGGGCAGTCCCGCGCAAGCCGTGCGGGAGGCGATCACCGCCGCCGGCCTGACACGGCAGGCGCTGCATGCGGCGATTTTGGGCTTCGTGCATCCGGTCACAGGTGCAGCGCTGCGGTTCGAGACGGCCCCGCCGGAAGACATGCGCTTGCTCGAAGAGGGCCTTGCCGGACTCTAGAAACAGGGTCCGTCTTGATTAAGGACTGACCATTCGGTAAGGTGTCGTCATCTGGTGCCGTGGCGCCGGGGCCACGGTCACGCTTTCGTGTGACCATCCGCCACTGACAAGTGCGGAAACCCGACCCTATGTCATCCGTTGAGGGGTGAGGCGGCGGTGCACATCGGGTGGCCGTTTCCGAAGGACCCGCTCGTTTACACGGTCGGAGGGACCAAATGGCTGTTGCTAGATCACTCGCGGTTATGTCGCCTGAACAGGGGCTGTCGCGATACCTGACGGAAATCCGCAAGTTTCCCATGCTTGCGAAAGACGAAGAATTCATGCTCGCCAAACGCTGGACCGAGCACCAGGACCCCGAGGCCGCGCATCGCCTCGTCACCTCGCACCTGCGCCTCGTGGCCAAGATCGCCATGGGCTATCGCGGCTACGGCCTGCCGATCGGCGAAGTGATTTCCGAGGGCAACGTCGGCCTCATGCAGGCCGTCAAGAAATTCGATCCCGACAAGGGCTTCCGCCTGGCCACCTACGCCATGTGGTGGATCCGCGCCTCGATCCAGGAATACATCCTGCGCAGCTGGTCGCTTGTGAAGATGGGCACCACCGCGGCGCAGAAGAAGCTGTTCTTCAACCTGCGCAAGGCCAAGAGCCAGATCTCGGCCTTCGAGGAAGGCGACCTGCGGCCCGAACATCTCTCGGCCATCGCCACCAAACTGGGCGTGTCGGAGGAGGAGGTCACCAATATGAACCGCCGCCTCGGCGGCGACGCCTCCCTCAACGCGCCCCTGCGCGCCGACGGCGAGAGCGAGTGGCAAGACTGGCTGGCCGACGACACGGCGGTCTCCCAGGAGACCCACCTGGCCGAAAGCGAGGAAAAGTCGATCCGCATGGGCCTGCTTCAGGAAGCCATGGAAGAACTGACGGACCGCGAAAAGCACATCCTGACGGAGCGTCGCCTCAAGGACGATCCTGTCACGCTTGAGGAATTGGCCGGCCAGTACGGCGTGTCGCGCGAACGCGTCCGCCAGATCGAGGTCCGCGCCTTCGAGAAACTGCAAAAGGCCATGCGGGCCGCGGCAGAAGAGCGGAACCTGGTCGACGCCTGATCCCCGGGCCGGGCGATCCCGACGGGTCGCCCGGACTCAGGTCACCGTCGCAACGGTCTGATAGCGCGGGTCACGCCAGCTCTCCGCATCCAGAACCTCGCCCAGCACCTCGACGGCATCCCAGACGTCGACCCGGCGCACATAGAGCGGCGCGAAGCCGAACCGGATCACGTCCGGACTGCGGAAATCGCCGATGACCCCGCGCGCGATCAAATTCTGCATCACCGCCCACCCCTGCGGATGCCGGAACGAGACCTGCCCCCCTCTCGTCGTCGCATCTCGTGGACTGGCCAGCGCCAGACCCTTGCCGGCGCATCGCGCCTCGACCCGTTCGATGAACAGATCGCCCAGCGCCCCCGCCTTGGCCCGGACCACCGCCATGTCCAAGCCGCTGAAGGCATCCAGCGCAGCGTCGAGGGCGGTCAGGCTCAGAATCGGCGGCGTCCCGCACAGCCAGCGATCGATCCCCGGTGCCGGTGCATAGTCATCCACGAAATCGAACGGCCGTGCATGACCCATCCAGCCGGACAGGGGATTGCGCAGCGCCGCCTGATGCCGCCTCGCCACAAACAGATACGCCGGTGCCCCCGGACCGCCGCTGAGATATTTGTAGCCGCAACCGGCTGCAAGATCGGCCCCCGCGCGGTTCAGGTCGACATCCAGAACGCCGGCACTGTGGCTCAGGTCCCAGAGGCTCAACGCGCCGGCGGCCCGGATTGTCGTGCTCAGTCCCGCCATGTCGCGCACCGCGCCGCTGCGATAGTGAACATGGCTCAGCAGGACCACGGCCACCCGGTCGTCGAGGGCCGCCTCGATTCCGCCCGGCTCAACCACCCTCAACTCGACCTCCGGCATCATCCCGGCGAGGCCCTGGAGGATGTACAGGTCCGTCGGAAAGTCTCCGCCTTCGGTCAGCACCACCCGCCGCCCGCCCCGGGCACCGACCGCCGCTGCCGCCAGCTTGAACAGGTTCACGGATACGGAGTCCGCCGCCACGACCTCGTCCGCCCCGGCACCGATCAGGGGCGCGATCCTGCCCCCGACCCTTTGCGGCAGACCGATCCAGCCATGCTTGTTCCAGCTGGCGATCAGGTCTTCGCCCCACTGCCGCCTGACGGCCTCATCCACGGCCCTGGCAGCCGCAACCGGCAAGGCTCCCAGCGAATTGCCGTCCAGATAGATCACCCCGTCCGGCAGGCTGAACCGTTCCCGCACCGCGCCAAGCGGATCAACGGCGTCCAGTTCGACACAGTCCTGTCGGGTCGTCATTCTCTCTGGCTCCGGTTGCCGAACGGCCCCTGCTCTCTACAGTGAGCCGCCGCGCCGGTGAAACGGTGACTTCGACAGGATCGCCTGATGCGCCTGATGACTGCCGCCCTTGCCGGCCTTCTGGCATCCACCGCCTGCGCGCCCTCACCGGCGCTGATCGCCCCTGTCGAGACCCGCGCGCCCATCACCTTCAGCCAGTTGCTGGCCCATCCCCGCACCGTCGCCGACGAACGCGTCGCCTACGGCCCGGACGCCCTCCAGTTCGGCGAACTCTGGCTGCCGCGCCGACAGGGTCCTCATCCCGTCATTGTCCTGATCCATGGCGGCTGCTGGCGCGCCGACCTGCCGGGCCTCGAGCTGATGGACTATATGGCCGCCGACCTGCGCGACCACGGCTATGCGGTCTGGAACCTCGAATACCGTCGCATCGGTCACCCCGGTGGCGGCTATCCGGGCACCTTCCGGGACGTTGCTGCGGGCGTCGACCATCTGCGCACGATCGCCGCACAACACAGCCTCGACCTGCGCAGGGTGGCCCTCGCGGGCCATTCCGCCGGCGGCCATCTGGCGCTCTGGGCAGCCGCGCGGGATCGCCTGCCGGCCGAGAGTCCGCTGCACACGGCGCGCCCCCTGCCGATCCGGGGCGTCGTTTCCCTCGCGGGGATCGCCGACCTCGACGCCTACCGGCAGACGGGGCCCGATGCCTGCGGGGGGCCTTCAGTCATCGACGGGCTTGTGGGGGTTCAACAGCCCGGAGGCCGGAACGTCTTCGCGGACACCTCACCGCCCGCCCTCCTGCCGCTGGGCGATCGTCAGGTGATCATCTCCGGCGCACGGGATGCGATCGTTCCGCCCCGCTTCGGCCAGGACTACGCGGCTGCGGCGGCCCAAAGGGGCGATCGCGCCGACTCGATCGTGTTCGAAGGGGCCGGACATTTCGAGCTCATCGACCCGACGTCTGCGGTCTGGCCCCGCGTGCGGGACGCCTTCGCAGGGCTTCTTCGCTAGCGGCTTCCGCCCGCCTTCGCGAGGGGCTCGGCCCTGTGCATGGCCAGAAGGGCTTCGATCGGAGCGGCCAGCGCTGCCTTTGTCAGCGGCGCACCCGCCATCGACATTTCCAGGTCATCGACCGCCACGGCGAGGCCCGGGTCCGCAGGCCTCATGGCCAGCGCCTTCAGCGTTGCCGCCTGCTCGCGGATCGCGCGAGCCGCCTGCATCGGATCGCTGTCGAAGCGTTCCAGCGCCGTCGCCAGAATCCGCATGGCCTGATCCTTGACACCGGCCTGTCCTCCGAAATCCATCTCGAACCGATCGGCCTTGCGCTTTTTCTTGCCCGAGAACTCGCCGGAGTTGAACCGCCGGCGGTCGGGACCAACATAGCCCATCGCCTCGACCCAGCCGCGCGGCTTGAGCGCCACGTTTGTAATCCGCTTGTACAAATCCGTGCTGGTGAATGGCTTGCGCAGGAACTCGTGCACCCCCGAATCCCGGGCACCCCGGATCGCGCGCTCGGTGGCATCGGCTGTGACCATGATGATCGCGGCGCGGCGGCACTGCATGTGCGAGCGCCGCAGCGCCCTCGCCAGGGATTCGCCGTCCAGACCCTCACCGCTGCGTTCGATAAAGATGAGGCCGGGTTCCATTTCCTCCGCCGCCATCAGGGCCAGGGTCTGGTCCGGCTGGACCACGACATCGCGCGAACCCAGACCCTTCATGATCTCGGTCAGCAGGCGTGCGGCGTGCATATTGGGGTCGACAACCAGCACCCGCTGAACCACGGGTTCCAGCTTCGCCAGCGAACGACGATCAACTGCGAACAAGACACACCTCATCCCAAATCGGGAGGATGTTCCTAACCGAAGCCGGTTAAGGTCGCTTGAACAACAACATCCTTGCTTGGTTAACGGTGAGGCCTACCCGCGGAACGGGTCGTGCATCATGATCGTGTCGTCGCGCTCGGGGCTGGTCGACAGGAGCGCCACCGGAGCGCCGATCAATTCTTCGATCCGGCGGACATATTTGACCGCATTGGCGTTCAGGTCGCGGAAACTGCGCGCGCCGGCGGTGCTTTCGCTCCAGCCCTCCATTTCCTCAAAGACCGGCTCGGCGGCTGCCTGCGCCTTGAGGCTCGACGGCAGATAGTCCAGCACCTGTCCATCAATCCGGTAGCCGGTGCAGATCTTGAGCGTCTTCAACCCGTCCAGCACGTCCAGCTTGGTCAGGGCGATGCCGTCGATGCCGTTGATGGCCACCGACTGGCGCACCAGCACCGCATCGAACCAGCCGCAGCGGCGCGCCCGGCCTGTATTGACCCCGACCTCACGTCCCACGGTCGCCAGATGGGTTCCGACCGCGTCACTCAGCTCGCAGGCAAACGGCCCCTCGCCGACGCGCGTGGTGTAGGCCTTGACGATCCCCAGCACATAGCCGACGCCGCGCGGGCCGATACCCGAGCCGGCCGCAGCCTGACCCGCAACGGTGTTTGAGCTGGTCACATAGGGATAGGTGCCGTGGTCCACGTCCAGGAAGGCCCCCTGGGCCCCCTCGAACAGCACCCGTTTGCCGTCCCGTCTAGCCTGCTCCAGCACCCGCCAGGCCGGTTGCACATAGGGCAGGATCCTCGGCGCGATCTCAAGCAGTTGCGCCAGGAGCGCCTCGGGGTCGATCGGCTCCAGCCCCAGGCCGGCGCGCAGGGGATCATGGTGCGAACGCAGCCGGTCAATCTTGACCTTCAGGTCGTCCGCATTCGCCAGATCGCAGACCCGGATCGCGCGCCGCCCCACCTTGTCTTCATAGGCAGGACCAATCCCGCGTCCGGTCGTGCCGATCCGCGCGCCGGGGGCGCTCGCGGCGGCTTCCCGCGCGACGTCCAGTGCCGGATGGATGGGCAGGATCAGACAGGCATTGTCGGCCACGATCAGCACGTCCGGACTGATCCGGATGCCCTGCGCCTCGATCTTCTCGATCTCGCCGACCAGATGCCAGGGATCGACAACCACGCCATTGCCGATGATCGAGGGCTTGCCCTGCACCACGCCTGACGGCAGCAGCGCCAACTTGTAGACCTTGCCGTCGACCACCAGCGTATGGCCGGCGTTGTGCCCGCCCTGGAACCGCACGACCATATCGGCCCGGTTCGACAGCCAGTCGACAATCTTGCCCTTGCCCTCGTCACCCCACTGGGCACCGACCACCGCAACGTTCGCCAAGACTGTTCTCCGCTGTCCGGGATTTCGGAATGCGGGCGCAGCCTATAGCCGGGGAATCAGCGGGTGTCCCGCGATCGGGCGATTATTCCGACAGCGCAGTCTCGAAGGCCCAGTCCAGCCACGGCGTCAGTGCCTCGATATCGGCGGTCTCGACTGTACAGCCGCACCAGATGCGCAGGCCCGCAGGCGCATTTCGGTGGGCCTCAATGTCAAACGCAGCACCCTCACCTTCGACCAGGGCCTTCATCCGCATCACCAGCGCCTGACGTGCCTCATCGGTCATGGCGGTGACGCGCGGATCGACAATCCTGAGACAGACCGACGTCGTCGACCGCGTCGCCGGGTCCACGGCGAGATAGTCGATCCAGGGGGTTCGCCCGACCCAGGCCTCGACCGCCGCCGCATTGGCATTGGTCCGCGCGATCAGGGTCTCCAGCCCGCCGACCGACAGTCCCCACTCGACCGCATCGATCCAGTCCTCGATCGTCCAGACCGAAAAGGTGTTCAGCATGGACCCGGTGGCCAGCAGCCGGTCGAAACCGTTGGCGTCGCGCAGCCGCAGCACCTTCGGCACCGGCCTCGGCGGCGCATAGCGATCCAGCCGCTCGACGGCGCGCGGCGAAAGGGCAGCGACGCCGAGACCGGCCTCCCCGCCCAGCGCCTTCTGGAAGCTGAAGGTCACCACATCCAGCTTGTTCCAGGGCAGAGGCATGGCAAAGGCCGCCGAGGTCGCGTCGCAGATCACGATCCCCTCACGGTCGTCCGCGATGAAGTCCGCATTGGGCGCGCGCACGCCCGACGTCGTCCCGTTCCAGGGAAACACCAGATCCTTCGCCGGATCGACCGCCGAAGTGTCGGGCCAATCGCCCCAGGGGGCCGCAATCACCTCGGGGTCCAGTTTCAGATGCTCGACCGCATCCGTCGCCCACACCTTGCCGAAATTCTCGAATGCCAGAACCTGAACCGGCCGCTCGCCCAGCATCGACCACATGGCGGCCTCGACCGCCCCGGTGTCGGATCCCGGTACATAGACCAGCACCCAGTCGGTCGGGACCTGCAGCAGCGCCTGCGTCTGTCTCAGTCCGTGGGCGAACCGCTCCACCACCTCGGGCGCGCGGATGCCACGGCCCAGCAGATCCTGCGGGATCGCCTGTGAGGACCAACCCGGGCGTTTCGCTGTCGGCCCGGACGAGAACCACGGACGCTGCGGCTTGAGGTTCGGCCGGTTCGCCATCAGTCGCGAAACGGCCTGATCGGCCCCCTGTCGCGTGCGCCCTGCGCCAGCTTCACCAGCGCCGCGCTGTCCTCCGGCAGGATGATCATGAGCTTGGCCAGCAGGTCGCCGCGCCGGCCGTCGGCGAACGCGCCCCGTCCCTTAAGCCGCAACACCTTGCCCGAGTTGGAACCGGCCGGGATGGTCATGCTGACCGTCCCCTCCGGCGTGCGCACCGGAACCTTGCCACCCAGTACGGCGTCATACAGCGCCACGGGCTGATCCATCGTCAGGTCCGCGCCGTCCTGGGTGAAGACCGGATGTTTCGCCAGCTTCAACTCGATCAGGGCGTCGCCGGGGAGGCCACCCCGCCCCGGCGCGCCCTGGCCCTTCAGCCGTATCATCTGGCCGTCGCCTGCGCCCTTCGGGATCGCCACATCCAGCATCCGCCCGTCCGAAAACTGGATGCGCCGCGTGGCGCCCGAGATCGAGTCTTCCAGACTGATTTCCAGCGTCGCCTTGACGTCCTGGCCCTTGCCCGGAAAGCCCCCGGGCCGGGCACCACCCGGCCGCGCGCCGCCGCCGAACATGCCGCCGAACAGCTCATCCAGGTCGATGTTCTCGAAGCCCTGCTGCCGGGCACCGCCCTGGCCGAACGGATTTCCACCCGGACCGCCTCGCGCACCGCCGGGGCCGCCGCCGAAACCGCGGAATTGCTCACGCCCGTCCGCGTCGATCTCGCCCCGGTCGAATTTCGCCCGCTTGTCCTTGTCCCCCAGCAGGTCAAAAGCGGCCGTGATCCGCTTGAACCGCTCGTCGGCAACCGTATTGCCGGGGTTCTTGTCAGGATGGAGTTCCTTGGCGAGCTTTCGGAACGCCTTCTTGATTTCGTCCGCGCTTGCGCCCCTCGAAACGCCCAGTTCCTTGTAGGGATCGCCCGCCACGTCGAATACCGCTCCATCAAAGGCCGAGATCGTCAGTTAGGGCATCGCGTGCGCCGCGCAAAGGGCGATGCGCAAATCAGGCCGTCAGAACAACAGACGCCTCACGCCCCCAGCCGTAGCCGTCGCCCCATTGCGCCACGGCTATGCGAGACCACCCGTCCAGTCCGGCCGGAAAGTCCACGGCCCGGTCGGCGGCGGTATAGGTGGCCGCGTCCGTCCCGACCTCGAACGCCCGTTTCTCGCCCGCTCCGTCCAGCACCCGAATGCGAAAGCGCGGCGACGCGGACGCCAATGCCTCGCCCTCCCAGCGATCCCCGTCAATCCGGGCCCGCGCGATCCAGCCGAGGTCGAAGCCCCCGTCCACGCGCGCCCTCGCCCGCAGGTGCGCCGGCGACCAGGGCCGCTCATACAGGCCGGTGACTGTGAACCCGACCTCGCTCACACCCGATCCCCCGGCGGGTCCGCCCGCGGCACCGGCCCGCCAGATCAACGGCAGGCCGCGCTCGGCCCGGGACGCGTCCACCCGGGCCGGGGCCTGGTCCAGGACCACCACGACCGCCCCACGCGCCGCGCCCATGGCCTCCGTTCCCTGCTGCCCCCGCAACAGGCCGGTCAGCCGCCAGACCCCCTCCCCCACGAGGGTCGCCGACCGGAACTGCACCAGCTCCCAGCCCGCGGCGGTCTCGATCGCCACAGCATTGCCGCCGGCGAACACCGCAGCGTCCGAACGGCTCTCCGGTGCCCGCCCCTCGATCCGGACCATCACGGTATTCACCGTGTCCCAGCGATGCCGCACACCGGCCCCCAGCGCCTCGACCAGCACCCCGACGGTGGCCGGTCGGGCGACATCTCCCCGCACCGTCAGCGCCGTTGCATCCACCCCGGCGAACACACGCATGGGCCGCCAGGGATCGTTCGCCACGACCACAATCGGCCGACCGTCGTCCTCGGCGCCGATCAGCGGCGGCAGTTCCATCATCCGCAGGAAGGGCGCACCGGAAATGCGCGACGCCTCGCCCGAGGCCGGGCGTCCGTGATCCTCGCCGACCCGGACGGCCGAAACCGGCTCCAGCACCGCCGACGGCGTCTCATCCCTGTCCAGCCGCATGATCCGCCAAACGCCGCTCCGACCCTCGACCGTCACCGTATCGCCCGGCTCCAGCGCCAGGGCCTGCAAAGGGCCCGGCGTCACCGACAGCCGCTCCTTTCCCCCGGCCACGAGGGCGCGCTCGGCAGCCGCCCGCGCCAGCGCATCCGAACACACCGCCGGCAGGTCAAGATCGACGCAGCCGCCCTCACCCGCCGTCCGCACGACCGCCGCACCGGTCTCATAACCCGCGTCACCGTCGATATAGCGCACCCGGGCCGTGCCCGGCCTCCGCTCCAGGACACGCTCGGCCTTCAGGCTCTCGCCGTCATCCGGCAAGGCCAGAGATTCCACCTTCAGCGCAGTGCTGGCCGATGTGCCGTCATCCATGACCGCAACCCGGCCGTCCCGTTCCGCCGCGATCAGGCCCAGGCCGGCCAGCAGCGGCTCAAGCGCATCCCTTGTCCGCATGGGCCGATCGATGATGTAGCCCTGCACCGCATCCAAGGTGGCGCAGACCTCGAACTCATCCTCGCCCAGTCCGCCACGCCCGAGGACCGCTGCGATCAGGTCACGCGTCTCCCCGGCCAGTCGCCCGTTCAGCCAATGGCCGGTGCGCCAGGCACCCGCGTCCGCCCAGACGTCCCCCCGCGCGGGAAACGCCGGCCAGGGTCGCGCATCCCAGCACCAGACATCCGCCGCCTCGACCATGGGCCCGCCATAGACCGGCGAGACCGGATTGTTGTCGGCCTCGGCGAAATGCCCCAGCACCGCCTCCAGTGCCCGCCGCTGCATCCGGTCGTCCCGCGCGCCGGTCGAGAACGGCGGCAGGCCGTTTTCAGCGCTCTTCGGGTCCTGGAACAGGTTCGGGGCATTGCCGCCCCGGTCCACCGCCGCGCAACCGAACTCCGTCAACCGGACCGGCTTCATCCCGGCGACCCAGGCCGTCGGCAACGGACTCCGGACGCCGCCCGGCCGGTCATGGTGCGCATTGGCCCACCAGCCCTTCAGATCCTTGATCCGGAACACCCGGTCCTCGCCGTGCGCCGTGTCCGCGATCGGGGTCCGGACCTGCGCCGACCGGTCCGCCTCGGTGGCGTAGAACCAGTCATACCCCTCGCCACCCGCCACCTGCATGGCCAGATAGGCGGGATCGACCGGCCCGGCGAAGGCGGCGCCGTCCAGGCCCCCGTCACCCGCCCGCCAGTCTCCAAGCGGCGGGTACCAGTCGATCCCCACGTAGTCGATATCCGGATCGGCCCACAGCGGATCGAGGTGGAACACCACCTCGCCCCCGCGTCGCACCCCCGCATACTCCGACCAGTCCGCCGCATAGCTGAGCGCGACATCGGGCCCGACGACCGCCCGGCATTCCGCCGCCAGCGCCCGAAACCCTGCCACCGCGGGAAACCCGCCGCCGGCATCCCGCATCATCGTCAGCCCGCGCATCTCGGACCCGATCAGCAGCCCGTCGGCCCCTGTTTCCGCCGCCAGGGCTGCATAGTGCAGCGCGAACCGCCGCAGCCCCCAGCCGCCGGCCGTTCCGAACAGGGCGGCGACCGCCGCCGCAGCGCCCTCGCCGTCAGGACCCGTAACGCGCCCCCGCCAGGGATAGGCCGCCTGGTCCGGCCCTCCGTACGGATCCGGCAAGCCGTTCCCCGCCGGCACATCCATGAACAGGAACGGATAAAGGGTGACCTCCAGCCCGCGCGACTTCAGCTCTGCCACGGCCTGGCGAACGGTCTCGTCCGATGGCGTTCCGCCATAGGCCGGGCCGCCATGGCTCTGCGAGATCCGATGCGCCCCGGTCCGTCCCAGTCCCGCCACCGACCAGCGCAGGGGCTCCGTCGCCTTGTCGATCCGCTCGACCCCGGGCCGGATGGTGCAATGCCCGGCCCGCAGATCATTGCCGAACCAGCCGACCACCAGACTGACCCGCTTGAGGTTCGGGCACTGCGCCTGAAGTTGATCCAGCGACGCCGCCAGGTCCGTCCGCCCCTCGCCTGTATGCAGGTTCTCCGCCGTGGTGCGGGTCAGTCCGTCGCGCCGCATGACCGCTTCGGTCGCGAGGACGAACTCCCCGGCCCCCGGTATCAGACAGACCCCCTCCAGCCGGTCTTCCAGCCGGGGCACCGTCCCGCGCGCCCGGCGGAACACCTCGAATCCCAGTTGCGGCACCCGGTTGCCATAGGGTCCCAGCGGCAAGTCCTCGAACACCACATAGGCCGTGCCCCGATAGGCCGGAGCGGCCCCCTCCACCGCCTCGATCAGCGGATCCGGCGTCTGCCCGGCCCCGCCCCTGTGCAACCGCATCGTCACACCCGACAGGTCCATCGGCTGCCCGTCCGCCCAGACCCGGCCAATCCCGTCGACCTCGCCCTCGCACAGGGCCACCGCGAAGCTCAGCGAATAGTCGTATTCCACCGTCCGCGGGCCACCCTTGCCGGCGGAGGACGTCCGGCGTCCCTCGAGGAAGCGCGCGGCCCAGATCACCTGACCGGTCACCCGCGCCCGCCCGAACACACAGGCCATGGGCGCGCCCTCCGCCGAGCCCTGCACCCTCAGCGTTTCCAGCCGCGGCCCCCGCTGTCGCGCGGGCTCAAGACCGGAAACCACCCGCTGATCGACGACCCGCCCAAGGCTCGCCCCGATGACGGCCCCGACCGGGCCTCCGATCGCCTGGCCGACCGTACCCAGAATCATCTGCGCCATGGTCAGGCCTCTCCCGCAGGTTCAACGCCGGGCAGGCGAAAGGCCGCGACCAGCCTTCGACGCCACCACGAGCCCATCCAGCTCTCCACCACCGACCGCCCCCAATAGGCGTGGATCATCCTCGGCTCGGCACCGGTCATGTCGCTCAGGATCGCGCAATGCTTGGCCGGACAGCCGGGCGCCATGCGGAACAGCAGCACGTCACCCGCAAACGCAGCCTCCACAGGTATCTCCTTGAGCCACCGCCGCGCCGCTGCCAGCAGGGTCTCCTCGCCGCCGACCTCGGCCCAGTCGGGCCGGTAGGGCGGCGGGGCCTCGGGCTCGGGCCCGATCAGCTCGCGCCACACCCCGCGCACCAGACCCAGACAGTCCGCCCCCTCGCCCCGCACACTCGCCTGATGCCGGTAGGGTGTGCCCAGCCAACCGCGCGCCGCCGCCACGATCGCGGCCCTCATCGCCGGCTCCCGCCGTCATGGCGTCCCCCCTCGACCGGCGTTGCGGTCAGGAAGTCGTCGCCGGGCGTATCCGGAAAGCCCTGGAAATTGACCCCATTGGCAAAGGTCCCGACACAGGTCGCCCATCGCTTGTCACAGGTCAGGCCGCGAAAGGCGTCCGGATCAACGCCACATCGCCGGTCCCCGAAGATCGCATCGCAGTCCCGGCCATAGGTTCGGCCGACAACCCGCTCCAGCTTCGCCAGGGGGCCTTCCAGTTCAGCACGGAACCGGCCCCCCTCGCACAGGATCCGGGCCAGTGTCGCCGTCCACAGCCGCACCCGCAGATCCGGGCGATCCCAGTCCACCCGCCACAGCGCCACCGACGCCCCGTCATAGAGCCCGGCCTCGATATCCGCCCCGGTGATGGCCGCATCATCCAGCCCGCCTGCGACCGCCGCCGATCCGGCGCTCAGCCCCACGGCGCTGTCCGCCGCCCCGGTCGTCCAGCCGCTGCTCGCCCGGCACAGGACGCCCTCAAGGGTCAGGTCCCGGTCATGATCGGTGAACCCCAGGTCCAGCCCGTCGGTCCGTCGCAGCACCCAGGCATGACAAAGCATCGCCGCCCCGCCTTCGATGCGGGCGGCCAGTTCGTTCGGTATCGTTCTCATGGCCTAGACCCGCACCTCGATCAGCGGCACGGCCGCCATCCGTCCTGCGTCGAAACTCTCCAGCGTGACCTCGATCCGGTCGGCGTCGAACCGCACCGGGGTGTCGAACTCGAACCCGGCCGTCACGACAGCACCCCTGCCGGGCGCGGCCGCCAGGCGGGCCTCACCCGTCGTCGTATCGACCAGGAACCCCGACGCCGGCAGTTCGACGCCTGCCACCGCAATCCGCACCGTCCCCCCGACCGGCTTGGTGATCCGCCGCTCGGGCGTATCGATCCCGGCCCCGTAGCGTTTGATCAGGGGGAACACCGTCCGCGTCCCGTCACCCTCGCCCAGAACCTGATCCCGCGGACCGATCGCGGCCCCCGGCGCGCAGGATTTGCAGTCCGCAAAATCCCGGAACCGGAAGCCGTACAACCGGCCCCTCCGCGCCTCGAAGAACCCGGTCAGGGCCGCCATATCGTCCAGCGACCGCAGATTGGTCCCGATCAGATAGCGCCGCCGCCCCTGGGCCCAGGGCGTGGACCGCCGCTCGAACCCGGAGCCCAGCGTCACAATCTCCGTCCGCCGCTCCACCCCGCCGGTCGATCCAAACGCCAGCCGCGCGGGCAACCGCACCTCGTGAAAACTCATCCGTCCCTCCCGCACACCGCCCTGTCATCTCCGCGAAAGCGGGGACCTCACCTCATGATTGGCCATCGGCCACCGCCCTGTGCTGCAGGCCCCCCGACATCGGCTTTCGCTTGTCGGGCGAGCAGCGTTCGGTCATCCTCCCGGATACGGACGCGATGTCCGGCGCGCGGGAGAACGACATGACGACGGAAAATTCTCACCAGATTCAGAGCTTTGACTGGCAGAAGCTGCTGTTTTCGTTCGAGGGCCGGACACGACGCTCGCATTTCTGGATCGGCTGGCTGATCTGCCTCGGCGTCGGCGTCGTCGCGGGCTGGCTTCCCCTGATCGGCTTCTTCATCTCGATCGCGCTGATCTGGCCCAACCTGGCCATCGCCGTGAAACGCCTGCACGACATGGGTCAGAGCGGCTGGCTGATCGCCCTGCCCTGGGTGGTCAGCATCGTCGGCATTTTCGTCGCCATCGGCATGATCGGCATTGCGGCCCTCGGCAATGTCGCCGCACTCGAACGCGAGGACCCGGCCGCCATCCTGGCGCTCATCACACCCGTGCTGGGTCTTTTCGGGCTGCTGACGCTGGTCAATCTGGGCTTCCTGCTCTGGATCGGTCTTGCCGACAGCCAGCGGGGTGAGAACCGCTTCGGGCCCAATCCCAAGGGCTACTGACCGCGCAACCGCCGCCACGGCTCAGAGCCGGCGCGCGCCCAGCGATACGGCGCGCGCCAGCATCTGGGCGATCTGCGCCTCGGAGCGCAGCAGCCCCGGCGCCCCGCCGTCCACCCGCACATTGACGGTGACGCCGCCACCGCCCCCGGTGGGCTCGATCATGCCGGCGCCGGCAGGCCGGAACACCTCCGGCCCGCGCTCACCGACCAGATAGGCCCCGCCGCCCAGCACGGCGCCACCGTCAGCCCGGGCCCCGGAAAAGGCCGACTGCACCACCCGGGCGATCGCCTCGCCCAGCCCGCCGCCGCCGCTCGACCCTGACGCCGCATTCACCGCCGCCAGCACCGCCCGCGCCAGCTCGGCCAGGCTGACCTCACCATCCGCCGCCGCCCGCGCCAGCGACCGGACCAGCCCGTCTCCGGCCCGGCCGAAGGCGTCCTCGATCGAGGCCGCCGCCCGCGCCGCCGGCTCGCGCAACGCCTCCAGCGCCGCCGCCGCCTCCGCCGCCTTGCGCGGCACGCCGTCCAGGCCGGTTGGTTCCACTGTCTCAGTCATCCGGCCACGCCTCCGCCATCCGCTCAAAGTCCAGCCGCCCCAACGGTTCCGCACCGCCCGGCCGCTCCGTCAGCATCCGCCACTCCCGCAGCGACAACCGCCAGAAGGCCTCAGGCCCGATACCGAGCCGCACCGCCGCCCGCAGCATCTCACCCCAGTCGGGTCTCCTCCCCGCCTCGCGGGGAGAGGGACCACCCGAAGGGTGGTGGAGGGGCGCCTGCGCCATCCGCACGCTCACCGGGTCGCCGCCGCAAACGCCTTCGCCACCGCCTCCGCGGCCTCGCGCGGATCAATGGCCGCCTGGTCGAGTTCATCCGCAAGCGCCCGCTCGCCCCCGCCCCGCAACAGCGCCGCCAGCACGACCGTCAGATCCCGCGCCGACAGCGCCCGCATCCGCTCCGCCAGGCCGGACAACCCCTCCAGCCCCAGCCCCGTCTCGATCTCCGCCAGCGCCCCCAGCGTCAGGCACAGTCGCCGCTCCGCCCCGGCCAGCACCACGACCACCTCGCCCCGCGCGCCATTGGCCACCATCACAGGGCCTCGAACGAAATCTCACCCGCGCTCGCCAGGCTGATCGCGAACGTCGCCTCACCCTCGTGCTCGCCGGCGTATTCCAGCGCCGCAACCAGAAACGGCCCCTTCAGGACGCCGAAGTCCGGCACGATCAGCCGCCACACGCTCGCCGCCTGGGAAAAGAAGGCCTCACGGATCAGGGCATCGGACGCCACATCGCGGAAGATCCCCTGCCCCGCCACCGCCGCCGACCGGACGCCCGCCCCGCCCAGCAGCTCGCGCCACCGCCCGGCGCTGTCGCCGTCGGTCGCATCCACCGTCCGCGCGTTCAGCGAAATCGTCCTCGCCCTCAGTCCCGCCACCGTCGTGAACACGCCCGGCGCGCCCTCGATCTTCAGCAATATGTCCCTGCCCCGTTGAGCGGTCATTCCGTATCTCCTCGTCATCCTCGGCCAACGGAGCGGGCGCAGGCCCGCGCAGGCCGAGCCGAGGACCCAGCCAGTTCCGTGATGTCCCGATTGTGATCACACCTCTTCTGTCACGGCGCGCACCCGCAGCACCGCAAATGTCCGCGCCGCGTCGGCGCCCGGGAACACATCGGCGAACGTCACCCTCAGGTTCACCGTCCGCACCCCGTCGGCCTCCAGGACCGTCTCGTTCAGCGACAGGCGCACCGCCGCCAGCACCGCCTTGGCCTCCTCGGTCCCGCGGAACCGCGACACCACCGTCAGGGTCAGAGCCTGCTCGACCCCGCCTCCGTCTGCCCCGACCGGCCGGCTCTCGCTCCGCCCGATCAGCAGATGCGGAAAGGCCGCGTCGATCGGCGCTGTGTCCCAGATCCGCGCCGGCTGTCCGAGCAGGGCCTGCACCGCCGCATCCGCCTTCAGATGCCCGAGCAGTGCCTTCTGCAGCGCCAGTTCGTGCGCGCTCATCGCACCCGCTCCAGGTTCAGGATCGCCCGCCCGCCGACCGTCTCGCCCGAGACGATCCGCCAGTCGCCGCCGCCGAATCCCAGCACCCGGCCCTCGGCCAGCCGTGCGTCCGACCGCGTCTCCGCCGTCACCGTCTCGACCACCCGCAACCCGCCCGGCTCGCTCTTCTCGCGCCGCCGCCGCGACCCCAGCTTCAGCCAGGCCCAGCCGAGGGGCTCCCAGCTGACCGCCCGACCGCCATAGGGCGTCTCGCTCTCGACGCCCTGAAGCAACTCCGCCAGCACCTTCACAGCCGCACCACGCGATAAGGCGCGATCCAGCCCTCGACCGGCGCAACCGGCATCTCCGCCTCGCCCCGCTCATAGGCCCTCAGGGCCAGCATCAGGATCGCCAGCCGCAAGGCCGCCGGCGAGGTCGAGCTCAATGTCAGCCCGACATCCCCCTCGACCCGCGCCCGGGCCGCATCGATCAATGTCTGGATCAGCCCGTCCTCCGCCGCATGCTCGACGCGCAGGAACAGCTTCGCTTCCGCCAGCAGGACGGGTGCGGTCATGGGAAACCTCGAATTTCGATAAGAAAACGAGGGCTTAGGGCTTGGGTCGTAGGGCTTGTTCCGCCCCTCTTCCCAAGCCCCAAGCCCTACGCCCTAAGCCCTCGCGAGCGTCAGCTCGCGCTGAACCTCATCACCTTGATCGCGTCGAAATTCTGCACCCCGCCGCCGACGCGTTTGGTGGTGTAGAACAGCACATAGGGCTTGGCGGAATAAGGGTCCCGCAGCACCCGCACCCCGGCCCGGTCGACGATCAGATAGCCGCGCTGGAAATCGCCGAAGGCGATGGCCGCGCTGTTGGCGGCGATGTCCGGCATGGTCTCGATCTCGGTCACCCGATAGCCCAGCAGGCTGGCGGTCTCGCCCGCCCGCTGCGCCGGCTGCCAGATGTAGTTGCCATCGGCATCCTTGAATTTGCGCACCGCCGAGACCGTCTTGCGGTTCATCACGAACCGCCCGTTCGGCCGGAACTGGGCCCTGGGCGCATAGACCAGGTCGATCAGCCGGTCGGTCGGGCTGGTCGGGGCGAAGGCCCCCGCCGCGCCCGAGGCGACATAGCCGAGCTGGCCCCAGACCGCGCTCGCATCCGCCACGATCGGATAGTTGAGGAAGCCCTTCGGCTTGTTGACTCCGTCGCCGTTGACGAAGGCCTGGGTCTCCTGCGCCGCAAAGGCGTCCTCGACCTCGGCTGCCAGCCATTCGTCCAGATCGATCAGGGCGTCATCCAGCAGCGACTGGGTCGCCGCCGGACTGGCGTACAGATCGGCCGACGGGAACTGCAGCAGCGCCAGGGTCGCCGGATCCGTCTCGGGCCGCGCCGCCGTCTCGGCCACCCAGCCCGAGGCCACGCCCGCCGTCGACACCGGCTTCATGAACACCCCGGCTCCGACCGTCCTCACCGTGGCGATCTCGCGCATCGGCGACCCCGCCATCAGCCGCCGCTCGATCGCCCGCTCGGTCTGCTCCGGCACCACAAAGCCGGCCGAATTCGACGCCGTCGAAAGCCCCGCCTTCAACTCCAGCCCGAACGACGCGCCGGTCTTGAGATAGCCGTCAAACGCACTCTTCTCCTCCCCCTTCATGGGGGAGGTGGCGGCGAAGCCGCCGGAGGGGGAGCCGCCGCACAGTTCCGGCCGCCGCCCCTCGCTCACCACCCGGTCCAGCCGTGCCTGCGCCGCCCCGACCGCCTGGTCGATCCGCGCCACCTTCTCCTCGAGCAGCGCATCCACCGAACGCTTCCGCTCGATCTCGTCCAGCCGGGCGTCATTGGCCCCTTTGAACGCCTCGAACGCCGCCATCATCTCATGCATGGCGGCGCGCGCCTCGGGCGTGCCCGAGACGGTTTTGGTCTCTTTCATGGTATCTCCGGTTTCAGTGTCTCCCTCCCCTTCATGGGGAGTAGAGGAAGGGTCAGCGGCGCTGACCCAACCTTGGGCGAGGCGGAGCCGAGCCCGGGTGGGGCAGTGGGCCACCGCTTCGGTCGTTGTGGTTCGTCGTGCCCCACCCGGATCGGCTGTCGCCGATCGTCCCGCCTCGTAAAGGGGAGGGAGAGCCCGTTCCTCGTTCCGGTCATTCGGGTTAGGGTCCGCCCGTGACCCGCTTCACCCCCCTCGAATCCGACATTCTCGACGCCCTCGCCTGGGACCTGCGCGACATCGCGCCCGATCTCGCCGGCCAGTTCGCCGAGTCCCTGCCCGGCTCACGCCGCAACACCGGCTCCGGCCTGTTCACCGAGCTGATCGTCGACCGGTCCCGGCCCCCGCCCCTGACCACCCCGACCGGCCGGTTCGGCACGGTCCACGCCATGGTCGGCGACCTGCCGGACCCCATCGCCTTTCAGGCCGAGCTGCGCGAGGGCCGGCTGCTGGCCCTGCATGGTGACGCCTATGGCCAGGACACCCGCGCCATCGACTTCGCCCGCGTCCCCTTCGACCAGGTCTTCACCCTCGACGAGCAGGGCGAGTCCATCGCCTTCGATCCCGCGGCCCTGATGCCGCCCAGCCCCCTGCTGGACCTGCACCGGCACACCGACCACGAGCCGCCGCTTCCCGTCTCCCGCCCAGCACCCATGACGGTTGCCGAGGTGCAGAAGCTCCAGAACGAGAAGCTGCAGGGCCTCATCGCCCTGTTCGGCAAGGTCGTACCCGCATCTCCCGAGGCCGCGGCCGACGAGAGCCCGCCGGACAAGACCGACCGGACCACCGTCCTCATAGGCCTGTGGGTCTTCCTGGGCGCCTTCACATTTCTGGCCGTCGTCCTCTTCGACGTTCCGTTCCTCTTCGCCCTCTTCCTCGCCGGTGTCCTCGGCCAGACGCTGCACAAGCCGAAGGTCCTGGACGCCCTCACCCGGGCGACCCGTCGTCTCGGCCAGTACGAATACCGCCCGCCCGAGCGCTGAAATCCGCGAGCCTGCGCGCGATTGACACCCACCGGACGTCGTGGTCTCCGTTAACCACGGTCAAGTTTGGGATGGCTTTAATGTCCAGAGTTCTCGCCGCGACGGCCACGGTCGCCGCCCTCCTCTCCGCCGGTGCCGTCCAGGCCGCCGACCGCTGCGGGGCCGCGACGCATATGCGGTTCGGCGAGACCCGCGCCTATTTCGGCCATACGCTCGCAGCCTGCCGCCCCGACGGCTATTGCTCGGCCGTCGTGGCCATCGCCGACCCCACGGGTCAGACCGCCTGGCGGCATCAGCTGCGCGTCGCCCGGCCCAGCCCCGGCGCCGACTATCTGGTCGAGCTGGCCGCGACCGACCCCATGCCCGTCGCCGGCGTCATGCGCTTCACCACCCCCGGCCAGACCGTCGACCCCGGCCCCTGGCTGGTCCCCACCTCGCCCGGCTCCAATGAATACCGCGTCAGCGATCCGATCCTGACCCGCTCCCTCGTTTCCGGCCTGCGCCGCCAGCGCATCGCCCGCTGGAACTACCAGTCGGCCGACGGCCCGGCCGAGGCCTATTTCTCCCTCATGGGCATGACCGCCGCCCTCAACTGGATCGACTGCCGGGGCGCCGGAAGCGCGTCCTGATCCGGACTGGCGGCCGCCCGCCAGGCCCGGCATAGTCGGCCCCTCACGTCAGGGATTTCCGATGCGCCTTTCGATCCTCACGACCGCCCTGCTCCTGGCCTGCGCCACGCCCGTCGCTGCGCAGACGCCCCCTGCCTCGCCACCAGCCGCGCCGGCCGCGCCCGCCCCCGCACCCGCACCCGCACCCGCCGATGTGGCCTCGCCCGAGGCCATCGTCGCAGCCCTCTATCAGGTCATCTCCGGCGATGCCGGCGTGGCCCGCGACTGGGATCGCTTCCGCGCCCTGTTCCATCCGACCGCCCGGCTCATGCCCTCGGGCCAGAACGCCCAGGGCGTCGGCGTGGTCCGTTCGATCACCCCGGACGAATACATCGCCCTCGCCGAGTCCGCCCTCGTCGGCCAGGGCTTCCATGAGCGCGAGATCGCCCGACGCAGCGAGCGGTTCGGCCATATCGTCCACGTCTGGACCACCTACGAAGGCCTGCACAGCCTCTCGGATCCCCGGCCCTTCGTCCGCGGCATCAACAGCATCCAGCTGTTCCATGACGGCACCCGCTGGTGGATCCTCAGCGTCTACTGGCAGGGCGAAACCCCGACCGAACCGATCCCGCCGGAATATCTCCCCGCCGCGGGCTGACGCTCAGCCCGTCCGGAACCGCGCGCCCGGCAGCATTGGAAACGTCACCAGCGACACCTCCCACAGCTCGACCTCGACCAGCACCCGCAGCCGCCCTTCCCGGCGCGCCCGGCGGCTGCGGAAGCCGATCGACAGCCCGTCCAGCGCCCCCGCCCGCGACAGCGCAAAAGCGAACCGGCTCTCGGCCGACCAGTCCATGATCCGTCCACGGACGAACAGGCCGCGTTCGTCCTCGACCATAAGGTCCCAGACCCCGACCGCCGCCCGGCCCTCGTGCTGATGCAGCATCCGAACACCACCGGCACCCGTCTTCGCCAGACTGGCCGCAAACGCACCCCGCGAGACCACATCCCCGTTCAGATCGGCCACGCCCCACAGGGAGGCATAGCCATGGACCGGCAGGGACGAGGGTCGGAGGTCAAGGGTCGAAAGCGAGCCCGCATCCACCTTGCCTTCCCCGCCCCTCACTTCGCCCCCTCCAGCCTGCGCTCCACCCGCTCCACCGCGGCCCGCGTCGCCAGACTCTGCTCCTCCAGCCGGGCCAGCCGCTCGGCCACCAGCCGCTGCTCCCCGACCTGTTCCTCCAGCGTCGCAATCCGCGCCGCCGCCCCCCCGGCCCAGACCAGGCCGCCGACCGTCTGCACCGCCAGCGCCGCGATCACGGCGACGGGGATTTTCCGCAGCGCCTCCGTCACGCCCCCACCCCCGCCATTCGCCGCCGCTCCTCGTCCGTCAGGAAAGTCGCCGCATTCAGCCGCGCCCAGAGCGCATCGCGCTCCGGCTGCAGCGCCGGCAAGCCATCCAGATCAGCCTCAATCCGGGCGACTCCCGATCCAGCCGTCGCGAACCTTTCCCCCAGCCATCCTGTCAGCGCCGCCGCCGTCTTCCTCACCAGGGGCACCACCGTCCCCCGCCAGAAGGCCGCATTGGCCTCGCGATAGTTGGCATAGGTCGCGTCCCCGGGAATGCCCAGCAGCTGTGGCGGCACGCCGAAGGCCAGGGCGATCTCGCGCGCCGCAGCGTGTTTCCCGGCGATGAAATCCATGTCGGCCGGGGTCCAGCTCATCGGCTTCCAGTCCAGCCCGCCCTCCAGGATCATCGGCCGTCCGGCGTTCAGCGTCCCCGCATGGCTCGCCTCGACCTGCCCGCGCAGCGCCTCGAACTGTTCGGCGGTCAGCCGCTCCCCGTCCTTCGCCCCATAGACCAGCGCCCCGCTGGGCCGCGCCGCATTGTCCAGCAGCGCCTTGTTCCAGGCCCCCGAGGCGTTGTGCACATCGATCGCGAACGCCGCCGCCTCGAGCGGCGAAAACCCGTAGTGATCGTCCGTCGGATGAAACAGTTTCAGCTGCATCACGGGCGACCAGCCGTCCGCCGCCCGCCCGATCCGCACCGACCGTCCGTCTACGGAATACTCCCAGGCCTCGGGCCAGCCGGCCCGACCCGGCACCACCTTCACCCGGTCCGGCCGCAGGGTCCAAAGCTCCTCGGGTGCCTCATCCCCGACCGCCTCTGCATAGGCATTTCCCGCCGTCTGCAGGGCACCGTAAAGCGCCTCCAGCCACTCAGCCCCCGACTGCTCCGGGTTCGGCCTTGCCAGCAGCGCCGCCAGCGGATGATCGTCGCGCCGCACCCCGTCGGCGAACACCACCAACGGCGTCGACGCCGCCGCCTCCGCGATCATCCGCACACAGCGATAGGCCACCGCGTTCCTGGCAAACCCTTCCTCGGCCAGATGGGCATAGTCCCGCGGCGTCCACCGCGCCCGCCCGCCGGCCGTCAGCGCAATCAGCGGCCCGACCCGGCTGTCCTTGATCTCGGGCGCAGAAGCGCGCCGCCGGCCCTCGAAGGGCCGTCGCCAGTTCAGCATCACAATCTCCGTAGTTGGACCAACACAGTCCGGTCAGTTGGACCAACTCGTGATCCATGTTAGGTTGGCGTCATGACGCTTCAGGTCAACATCGCCGAGGCCAAGGCCCGCCTGTCCGAACTGGTCGCTCGCGCCGAGGCCGGCGAGGAAGTCGTTCTCGCCCGGTCGGGAAAGCCCATTCTTCGCCTTCAAACCCTGTCGCGGCCTGTCCGGAAGAAGAAACATCGTTTCATCGGTGCCCTGGCGCATCTGGGGCCTCTCACTGACGAGGAAGCGAACCTTTTTCTGGAGCCTGATCCAGAGTTCGAGGCTGCGGCCCGCTCCGAGGATGAGGATCACCTCTACAAGTGAGTGCGGTCCTTCTCGATACCCACGTCCTTGTCTGGAGCTTGTTCGATCGCCCCGAACTGACGGCCTCCGCGCGCGGGTGGATCGAGGATGCATCCACCATCTATGTCAGCGTGGTCAGCATCTATGAGATCGACTTCAAGCGACGGCGAGGTGGGCTGCGGGCGAAGGACTCGTTCCTTCAGCGGATGCCGCAGAATATGCCGGAGGCCCTTCCCTCGTTTGGCTTCAGGATTGTGGACATCTCCGCCGAAATCGCCTGGCGCGCCGCCCGGCTTCCCATCGACCATCCGGACCCTTGGGACCGAATTCTGGTCGCCCAGGCCATGGCGCTGGAAGCACCCCTGATCAGCAACGACAAGCCCTTGCGCGCCTCCGTCGATGGCCAGCCGAAGACTCGCGGCGTCATAGTATTCTGACCCGCGGCCCCGCCCTCGGCGCGGGAAGCAGATGCGTCACCGCCCACACCAGGGCGTCGGCCCGGTCGGGACTACGCCCGCCACCGTCCGCCGACCCCAGCGCCATCAGTTCCTCTTCCAGCGCCGGAAACGCCCCGCAGTGGACGACCCGGCCCTGTTCATAGAGCGCCGCCACCGGCTCGGCCCGCGCCGTCTTGCCCCGGCTGGCATGGACCAGTCTGATCGGGACCTCACAGCCGCCGTGGGCCAGCACGGTCCGCACCATTTCGCCACCCTGGTTCTTCTCGGCCACAATCTCGCGCGCACCGAACTCCCGCGCCGTCTGCGCCACGAGGGTGGCCCAGCCCTGCGGCGACTCCCCGCCCCTCGACCGGTCGGCCAGCACATAGGCGCATCTGTCCCTGCGTCCGACGACCACGATCCCGCAGGCATCACCGCCCGCGCTCGCCGGCGGATCGACCGCCACCACGATCTGCTCCAGCGACGCCGGCCGATGGCCGCGCGCCCGCGCCAGATCCTCGGCCCGGAACAGCGCCCCCTCGGCCTCGACCATCAACCCCTCCAGCTCCTGAGCCTCCAGCCGTGTCCCGGCGTAGAGCGCGCGCAGATGCGCCAGAAACCCCGGCGACAGATGATCGGCATTCGCCTGCGTCCCGGCCCGGTCCACCACCACGCGTGTCTCCCCCAGCAGCCGGCGCAGCGCCGGGATCGGGCGCGGCGTGGTGGTCACCACCAGGCGCGGATCATCGCCCAGTCTCAGCCCCAGCCTCAGATTGCCGAGCACCAGCTCCGGCCTCCGCCAGGCGCAGAATTCATCGGCCCAGCCATGGTGGAACTGCGGGCCTCTCAGGCTGTCGGGGTCCTCGGCAGAAAAGGCGTGGGCCTCACTGCCGTTCGGCCAGACCAGACGCCGCCGCCCCGCTTCCCAGCGCGGGCGTTTCGCCCGCTCCGGCAAGGCTTTCAGCCCCGAGGGGCCCTCCACCATCACCTCGCGCACATCATGCAGCGTCGCCCCGACGAGGGCGAACCGCCGGTCCTTTATCTCGGCAAGGTGGTTGATCCACCAGGCCCCGGCAAACGTCTTGCCGGCCCCGCGTCCGCCCAGCAGCACCCAGGTGCCCCAGTCCTTTGACGCAGCCGGTGCCTGATGTTCATGCAGGCTGAACCGGCTCGCGCACACTTCGTGCAACTGGCCAGCATCCAGGCTCGACAACGATTCCCTTCGCTTCCAGAACGGCGTTGAGGCGATCGAGACGGGTCTCCAGTTCGGCCCGCATGCGTTCGAGATTTTCGGGGGTATCGTCACGATGTTTCATCTCACCCTCTTCCAGCTGACGACCGCCTGATTGCAGCGGTGGCGACAGCGCCACGACGGCCCGACCCGAACGGGCGAAGACGCCCACGGTCCGCACCCGTCGCTCCGCCGCGGCCAGGTCGCCCGACGTCGGGGCGGCCGCCTTCACGACCGCCAGGTCCGCATCCATGATCGCCATAAGGTCATCCTGCAGCGCGTCGGACCATGCCGCCGCCCGCGCCGCCCTGTCCTGATTTCCCGTCATGCCCAAAGAATAGGCGACCAGCGGAGTCCGGCGGGCAAATCGCCGGAACAAAACTTCAATATCCTGATTCAGAACAGTTTTATTGCGCAAACCCGACTATGGATTCGCGAAAGGTCAGCACAGCGTCATACCGCTGGACGGCGGATCTTCAGGGCCTTGCCCGGGCCGGCTGTCCGTCTGCGGAGTCATCCGGCGTGAGGGCTGCGCCCAGGGCACCGAGCAGCGTGCTCACCTGGATCGGCTTGCCGACATGCCCGTCCATGCCCGCCTCCCGGCATCGCTGAACCTGCTCCGGCTGAACATTGGCCGTCAGGGCAATGATCGGCGTCCGTCCGATGGCACCGCCCAGGGCCCGGATGGCCCGGGTCGCATCCAGCCCGTCCATGACCGGCATATGCACGTCCATCAGGATCAGGTCATAGGCGCCGGTCCGGGCGGCCTCGACCGCCTCGGCTCCGTTGCACACCGTCTCCATCGCCAGACCAAGCCCGCCCAGGATCGCCGTCACCAGTTCCCGGTTCGGCGCCGCATCATCGGCAATGAGGATTTTTATCCCGCCCGGGATCGCGCGGGCTGTCGATTCCGGTGCGTCCGGCGTCGCCACGGTTTCAACCATGGGCACTTCGAACCAGAAGGTCGACCCCAGGCCCGGCCGGCTGTCCACCCCGATCTCGCCCTCCATCATCTCGATCAGGCGGCGCGAGATGGCCAGGCCCAGCCCGGTGCCGCCATAGACCCGCGTGGTCGAGGCGTCGGCCTGGATGAACCGGTTGAACAGGGCGTCGATCTTGTCCGGGGCAACCCCGATGCCGCTGTCCGTCACCGCGACTCTCAGACGGCCGTTCGCCGCCACCGACATCTCCAGTCGAACGCCGCCGGCGGCCGTGAATTTCAGGGCATTGGACAGGAAGTTCAGCGTCACCTGCCGCAGTCGGCCCGCATCCCCCATCAGTCGGGCGGGCAGGTCGGCGGCAATCACCGTCTCCAGCTTCAGACCCTTGGCCTCGCACTGGGTTTCCACCATGGCGACAGCGTCCTCGGCCAGGGCACGCGGATCAAACGGCTCCGGGTCCAGATCAACCGCATCGGCCTCCAGCTTGGAATAGTCGAGAATGTCGTTGATCACGCCGAGCAGCACCTCGCTGGCCGTAGCGATCCGGTCCGCATATCTGCGCTCGGTCTCAGGCAGGTTCGGGCTGTCCTGCAACAGGCCCGAGAAGCCGATCACACTGGTCAGCGGCGTCCTCAGCTCATGGCTCATATTGGCCAGGAACTCCGACTTGGTCCGGGCTCCGGCCTCCGCGACATCGCGTGCCGCGATCAGCTGGTCTTCCAGCGCCTTGGTCTGCGACACGTCGCGAACAACGTCCTGAAACTCCAGCGCCCGACCCTTGGCGTCTCGGATCACCTTCGGATGGGCCTCCAGCCAGACCGTCCCGCCGTCCTTGCGCAGGCCGCGATAGGGCACGCGCGGCGAGGGTGCGCCCGGTCCCGCCTTGGCATAGGCGGCGAAGGCACGCCGCGCGCCGGCGACGTCGTCAGGGTGCATGAACCTCCAGAACGGGCGGCCCACCAGCTCCTCGGGCCGATAGCCCATGGCCTCCTCGAGGGAGGGCGAAACATAGCGGAAAACGCCGTCCATCCCGTAGGTGGCAATGATGTCCGTCGCATTGTCCGCCAGCAGCCTGAACCGCGCCTCGCTGGCGGCGATCTGCTCGTGGGCACGGAGGCTGTCGGTGACGTCCTGGAAGACGCCGAACAGGGCAACGACCGCACCCGTTTCATCGCATTCCGGGCGACACTGGGACGATACAATCCGCGTTTCTCCATCCTCCCGGATGAGTCGCAGCTGGAACCCTCCACCGATCCCGGTCTCGATCGCCTGCCGGCAGCAATCCGCCACCGTCTGGCGATCGTCCGGGTGGTAACAGCCGATCGCGTCATCAAGATTGGGATCGAAGCTGTCCCGGCTCTTGCCATGGATCCGGTAGACCTCGTCTGACCAGGTGACCGCCCCGCTCGCCGCATCAAGCCGCCAGCTGCCGACGCCCCCCAGCGCCTCCGCCATGCCCAGGGTCTCGACCAGTTTGGTCTGCACCCGTTCGGCTTCCTTTCGGGCCGTGATGTCCCGGACATGGTCGTGAATCTCGAACAGCCCGCCGTTCGGATCGAAAATCGGCCGGGGTGATGCCTCAAGCCAGACGACAGACCCGTCCTGTTTCAGGGCCCTGTATTCGAACCGCGGCTTTTCGGCGGGACCGGCCGCCACACTGTTTGCAAGATCGGCGCGGACCTGCGGAAGGTCATCGGGGTGGACGAAATCGGCCCAGTTCCGGCCGATCATCCCGGCGGGCGCCCGGCCCAGAACCGCTTCCACCGAAGGCGAGAGATAACGGAACGTCCCGTCCGGCCCATAGCAGGCAATGATGTCCGTCGCCGTCTCGCTCATCAGCCGGAACAGGGATTCGCTGCGTTCCAGCCGCTCCCTCGAGCGCACCGCCTCGGTCACATCCTGGAACACACCGAACAGGGCGACGGTCCGGCCCGCCGGATCCTGCTCGGTCGCGGCCCGGGTCACGACGAGACGTTCCCCGAGAGCGGGGGTCCGGAGCCGCAATTCGAGGTCATAGCCCTCACCGGTCGCGATGGCCCGCGACACGGCGTCGGCCAGCACCCTGGCATCGTCGGGATGATAGGATGCCAGAAGGGCCTCGCGGTTGGGCGCGATCTCCTGCGGCGCATAGCCGTGGATTCTGTAGACCTCGTCTGACCAGGTGACCTCGCCGGTCTCGACCTCGTATCGCCAGTTGCCGACCCCGGACATCTGCTCTGCGAGGCGAAGGAGATTCAGCTCCTCTGTCTGACCCCGCTGGGCGGCCGTCTGTTCGAACATTCTTCCGGCGATCGCCGCGATCTGGTCGAGCGTCGCCAGTTCAGAGGCGACCGGGGCCGGCCTCGGCTTCGAATCCATGATGCCGACCGCACCCACCGGTTCACCCTTGCGGGTGCTCACCGTAGCGCCCGCAAAGAACCTCAGGAACGGCTCTCCGGCGACCATCGGATGATCCTTCAGGACCGGATGAAGCGTCAGATCCTCAATCACCAGATGAGCGCCCGGCCCCATCCCGACCAGAAGATTGCTGACGCTGAGGTTCCGCGGCAGGACGCCTTCTCCCGCCGCGCCCCCTGAACGAAACACCGCAAGGTCGTACTGGATGAAGGACACAAGCCCGAACGGAACCTCGAACTGGCTGCGGAGCAGGGCCGTCAGATGGTCGAACGGCGTATCGAGTTCCAGACTGTGCTGTCGATTCACCTTGGCCGCCTCGTCCCGGTTACGGATCACAGAAGACCACAGGGAAGCGAACGTTTGGTTAGCGGCCGGGCGGAATCACCCGCCCCGTTCCAGGTTCCACTCCGGCGCCTCGAAATCCAGCGCATCCTCGGGATCCTTCAGGGCCAGTTCCGACACGGTCTGACCACGGACGGAAACGCCCGCCGCATGCACACTCTCGGGATCGCCCGAGATCAGCGGATGCCAGTCGGCCAGTCCCCGCCCCTCATGGATCCGCCGATAGCCGCATGACTTCGGCATCCACCCCAGCTGTTCGATGTTCCACGGCGTCAGCTTGATGCAGTCAGGCACCTGGGCGCGCCGGTTGGCATAGTCGACACAGGTGCACCGATCGCTGTCGAACAGTTTGCAGTGCACCCGGGTGGGCACGACCTTGCCAGTATCCTCGTCCTCGAACCGCACCAGGCAGCACAGGCCACAGCCGTCGCACAGACTCTCCCACTCCTCGCGGGACATCTGTTCCAGACGCTTGGTTTGCCAGAAGGGCCGTTCCATCGGCGGCCTCTTACCCGGATCGGTCGGCCCTGTCGCCGTCCGCGCGCCCGGACACCCCGGGGCGCACAGCCGGTGGCCACAGGACCCTGCACCGCCTATATGGCCGCCTTCAGCCGCGCAGCCTCCCCGCTGTGCCGCCTATCCAGGTTTCGCATGGCTCCCCGTCCTCCGCTCGTCGCCCTCAAGAACGTCCGTCTCCAGGACGGCCAGCGCCCGCTGTTCGACGGGGTCGACATCGCCATCGAGCCGCGCACCCGGGCCGCCCTCGTGGGCCGCAACGGGGCCGGCAAATCGACCCTGATGAAGATGGTCATGGGTCTGATCGAGCCCGATGCCGGTGACCGCTCCGTCCAGGCCGGCACCCGCTTCGCCTATGTCGCCCAGGAGCCCGTCCTCACCGGCGAGACCCTGCTCGACTACGCCGCCTCGGAAGGGGCCGAGCGCTGGACCGCCGAGGCCTGGCTGGCGACCTTCGGCCTCGATCCGGCAAAGCCTGCCGTCAACCTGTCCGGCGGCGAGATCCGCCGCGCCGCCCTGGCCAAGGCCTTCGCCGAAGAGCCCGACCTGCTGCTGCTCGACGAGCCGACCAACCACCTCGACATCCTGGCCATCGAACTGCTGGAGGAGGAGCTGCTCCAGGCCCGCTTCTCGGTCCTGGTCGTCAGCCACGACCGCGCCTTCCTCAACCGCGTCACCCAGTCCTGCCACTGGCTCGAAGGCCGCCGCGTCCGCACCCTCAACAAGGGCTTCGCCGCCTTCGACGAATGGGCCGGCAAGGTCATGGAGGAGGAGGCCGAATCCCTGCGCCGCCTGAACAAGGCCATCGAGCGCGAGACCTACACCTTCTACCGCTCCATCACCGCCCAGCGCACCCGCAACGAGGGCCGCGCCCGCGCCCTCAACGCCATGCGCGAGGACCGTGCCGAACGGGTCAGGGACCTCCCGCGCGAGCTCAACCTCGGCGTCGATTCCGGCGGCCTGTCAGGCAAGCTGGTGGCCGAACTCAAGGGCGTGACCAAGGGCTTCGGCGAGCGAACCGTCATCAAGCCGTTCAGCACCCGCGTCATCCGCGGCGACCGGCTGGCCATCGTCGGCCCCAACGGCGCGGGCAAGACCACCCTGGTCAAAATCCTGCTCGGCCAGCTCAAGCCGGACGAGGGTTCGGTCCGCCTCGGCGCCAATCTGGAGCCCGTCTATCTCGACCAGTCGCGCGAGGGCCTGCGCAGCGACATGACCCTGTGGGACGCCCTGACTCCCGGCGGCGGCGACAGCGTCCTGGTGCGCGGCGTCTCCAAACACGTCGCCGCCTATGCCAAGGACTTCCTGTTCCAGGAAGGCCAGCTCCGCCAGCCGATCTCGACCCTCTCGGGCGGCGAGCGCAACCGCCTGCTGCTCGCCCGCGCCCTGGCCAAGCCGGCCAATATGCTGGTCCTCGACGAGCCGACCAACGACCTCGACATGGACACGCTCGACAAGCTGGAAGAGCTGCTCGAGACCTATGACGGCACCCTGATCCTGGTCAGCCACGACCGCGACTTCGTCGACCGTCTGGCCACCTCGACAATCGCCATGAACGGCCGCGGCGACATCGTCGAAACCCCCGGCGGCTGGACCGACTTCATCCGCCAGAACCCCGGCTTCCTCCAGCCCGGCGCCAACCCCCGCCCGCAGGACAAGGATGCCGCCCAGCGCGCGGCCGCCGCCGACGAGGCGCGTCGGGTCGAGAAGGCGGAGCCTTCTGACCGCGCCTCAACAAGGAAGCCCGGCAAACTGACCTTCAAGGACGCCCACCGTCTGAAGGAGCTCGAGGGCCTGCTGGTATCCCTGCCCGAGGACATCGCCCGCCACGACGCGACCCTGTCCGACCCCGACCTCTACGCCCGCGACCGCAAGGCCTTCGACCGCGCCACCGCCAACGCCGACCGCGCCCGGTCGCTGCTGGCTGCGGCTGAGGAAGAATGGCTGGAGCTGGAGGCGAAGCGGGAAGCCCTGGCAGGTTGAGCCCTGGTCGCCTGTCCGGGATGCCCGAGGTTGATCGGAGGAAGCCGTCCTGTCGCGTGACGTCTCGGCTGGGCTTCCGTAGAGTCCCGCCATGTCTCTGACGGTTCATTCCCTGGAACTGACTCCCGCTCAGGCGAGGGCCGCCCGGCGGATCAATGCGGCTTTGGCGCTCGCCCCCCGACTCAAGACCGACGGCTGGCAACTGGCCGTCGGCCAGCGCCTGAACGGCGTGCTCAGCCGCGCGGCGGGCACCGTCACTGAAGCGGCCCTGAAGCGGCGTGGTGTCACGGTCTCCAATACGTCGATCACAGGTCCGGACGGTCCCCTGCCCCTCAGGATTCTCCAGCCGTCCGGCCCTTCCCGCGCCCTGATCGTGGATCTGCACGGCGGCGGCTGGGTGGTCGGCAGCGCCGCCCTGAACGACCGCTTGACCGGCCATCTCGCGGAGGCCGGCCTCGCTGTCGCCTCCGTCGACTATCGGCTGCTGGATGAAACGCGCGGCGTGTTGATGCCGGACGCGGTCGCCGACTGCGAGACGGCCCTTCGCTGGGCCCTGGGAGCAGGCTCGCAAAGCTTCGGCACCGATCGTGTTTTCGTCGTAGGCGAGTCTGCGGGCGCGCACCTGGCCGCGCTGGCGGCGCTGACCCTGCGCGACCATGCCCCCGCCACCGGCCTGTCCGGGTGCATCTTCGTACAGGGCGTCTTCGATCTGTCGGCGACCCCGTCAGTGCGTGCGGCGGATTCTGAAACCCTGTTGTTTGACGGTCCGAACCTGGCCCGGGACCTTGGGCGGCTTACCCCGGGCCGGGACGAGACGGCTCGACAGCATGCGGACGTCTCGCCCCTCTACGCCGACCTGTCCGGTATGCCGCCGGCACTGTTCATCATGGGCGAGGCCGATCCCTTCCGCGATGACAGCCGGCTGATGGCCGAGGCCTGGGCATGTCATGCGCCGGCCACCTTGTTGTCCGTTCCGGACGCCCCCCACGGCTTTCAGCATTTCGGCGCGCCCACGGCGGCGCTCGCACAGGCCTTTGTTCGCCGCTGGATCGCTGAGATCAGCGCCTGAATCCACTTTTTCGACCCGTTTTCGCGCGCCTGTGCAGAAGTCACAAGACTTTCACATGTCGAAGAAAATTCGAAGAATGACACAGGTCTCTGCCCGCCCTGCACGATTTATCCCCAAGACCGCCCACAGACGGTCGTTCCGGACCGCTTGCCACATCTGCGGATCGGAGCGAGCTTGATCAGGCCGAGGGACACGGCGGCGCGGAAACCCGGGGAGACCCGGGGATCAAGGCGGACCGGCCCGGCTCTCTGATCGAACGCACCGGGGGGTTTCGACCCTGACGGACGGGAGACAGGATCAAGGCCCAAGGGACCCTTCAAAGGCTTCGGCCGGAGAAGACCGGAGGGAACCGGATCGGGATCGATGGACGGCGCGGGGCTCGACCTCGTGGAACGCCGGAGACCAGGAGCGCGACAGGATACAGCTGACCATCACCGGGGTTCGCCTCGCTGATGCCGAAGCCAGGGCCCTGAACCTCAATGGCCAAGTCCAACCCGGACTTGGCGAGGGGACGAGGAAAACCGGTTCGCCGGGGCTCTTCGTCCCCTCGCTCAATTCTGGTTGGCGCTATCGCTCGCCGCGCGGCGGCTCGCTGCTTGAGCGCGGTCCATCGTCATCCCCCGACTTGATCGGGGGATCGCGACGCGGTCGCTCGCCGCTTGAGGGCGGTCCATCGTCATCCCCCGACTTGATCGGGGGATCGCCGCGCGGCGGCTTGCTGCTTGAGCGCGGTCTTCTCCTCCCCCTCCCGGGGGAGGTGGCACGGCGCGCCTTCGCGCCGTGACGGAGGGGGCAGGGCCGCACCGTCCTTCCATCGCCCCCCTTCCCCTTCGCATGCCCGGGCCGTAAACCTCGGCCATGACCTTGCGTGGGAATCGCCCAGCCTCGCCTCGCCGCCGCGCCCTTCTGGCCGGTGCCGGAGCCCTCGCGGCCACGGCAGCCCTCACCGGCTGCCAGCGCGCCGAGGCGCCCGTCGACGAGGCGGGCCGCGTGCGCCTGCGCTTCGCCACCGACTGGCGGGCCCAGGCCGAGCACGGCGGCTTCTACCAGGCCCTGGCCTCGGGGGCCTATGCCAGGCGCGGCCTCAACGTCGAGATCATCCAGGGCGGCCCGGGCGTGAATGTGCCCCAGCTTCTGGCCTCGGGGGCCGTCGAGCTGGGCATGGGCTCCAACAGCTTCATCCCGATGAACCTGGTCGCCGAGGGGGCTCCGGTGAAGGCCGTCGCCGCCTTCTTCCAGAAGGACCCCCAGGTCCTGATCGCCCACCCGGACCCGGCGCTGGAAACCATCGCCGACCTCGCGGACCGCCCGTTCCTGCTCGCCACCGCCTCGCGCGACGCCTTCTGGGTCTGGCTCAAGGCGAAATACGGTTTCACCGACGATCAGGTCCGGACCTATAATTTCAACCCCGCGCCCTTCCTCGCCGACGAGCGGGCGGTGCAGCAGGGCTATCTGACCTCCGAGCCCTACAGCATTGAACAGGCCGCGGGCTTCGCCCCCAGGGTCTTCCTGCTGGCCGACGAGGGCTATCCCTCCTACGCCGCCATGGTTCTGGCCCCCAATGCCTTCGCCCGCGACAACGCCGCGGCCCTGCGCAGCTTCATCGCCGCCTCGGCCGAGGGCTGGCGCGACTATATCCAGGGGGATGGCCAGACGCCGCAGAACCGGGCCGCCGACACCCTGATCCGCAAGGCCAATCCCGAGATGACCCAGGCCATCCTCGACCAGGCCCGGGCCAGGCTGAAGGCCAACGGCATCGTCGACGGCGGCGACGCCGCCCTCTACGGCCTCGGCACCATGACCGCCGAACGCTGGCAGGCCTTCTTCGATGTCACCGCCCAGGCCGGGGTCTATCCGCCCAATCTGGACTGGCGTCAGGCCTTCACCACCCAGTATCTGCCCGGCCGTGGCTGAGGCACGGACGGGTGCCGCGGCGTCCCTGGACGGCGTCCGGGTCCACTATACCGGCCGCCCCCCGCTCGGCCCCCTGGACCTGACCATAGCCCCCGGTGAGATCGTCGCCATGGTCGGCGCCTCGGGGGCCGGAAAGTCCACCGTCCTGCGGCTGCTGGCCGGGCTCGAGCCGCCTTCGGCGGGCACGGTTCACCTGACGGGCGGACGCACCGGCTTCGTCTTCCAGTCGGCCACCCTGATGCCCTGGGCCGACGCCCTCGCCAATGTCGCCCTGCCGCTTGAGCTGGCCGGCATGGCGCGCGCCGAAGCCCGCGACCGCGCAGCCGAAGCCCTGACCGCCGTGGCACTCGGCGACCGGCTCAACGCCCGCCCGCGCCAGCTGTCCGGCGGCATGGCCATGCGCGTGGCCCTCGCCCGCGCCCTCGTCACCGAACCGGATCTCCTGCTCCTGGACGAGCCCTTCGCCGCCCTCGACAGCGTCACCCGCCGCCGGCTGATCGAGGATCTGCACCGCCTCTGGGCCGCCCGCCACCCGCGCCCGGCCATCGTCTTCGTCACCCATGACGTCGAGGAGGCCGTCTATCTCGCCGACCGGGTCGTCGTGCTCGATGCGGCAACCGGCCGGGTGGCTGCGACGCGCGTTTCACCCGGCTCGCTGCCGAGGCCGTCCGGCTGGCGTGCCGACGCCGGCTATCGCGCGGCCGTTGAGGCGCTGGCGGCCGACCTGGCCGAGGCCATGCCGTCCCTTTCGGAGGTCGGCAGATGACCCGGCTTCTGCCACCCCTGCTCCTGACCGCCGCCATCCTGCTGGGATGGGAAATCGCCTGCCGCCTGCTGCAGGTCCCGCCCTGGTTCCTGCCCCCGCCCAGCGCCGTGGCGACCGCCCTGATCGCGCGCGCGCCCCTCCTTGCCGCCTCCGCCGGCGCCACCTTCTGGATGGCCTTGCAGGCCCTGATCCTCGCGGCAGTGCTCGGCGGCGGTCTGGCCCTCGCCGTCTCCCTGAGCCGCCCGGCCGAACAGGCGGTCCGCCCCCTCGCCGTAGCCCTTCAGGTCACGCCCGTGGTCGCCATCGCCCCGCTGGTCATGATCTGGGCCGGACTGGACAACGCCGACCGGGCCGTGGTCGCGCTCGCAGCGGCCGTCGCCTTCTTCCCGCTGTTTTCCGGGGTCCTGACCGGGCTGAAGTCCGCGGATCCGGACCTCGAGCGGCTGTTCGACCTCTACGGTGCCACCCCGGTCCAGCGCCTGATCCGCCTGCGCCTGCCGACCGCCCTGCCCTTCATGCTGGAGGGTCTGCGCGTGGCCGCCGGCCTGGCGGTGATCGGTGCCGTAGTGGCCGAGTTCGTCTCCGGCTCCGGGGCCACCCAGGGGCTGGCCTGGCGGCTGCTGGAAGCCGGAAACCGGCTGCGCACGGCCGACATGCTGGCCGCCCTGACCTGTCTGATGATCATGGGCCTCTTGCTCAACGCCGCGGTCGGTCTGCTGGAACGGGCGGTTCGGCGCAGACTTGCCTGAGCCGGACCCGGGCGTGGAGAGAAACGGCGTTAGCGGTGGGTTAAGCGGCGCGTGACTATAAGACCGCTCCCTCCCCAGGTCCGGAGCGCCTCCCTTGCGCCGCCAACTGCATGTGACGACTGCCCTGCTCGCCGCCGCAGGCGGGGTGCTGTTTGCCGGCCATGCCTCGGCGCAGAGCGTTCCAGCGCCGACGGGTGAAGTCCACAGCCTGCGCTATGTGGCATGGAGCGGACGCGACGAGACGGTTTCGGCACCCCGCCCGGCCGCTGTTGCATCGGCCGGCCCGATCCGGCGTGACCTCAGACGCCCCAACCCCGTCATTCCGCACGGCGGCACGACCTCGAACGCCCCCGCGGCTCCGACCCGGCCCGGTCTGACGCCCGCCCCCGGCTTGCGCCGCACCCTGACCCCCGCCGGCGACTGGACGAATCCCGTCGCCCCGGCCCCGGCTCCCGCACCCCGGCCCCGTGCGGCCCCCGATGCCCTGCCCGATACCCGCTACCCGGTGGTGTCGGCCGAAAGGATTGAGGCGCAGCCTGCCCCGGCGGCCCCGCTCGCGCCTCCGCCGCCGCCGGCCCGGACCGAGCCCTTCGACCCCATGGCCCCGCGACGCGACGCGCCGATCTTCAGAATGCAACAGGACGGGCCCGTCCCCGTTCCGACCGCCGCCCTCCCGGGCAGCCGGCCGGACGCCATCGCGCCGCCCGAGGAGCCCCAGCCCCCTCGTGTCACTGACGTCCGCGAGAGCGGCAACCGTCCCCAGACCCAGGGCGGCCGCTACTATTCGGTGCACCGGCAGAATGGTCGGCAACCGGACAGACTCGAGATGCCGGCACCGAACTATGTGGACGCCCTGGCAGTGACCATGCCCGAAACCATAGCCTCGCAGGACCTCGCCGCCCCCCAGCCGGGACCGACCCTGATCCGCGACGCCCAGGGCCGTGTCCGCCCGATGCCTGCAGCCACCGACGGGGACTATCAGTGACATCTCGTCTGCCTGAATTGATCGCCATGGCCGAGGAGGGGTCGAGCGAGAAACGCCGCGCCCTGTTGCGCGAACTGACCGAGCATTTTTTCGGTTCTGCGACCCGCACCGCCTCCGAGGACGCCCTCTATGGCTCGGTCCTGGCCCGGCTGGCGACCGACATGGAGGCCGCGGTTCGCACCGAACTGTCCGTCCGGTTCGCCCAGGCGTCCGACGCCCCCCATGCCCTGATCCACCACCTCGCCAATGACGATGCCGCCGTCGCCTCGGCCGTCCTGACCGCTTCGCCGGTCCTGACCGATGAAGACCTGCTGGGTGTTGTCCGCAAACACGGGCAGGAGCATCTGCGCGCCGTCTCGTCCCGCCCCTCGGTGTCCGAGGTCCTGTCCGAGGTCATCGTCGAACGCGGCGACGACGAGACCCTGGGCACCCTGCTGCGCAACGACGGAGCCCGGCTGTCCCGCAAGTCGTCGGAGGTCGCGGTCGAGCGGGCCAAGGTCAATCCGGCGCTGCATGAGGCGGCCGTCTCGCGCGTCGGCCTGCCGCCCGACCTGCTGAATGAGATGTATTTTGTCGTCGAGGCCCGGTTGCGGACCCGCATCCTCGAACAGAACGCCCGCATGGACCCCGCCCTGCTGGAGAGCGCTCTTGCCGCCGGCCGCGACCGGATCGCCACCAACGACGGTGCCCTGCCCGCCGACTACGCCGAATGCTTCGCCTATGTTGAAGAACTGAGAGCCGCCGGTCAGTTGACGCCGCAGATGCTGGCGCGGTTCCTGCGCTCGGGCAGCCGGACCTCGTTCCTGATCGCCCTGGCCCAGATGTCCGACATCGACTTCCATACCGCCCGCCAGATCATTGAGCGCCGGGACCTGGACGCCCTGGCCGTGGTCTGCAAGTCGGCCGACCTCGATCGTGCCCTGTTCCTGACCTATGCCCTCGTGCTGCTCAACGACGACGGCGGGGCCATGGCCAAGGCTCAGTCCTTCGCCGGGATGTATACCGAGTTGACGAAGGACGCCGCGCTCAGGACCCTGCGCTTCTGGCGCATGCGCCGCGGAGCCGCCGCAGCCTAGAGCAATCGGCGCTCCAGTTGACGCATTGGCCTCCAGCGACAAGGGTTCATCACAACGAGCACAACGGGCCACAGCGGACACGACGGGATCGAGACGGTGGCACCATCGGGGATCGCTTCCTTCAGGCTCGATTTTTCGTCGGAGGAAGGTTCGGCGGCAAAGCCGCCCTTGTCTCGTTTCGTTGCCGGGAAGGATCGACACACGCGGCAACCGCACGGTCCCGTCGTGTCCGTTGTGACCGCGTTGTGCTCGCCGTGATGAACCT
>NZ_JAIYCP010000015.1 GCF_027487935.1 Brevundimonas sp.
TGACGTGACCCCCTGAAACTCCTCCAAGAATAGCTAGAGTCCGCCCCTCGAAAGGACGGACAGAATGAAGCGATCAAGGTTCACGGAAGAGCAGATCATCGGGATCCTGCGGGAGCAGGAGACGGGTGTCCCAGTGGCGGATCTGTGCAGGAAGCACGGGCTCAGCTCGCCGACGTTTTACAAGTGGAAGGCCAAGTTCGGCGGCATGGATGTGTCGGAAGCCCGGCGGCTGAAGGCGCTTGAGGACGAGAACGCCAAACTGAAGCGGTTGCTGGCGGATTCGATGCTGGACAACGTCGCGCTGAAGGATCTGCTGGGAAAAAAGTGGTGACGCCCGCCACTCATCGAGAGGCTGTGGCGCACCTGCGATCGGTCTACGAGATGAGCGAGCGGCGGGCGTGCCGGGTTCTGGACGTCGATCGTGCGAGCGTGCGCTACCAGGCCACGCGGCCGGACGACGGCGCTCTGCGGGATCGGCTGAAGGCGCTGGCCCAAGAGCGGCGGCGGTTCGGCTATCGACGCCTGCACGTGATGCTTCGGCGCGAGGGCCATGCGGTGAACCGCAAGCGGGTCCAGCGGATCTACCGCGAGGAGAAGCTGATGGTGCGCCGGCGAGGTGGACGCAAACGCGCCATGGGCACGCAGCGTCCGTTGGAGGTTCCCCTGGTGGCCAACCAGCGCTGGTCGCTGGACTTCGTGTCCGACCAGATGACCGACGGGCGGCGGTTCCGGATCCTGACGGTGATCGACAACTGCACACGCGAGTGCCTCGGGCTCATCGCAGACACCTCGCTGTCCGGTCGGCGGGTGGCGAGAGAGCTGGACGCCATCATGCTTCGGCGGGGACGGCCCGACACGATCATCAGCGACAACGGGACAGAATACACCTCCAACGCCATACTCGGCTGGGCCGACGAGACCGGGGTTGGTTGGCATTACATCGCGCCGGGCAAGCCCCAGCAGAACGGCTTCAACGAGAGCTTCAACGGTCGCCTGCGCGACGAACTGCTGAACGAGACGCTGTTCCGGTCCCTGCCACACGCCCGGTCCGTGCTGGACGCCTGGCGGCGCGACTACAACGAAACCCGGCCGCACTCGAAGCTCGGATGGCTGACCCCAACGGCCTACGCCAGGACGCTAACCGGACAGATCGGCCGGCCTGCTGCGCTGGTTGATGGCTGCGCAGGCCGGCCTATTGCAACCCCAACCAATCACGGCTCAGATCACCCAAGGACTCTCGTTATGGCTGGATGAGAAACGGGGGTCACGTCAGAGGGCGAATACGTGTTCTCAGACCTCAAGCCTAACGCTTCCGGAAAGCGAGGAACGAAGTTCGGGAAGTGGTTCGCTCGTTGGTGCGCGGCCAATGCTCCGGTCAAAGGGGAGGGGATCGACGATCCCGACAAGCCCTTCCATTCCTTCCGCCACACCTTCAAACGCTGCGCTCGCGAATCTCATCGTGAAGTCAGTCCAGAGATCAGCGATCTTATCACCGGCCATAGCGAGGGGAACGCGGTCGCTCGCGCCTACGGTCGCGGCGTCGATCTCGCGACCCTTAAGGCTGCAATCGATCTGATCCGGTTTCCGAACTTGGGTCTCTAGCGACGGCCCGTTGGGTTTCGTCACTTCGATCAGATGGAGACGATCATGATGGCAGTGCGCGAGGCTCGAAATGCAGGGAGCGAGGCGTAAAATTAAAGCTGCCCTGCCTACAGCTTCTGCTCTAGGCCGGTGCCATCGCAAGGCTTCGGATGCTCTACCGCCGACATCCTGCGCTCCAGGCCAGCCAGTCGCTCCTCGACCGATCGAGGACCACTTTCGAGAAGGCGCGAGATTGCGCTTCGAATGACGTCGCTGCGATCACGTCCCAACAGGGCAACTCGCGCGTCGATCTCATCAAGCATGCTCTGCGGGACGCGCAGATTGATCGGCACCATCGGGTCTTTGGCCAAAGTTCAGCCCTCCAGTGTGGCTTGCATCCGAAGCAGATTGCTCACCGATTGTGGGCGCCAGTCTGAGCCTCGGGGCGTTTGAATACCCTTCGAGTTAAGCCGCTGTGCGATCTGCCCGAGACTTGTGTGACCTTCGGCCCGCAGTGTCCGGATGACCGGGATCAGGTCCTTGGCCCGGTTCCTGGCCTTCTCAGTCCGAACGATAGAACTCGACGCTGCCGCCGATTCCGCGTGATCTCGAATGTTGGGGTTGTTGCCGCCGATCGGCAAACCGCGTTCGCGGCGAGCGGCCAACGCCTGTTTGGTTCGCTCGCTGACAAGACGAGTCTCCTCGGCAGCGAGAACTGCCATGAGTCGAACCGTCACCTGATTGGCATGGGGCATGTCTACCGCGACGAATTCCACCCCTGATCGCTCCAACTCCATCAGCAAGATTGGATCGCGGGAAAGTCTACAGAGCCGGGCGATCAGGAGAACCGCCCCGTGAGATCGACATAGCGCGAGAGCGTTGTCCAAGCCGTCCCGCTGGCCAGGGCGACCTGAGGCGACTTCTACGATCTCATCGATGAGTTGCCAGCTTGGGCTCAGGAACTGGTGGACGGCTTCACGCTGAGCTTCCAGGCCAAGACCGCTACGCCCTTGCCTCGACGTGCTGACCCTGTAGAGCGCGACGGCTCTCCGGACTGTCAAATTAGCCTGATGGTTCGTCATGGCTAAGTTGATGGCGCGGGAAGCGCATTAACGCAATACATATGTATTACGCCGTGGAGGACATGTTCGCAGGCGAGGGATTCAGGAACGCTGAGTCGAGACTACCCTGCTTCAAGCTCAGCCAACCCTTTGGCCTCTCGTAGTCGGGGAGCATCGAGCCGAGGAAGTTCCAAAACTCCGGGCCGTGCGACCGTTCCCTCAAATGGGCGAGTTCGTGAACAACTACATATTCGAGCACGGATTTGGGCGCGAAGATCAGGTTCCAGTTGATGAGGATCGAGCCGTTCTGACCGCACGAACCCCATCCAGACTTCATGTCCGCGACCCTGATCGATCGGGCCTTCAAGCCAAACCGCTTGCTGTAGGCGGCAGCGATTTCGCTTACGTCGCGGCGGACGCGCCTCTTGAGCCAAAGCTTGATTTCGGTAGCGACGATTCCGTCAGCCGCATCCTCAGTGACCCAGGACGGCAGATCGACCAGGAAGCCGTTTCGGTGTGAAATCTCGATGTGTGGGCCATCGGTTCGACGAACCACGAGAGAGGATTGCCGTCCTCGGAACGGAATCTTTGAGCCCGACATGAACCGGGGAACCGAGGCACGAGACGCCGTGATCTCTTCCAGTTCCCGGACGGTCTGGAATACCCACTGACGCTTGCGGTCGAGGAAGTCTTCGATCGTTGCGTCGTCGTCAGTCGATAGAGCCAGCACCTCAACACACCCAGGCATCACCGTGATCCGCCGCTCCTTGGCCGTGGCCGTGCGGCGGAGGTCGTATGAGATGTCTCGGGCACCGACGCGCAGGACGGGCATCAGTGGACGCTTCCGTAGGCGTGCTCGGCAAACTCATCGATTGCGTCGCGGATCGCCTTGGCATCGGGCACGCCAAGGTCGCTCAGCACACGTCGGACACGCTGTTTCAGTTCGCGCCGGTAGGTCTCCATGTAGAACCACGCGGGCTGAGTCGCTTGAGCGTTGGCGTAGATTTTGCCGATCGCCACGGCGGCAGCCTGGAGCGTTGGGTGATCGACCTCCTCGCCCACCAATCCCTCCATGATCCTCAGGATCGAGAAGGAGTTCTCATCCATGCCGAGGTCGGCGTGGGCACCCTTCTCAGAGTTGATCCCGTTGGTGAGGTCTTCGTATTCCTTGAGCCCTTCGGCGGCTGCGATCTGGCCCTCCTCGAACCGCCGGATGATCTCAAGCACCCGCTCGGAAAACCGTCCGTATTGGGTGGGGTTCTTGTCCACCAGTTCGCGGGTCACGCGCTTGAGTTCAGCCGACTTGCGAACGAACGCCTCCTGGAGGTCCTCCTCGGATTTCCCCTGAGCATCGAAATCATCGGTGAAGTTGGGATCAGTGATCGAGCGCAGCTTGATGGTCGTTGACAGCCCCGTTGCGTGGACGTGCTCCTCCAACATGTCCCTGATCTTGCCCGTGTAGGAGCGGTGATCGACGCTCTGGTCCTTGTCGATCACCTGGGCGGCGACCTTGAGGAACCCTGCCGCCCATTTGACCTCGGCGGTGAAGTCCAGGATCGCCGGGTCGGGTGAGAGTTCACCGTAGACCTTGATGAAGGTCCGGGTCAGCCGCTGGAGTTCGAACCAATCGTCTTCCAGGCCGCCAGCGATGATGTCGCGGACCCTATAGGCGGCGGCCTTCTCATCGAGGCCGACCAGCTTCATGTCGCGCTTCTGCCGCATGTAGCGGGCGTGGGCTTCCCGCAGGTCTGCCCGTAGGGTCGAGATGTCATTGAGGGCGTTGGCGACGTCCTCAGTGCGGTAGGAGGCCAACGCCTCGTCGAGGTGGGCCGTGACGCCCATGTAGTCCACGATCCGGCCATGCGGCTTGACGACCTCGCCGCCGTTCGGTCGCTTGATCGAACATGTCCGGTTGGTGCGGGCAATCGCCTGGAGGAGCCCGTGCTCTTTGAGTGGTTTGTCGAGATACATCACCGCCTCGATCGGTGCGTCGAATCCGGTCAGCAGCTTGTCGCAGACGATCAGAAAGCTGGGCTGCTGCCCGACCTTCTTGAACGCCTTCTTGATCGCCTTCTCTGCGGTGTCATCGACATAATGGGATTCAAGTTCTTCCCTCACCCCCGAGACATAAGCGTCCTCTGATGGCTTCCCGTCCTCCTGGGACTTGGAGAACACGCAAGCGATCATGGCGTCGGCTTGTGCCTCTGCTTCGTCCGCGCCGCTCTTGGCCAGATCGGCTGTGATCACCGCTGCAAGGGCTGCCCGCATCAGGACGATGGCCTCGCGATCCACGACCACGATCTGGGCCTTGAAGCCGTCCGGCTGGCAGACCTGCTTGAAATGCTCCCAGATATCGACGGCGATCAGTCGGACCCGTTCGGGGTGCTTGGCCAGGGTCGCGAGGGTTAGCCCCTTGCTCTTGAGGTCCTTGAGCTTGTCGTCGGGCAGATCGACGAACCAGCGGTCGAATAGGATGTCGAGTTCGGCGGCGTTGATCGACCAGTCGGTCTTGCGGCCCTCGTAGAGGATCGGGACGGTCGCGCCGTCACGCACCGCGTCGTCAATCCCGTATTTGTCCAGGTAGCCTTCGCCCTCGACGCTGAACCGGGCGTAGGTGTCCTTGTCGGTGCTCTTGATGGGCGTGCCGGTGAAGCCAAAGAACCGCGCATCAGGCAGCGTCGCCTGGAGATAGGCACCGAGGTCCTTCTCTTGGGTCCGATGACACTCATCGACCAGGACGATCCAGTTGTCGGAGTTCGGGATCGCGGCCTTCGAACCCTGAAACTTGAAGATGGTGGACAGCAAAATCTGACCATTGCCGCCCTTGGCGACGGCCTCGCGCAGGGTTGCGACCGACGACGCCTGTGTCGGGTTGGGTAAGCCGCAAGCGACGAAGGTTCCTGAAATCTGGGTGTCGAGATCGATCCGGTCTGTCAGCACCAGGATGTTGGGGTTCTCAAGGGTGGTCGCCGAAAGCGTCAGGTGGGTCTTCAACTTGAGGGCCAAGAAGACCATCGTCAGGCTCTTGCCTGACCCCTGCGTGTGCCAAATCAGCCCCTTCTTGAGTTTGCCATCAGCGACCCGGTTGACTGCCTTGTTGACCGCCCGGAACTGCTGATAGCGGCAGACCTTCTTGATCTTCTCCTTGGTGTCGGGGTCTATCTCGAAGACGATGAAGTGGGCCAACAGGTCTAACAGACGGGACGGCTCCAACAGGCACCACAGGTCCTTGGTGAGGTCGTCCGGGAACTCGTCGGCCTTTCGCGGCCACGCATCTGGCCAGGGCGCGAAATACTGGGCCTTGGCTCTGGTCGCTCCGTAGAGGGTGGTCACGCCATCAGTGACAATATTGAAGGCGTTGGGCTCGAAGAGGCGAGGGATGTCCCGCTCATATTGCTTGATCTGTTCGAACGCCTCTTCGGCGGTATTGCTGGCCTTGACCGGCGACTTCGCCTCGATGACGACCAATGGGATGCCGTTCACGAACACCACGATGTCGGCGATCCGCGACCGCTGCGTTTGAACCTTGAACTGGCGAACGACGTGAAAGGTGTTTCGTTCGGGGTGCCGGAAATCAATGAGATCGATGGATCGCCCTTGGCTATCTCCGGCCAGCTTGCGCGTGTAGCCGCCCCGAAGCCGCCTCTGCCATTCTTCATTGTCGGAGAGGATGGCGAGGTCACCATAGATCGCCTCGGCGTCTGAGGCCGAGATGTCGTTCAGCGTCTGCAACGCATCGATAAGGACTGGCTTGAGGATGACCCGGTTCTCTTCCCCTCGCATCGCTAAGGCCATCTCGGGCAAGAGCGAATGATAGCCCATGGCCGTCAGAGCTTCGATCGTCGGCTTCTCGGCGAGGCGGAATTCGCTCATGTGGGAACCCGCGCAAGACCAGAGATTAGGTTGGAGACGGTCGCCGCCTTTAGGCTCACCAGTTTTTGCTTGGCCAACCGAGCCTCGGCTACGGCGTTTTCGATGGCCGCGAGTTCGCCTTCAACGGCGACCTGCTCGCTAAGGTCCGGAACGGGGATCGTTCTCTCTTTCAGAAGTTTGAAGTGTCGAGCATAACCTTCTGCTCGCAAGTCCAGTGACTGGAGAGCGTAGTAGAGATAGTGGGCGCGAATGCCTGGAATGGGATTAAGGCATTGAGTGCCATCGGCACCAATCGCAAATGGAAAGTCTATGAACTTCAATATGCGGGTGTGATCCCCAAACACAATTACAGGAAGTTCGTAGGGCCATAGCGCGGCATCATTGTCTGTGTAGCCGCAAATGAAGCGTGCCCCCTGGTCGATGATTGGAAAGCGACCGCTGTCGTAGTATTGATCGGTTTGAAGCTTGATCAGCTTTTCTCCACGATTCTTTTGAAGCGCAGATGCGACCAAAATCTCCGGCGAAGTCTGGCGAGCCCCCGCAATTAGCTCCTCACGTCGGCGACGGAACACCGCGTCCCCCGCCCGCTCTGCGTCTTCCGATGCTGCGATTGCGGCGTCCACCGACCGCAGAACATCAGCAATCCTTCTCTGCTCGTCGAGCGGTGGAAGAGGCACCCACGCGCTCTTCACGTCAGACGGCTTAATGAACGGCTGAGCCGACCCGGATCGGTTCCAGTAGTTTTCGTCGTCCAGGATTGCATGAAGGAAAGCCGCATTTGCGACTTCCGGATTGGGGGTGATCACCTGCGTATTAGCCAAGGTTGTCCACGGCCCATCCGTCAGGAAAGACTTGCCGCAACGCGCACCGATGGATGAGAGCACGATGGTCGGGGTGTCACCCTCCACCTGTTCGACAAAACCATCGGGGCCAGCCGCACTATAGGCTTGGGACCCCGCATCGATGTAGTGGCTCTTGTTGAGCTTGAGGCGACCACCCCCGTGAACTCTCGCAATTTGCGAAAGTTGAGCGGCCCTCCATCCTGCTGGCAGTGGGTGTGGAGGCACGTTACTCCGAAACATTGCTGAGCCTTGCCAAGTGGCCAAACATCACGGCCTCAGCTTCGTTTCGTTTGGTGATCAGTTCTTGCAGCGTGCCAACAGCGGCGGCGATATCTGCCGTCGCGGCAGTCGCTCCCGTCTGGACGTAGCGACCGAGGCTCAGATTGAATCTGTTTGCCGCGATCTCTTCCACGGGCACGACGCGAGCCAACTTGTCGATGTCGGCAAAGTCTCGGAAGGCGTTTGCCAGGGTCGCAACATCCGCATCAGTCAGATGGTTCTGAGCCTTGCCCGGCTGGAAAGTTTGATCGCCGTTGACGATTAAGACTCGACCTCGACGTTCCGGAGGCTTGTTCTTCCGAACGACAAGGATCGCCGCCGGGATGCCCGCGCCGTAGAAGAGGTTGGGGGCCAAGCCGATGACTGCCTCGATGATGTCAGCCGCCAACATTTTTTCTCGAATGTCGGCCTCAGTGCCCCCCCGAAAGAGGACACCTAGAGGAACGACGACGGCCAGGATTCCGTCGTCTTTCAGGGAGGCGACCATGTGTTGGACAAAGGCCAGATCGCCGTAGCCTTTCGGCGGGACGCCATAGATATCGCGTCCGTAGTGGTCGCCGTTTGACCAGACCTCGTGGCCCCAGACCTTCTCCGAGAAGGGTGGGTTCGCGAGCACCCGATCATAGGCTGCCAGTCCGTCCACGAACTCCCGTGCTTTGGGCTCGTATCGCTTCGGGTTCAGGATTGTGTCGCCCTTTGCGATAAAGGCATCGTCGATATCGTGCAGGAACAGGTTGATCTGGGCGATCGCCCAAGTGCCGAGGTTCTTCTCTTGGCCGTAGAGTGAGAGCGTTCGCACGTCATCGCCGCGATCCCTGAGGTGCTGGACCGCCTCCAGCAGCATGCCGCCTGACCCGCAGGTCGGGTCGTAGACTGACATGCCCGGTCGGGGGTCTACACACTCGACCATGAGCCGCACGACCTGACGGGGTGTGTAGAACTCGCCGCCCTTTTTGCCTGACCCCTCGGCGAACATCTTGATGAGATACATGTAGGCGTCGCCCAGGACGTCGGGCGTGATGTCGGCGTTTCGCAGCCGGTGCTTCTCGAAGTGCGAGAGCAGCTTCTCCAGCAGGGCGTCGGGGAACTGGTCCTGCTTCGCGAAGTCGAGCGTGCCGAACACGCCCTTGAGCCGCAGATTCGCGTCCTCGATGGCGTTGAAGGCGTTGTTCAGCCGCTGGCCGATCTGGGTTGAATGTTTCCGCACCTCGTCCCAGCGGTGCTCAGACGGGACGTGGAATCGGTGTTCCTCGGGGTCCGCCGCCTCGGTCTTGTCGCCGGTCTCCTGGAAGAGCTTTTCATACTCCTCGTCCCAAACGTCGCAGAGCCGTTTGTAGAACAACAGCCCGAAAATATACTGCTTGTAGTCCCCGGCATCGACGGTCCCCCGAAGGAGGTTCGCTGCTTGCCAGAGATGGCCTTCGAGTTCGGTCTGGGTAAGTTTCGCCACTGATTGCCCCCTGGTTCGCTTCGTTGAAGCTACAGCAGTGGCGGGTCAAGCCATAGGTTGAATAGGGACCCGGTCGCGACTGGCAATACCCCTCATTGCTTCGCTATCCGAACTCAAGCTCATCCAACTCGAAACTGTCCCAACGACCCAGGGTAAGGGGGCGAAGCACCTCGGGCACTTCGGACCGTGAGAAGCAAAGGACACCCAAGGCCGAAAGCGTCTCGCGAAGCTGGTGGGCCACTGCTGGGGGAACGTCACCGTTCGACCGGCCATGGATGCCCGACAACACGATTCCTTCGTCGAATTTGGTCACGGCGGCGATGACATCTCCGGGGGTCCACACCCACGCAGACCAGACCCCCGTCACCAAGAGGTTCATTTTGGTCCGCATACAGTTGTTGAAGGTCCGTCCGACTTCTTCTGCATTTGCGGGCGTTACCCGCCAGAACTCGGAGTGCTGCTGCAAGGCATCGCTGACCGGCGGCAATCGATGGGCTTTGGACAACCAAGCGTCTGCAAATTCGTGGCTACGGAATCCGATCTTTCGGTGATCGAGCGACTGACGAATGGCCTCGTCGGTTACGTCGCAGACAACCCGGATCGCGGCGATGATGCCGTTCAAAAACCGCGCATCAGCACGGCAGCGGACACGCATGATGATCTCGGGGAACAGTGCGATGCTGTCGATCAGCAGCACGGCCTCCAGAAGTTCGGAGTCGAGCCGGTTCAACTGCATCAGCGTCTTTGCCCGAGCGCGTGAGTCCGCGTCTGATGCGACCAGAACTGTGACGAGCTTTCGGTAACAGTCGGCAGAGCGTAGCGGCAGCATACCGATCTTGCTGAGAGACCCCGCAAGGGCGTGCGGGGCTTCTCCCAAGGTAGCTGTGATTATGTCTCGTGCGGACATCGAGCGCAGCGAGTCCGCAAGGACACGCATGACACTTCTCCAGTCCAAGTCCTCGCACGTCCTGGCCGTAGCCTTGAGAATGAAGTCTTCCGGTCGATCAAGGATGCCGAAGGCCAGGGCAGTATACAGGCTCTGGCGCCATTTGGGGGAGGACGACTTCAAGACGTGGAGAAGAAATCCAGGTGCCAGGGTCTCGATCTCGCCGACGAGGCCGAGGCACCATCCGTCGATGGGAAACAGGGACCGGCGCGATTCAGCCGTTGGGGTCGAGTGCCCAGTGATTGTGTTGAGCGGGAGGTTGTCCATGCGATCTCCGAATGCCGATGTGCCGTGTGCTTGTCGAAAGCGCGGCTAACGTTCGGCTGGAGAGGGGCTTGGATGGCTGCATGGGCTGCTTGTGGCGCGTGCCATAGGCCGCGTCAAGGCAAGTAATCGGCTCGATAGATAGAATTAACGGCTGACGGCTCAGTCGTGGTAAATAGAGATGTGAGCAACATCCAAGACGAAACCTACTTCCAAGTCTCTAACCTTACGAGGTTCAAGGCGGCCTACGCCGAATTGGCCTTCAATCTTGGCATGAATTACGCCCTCACACTCGCCTGGAATCGCGATGTGCCTCTGAGTGCGGCGAAGGGTCATCTCCGAGAGATGCTCGCCCGCGTCGATGCGGCATTTCTCGGCAGACGATTTTACCGGCACCCCGCGAACGAACGGGCGCGGGCGATGTTCGTCTTCGAGAAGGTCGAGACGAACATCCACGTCCATGGACTGTGGCGGATGCCGAGTTTGAAGAAGATCAAGCTTCTTGGCTCGTTGTTTCCAGGCGAGCGAGGCGGCGTCTGGAACGAGGTCGTGCCGTCCGGCAGTTATTGCTTGACGCGGATCGAGGACCACCATTCGGCGGTCGGATACATGATGAAGGGCCAGCACATGCGATCTGACGACCGCGAAATGGTGTGGTCTGACCAGTGGCACTCTGTCGGGAGCCGCGACGGACGCTGACGGATTTCAGGGACGCCCCCGCTGGCACCGAGATCGCAGTCGTTCGAATTTGGAGGATACCTTTGCGGGCGGAGCGATCCCCGGCAAAGGGAAGATATTGTCCAAACCGAAGCCACACGAAATATTCAAATCATCAAGGACAGCCCACTTCGGCAAAGGTTAGTCCAGGGTTGCCAGAGCCCTGTCGAGCACCTTTTGGCCAGCATCTGTGAGCGACAATGCCTTGGCTCGACGATCCGTCTTGCTACGCACTTCCTGGATCAGTTTTTCGTCAAACATCGCGAGCAATGCTCGCGGCAGCGATGATCCCAGGATTGGTCGCCGTTTCCCATCCAAGGCCGCTTTCAGTTGGAGGCTCGACGCAGTGACCTCACGCTCTTGAACAGTCGCCAAGGCGACCATCACGAACGCTAGGGCCTGTCTCAAAGAAGTGCGCTCCGGCATCTCCCTCGCTAGAGCCGTTAGGAAGGCTTCCGTTCGCCGCATCATGACCGCCGGGCGAACGGCTGCAATTAGGTCTGGAGGGCCATCACTCAGCGGTGCCTGATAGCCGTCCTCCAGTTGATTCAACGATGTCAAAAGACCGGCGAAAGCCTCGTCGCTCTGTAGCCAATCGACGATGCGTTTGGTCAGCGGCGCCGGTGTTTCGCCGTCAGACAGTGCCTCGATTATGAAGGGCGAAACCACTCAGAAGTCCTTGTCCATAGACCAGCATTCTCCGGTAGCCCGAGTCGAGGCTGGGGTCCCATATGGACCCGCAAGCCGCGCTTCCGTTCGGCGATCGACTAGAGGCAGTCCACGTGAGACCGACGATTTCCTACCGGCTTAGGGTCGAGATCAACGGCCTCTATGATTGGGCCGTCCGCGTTGGCACCCAGCAGATCAAACTCACGGCGACGCAGAAGGCGTCAATGGAGGCCGCGATCGGCAAGGCCATTCTGGACCCGAGCCCGTTCTCGCCCCTTCGAAGAGAAAGGACCATGGGGAGGGGCGGCTTCCGCCGCTCCGAACAAAACCGCTTCAAGGCACCTCGGGCACCCCTGTTACTCAGTGGATACGGTTTCAGAGATGGAAGACCGACCGGCTACCACCTGACATCGGGCAGTTCGATCATTTGGCTGACCAACCGGGCGTAGAAGCAGCGAATTTGGAGCGCACCGATGAGGCCGCCCGTAACGACCATTAAGGTCAGTTTCAGTCCGAACCCGCACCGATGGACGCTACCCGATCCGGATGACCCCATGTTGGGAGCGTTGACGGCACCGCTGGACAAACTTTTGGCCGAAGCGGTGACGCGGAGGTTGGTGGCAACGAGTCCCGTGCTGCGGTCTATCAGGCGGAAAATCGCCAAGAATGAGAAGGTAATCGCGAGCAGGGAGAGGACTATCGCCAAGGTGAGACGAGACCTTGCGCGAGACGATGCCGCACATGAAGCGTGGCGACGGGAGCCCCTCCTGCCAATGCGGCGGCGCGGCGAATGAGTGGCTACCCACGATACTGACGCTCAACGCCGTGCATGATCATCAGGTATTTCGCCGATTGACCATTGTTCGCTATCTTCCAGGCGATGGAAACGGATCAGCAAAAAGGTGAGCGGCTCGCACGGCTATTCGAGGGCATGACGGAGCAAGCCCGCGATGAGTTTACCGCTCGTCAGTTGGCCGCGACCGACCGCCAACACATCCAGTTTCGGGACGCCTTCCGGCAAGGTATTTGTTACCTCTGCGACGAACGCCTGGACCACTTCCAGGAAAGGAAGCCCTGCGTCCACTGGCTGCTGAGGCCGCTCGGCTTCCGCAAAAAGCACCTTCCAGCGATGACGGCAGCGTTTGGGATGATGCAAACCCAAAGCTGGCTGAGATGGGTCGCCAGTGAGGGGGCTTTCGCCCGAAACATCACAGATACCGCTGAGGAAAACGGATACGTGGTCCAGATCACGATCCGCTATGACGTCTACCAATGGTCGATTTCATGCGGGAAGTCGGACTTCGCCGGGCACGGCAATCAGAATTTCCCTCACTACCACCTTCAAATGTGGATCGATGGACGACCCTTCATCAGCTACGGCGATTTCCACATCCGCCTCCATTCCGATGAGGTCGCCGCGCTGACTGCGATCCAGGCGACCGGGGGGATGGTCAAATCGAAGTTTCCCCATGGCGAAAGCTTTGAAGATTTGGTCGCCTCGACGACAGCCGAATGGGTCATTGACGCGCCCGTAGGCGAAGGGGACCACGCCAACGCGCCGTTCAATATCTCGACGGTAATGATCGCCAAGCCGGGAACTACGATGAGCGGAGATGACCTCTACGCGATGTTCACTAAGGCCAGAGCCTCAAAGGTGACGATTGCGAGCCTTGCCCGCGAGTTTCCGGACGCCGTGACGGAGTCCGTGGTGAGCCCCGGACCGGGGGTCGTCGAGCCCGCTGTCAGAACGCCACTCCGACGCACGAGTAAGGGCCAAGCCGACTAACGCCCAGGCGTCCGCCGCGATGCCGAAGCCACGACGCTTAGGTCTAGCCCAACCTGGATCGCTTGGAGGCCGGGGACCCCATAGAAGCAATGGTGCAGGACGTGGTCGAAGAAGCCGAAACCATGTTCGAGGACCAGCAGGGGAGGGGACGCTTGCCCTGCTAATCCGACCTGCTAATAGGGACTCCCCAGCCGGGAAGTCTGGTCATGGTTCTAGTTGAAAATACTAGTGTTTTCTGGTGGGGGAGCGTTTCCTAGTTCCCCAGCCATCCGTCCTGCTGACGGCTTCGCCCCCTCCGACACAGTTCCAGCGGGCCCCTCCTGAAGTCCGTATCGCATGCCGCATTAGGGACGGGCTGGCCGGGGACGGACGGCTTGGGCGGTCGCCCGGGCGTCAGCTCCGTTCCCATCCCTTGTCGATGGCCCAGACGGCGAAGGCGTAGTCGTGGGCGACCTCCTTCAGATAGTCGAACCGCCCCGATGACCCGCCGTGGCCCGCCTCCATGTTGATCTTCAGCAGGATGGGCTTCCCCGAAGTCGTCGCCGGCCGCAGCTTCGCGACCCATTTCTCGGGTTCCCAATAGGTCACCCGGGGATCCGACAGACCGCCCGTTGCCAGCACCGCAGGATAGGCCATGGGCCCGACCTGGTCGTAGGGGCTGTAGCTCATCATATAGTCATAGGCCTCGGGGTCTTCGATCGGATTGCCCCACTCCGGCCATTCGGGCGGCGTCAGCGGCAGGCTGGTGTCGCTCATGGTGTTGATCACATCCACGAACGGCACCTGGCCGATGACGCCGGCCCACAGATCGGGCCGCATGTTGTTGACTGCTCCCATCAGCAGGCCGCCGGCGGAACCGCCCTGGGCCACGATATGGCCGGCCTTGCCGTGGCCGCTGGCGATCAAATGTTCGGCGGCGGCGATGAAGTCGGTGAAGGTGTTCTTCTTGGTGAAGCGCCGGGCATTGAGGAACCAGCCCCAGCCCTTGTCCGATCCGCCCCGGATGTGGGCGATGGCATAGATCCAGCCGCGGTCGACCAGTGACAGGCGGTTGGTCGAGAAACTCGCGGCCATCGGGATGCCGTAGGAGCCATAGCCATAGAGCAGCAGCGGTGCCGTGCCGTCGACCGGCGTCGATTTGCGCCGCAGCACGGTCACGGGAACCAGTTCGCCGTCCGGGGCAGGGGCGTTCAAGCGCTCGACGACATAGTCCCCAGCATTATGGCCCGACGGCACCTCCTGCACCTTGCGCAGGGTCCGCTCGCGTGTCGCCAGGTCATAGTCATAGGTCGAGGTCGGGGTGGACGGCGAGTTGTAGCCGTAGCGCATGATGGTGGTGTCGAACTCCGACGCCCCGCCCAGCGACAGGGAATAGGCGGGCTCGTCCACCGCGATCCCGTGCTCTGTGCCCGAACGGTCGCGGATGACGATCGTCGTATTGGCATCGGCCCGCTCCTGACGGGCGATATGGTCCTTCACCAGGGCCATGCCCTCGATGTAACGGCCCGGCGTGTGCGGGACGAGATCGGTCCAGTGGGCCTTGCCCGGGGTCGCCGTCGGGGCCTCGACAATCTTGAAGTCGATCGAGTCATCGGCGTTGGTCCGGATCACCCAGCGGTCGCCCCAGTGGTCGGCGTCATACAGCCGTCCGGTATGACGCGGCTCCAGAAGGATCGGGTTGGCGGTCGGGGTCGCAGCCGGGATGATCCGGGTCTCGGACGTTTCCTGGTTGGCGATCGAGATCAGGACAAAGGCGTCGTCAGCGGTGCGGCCGACGCTCATGAAGAGGCCGTCGTCGTCCTCCTGATAGACCAGCGTCGTCTCGCCGCCGCGGGCCGGGCGGCGGAAAATCCTGTCCGGCCGGCCGTTGTCGTCACGGTTGGTCCAGAAGATCCACCGGCTGTCGGGCGAGAAGGCGAAGCCGCCGTAGGCCGAGCCGATCGGATCGGGCAGGACCTCGCCGGTCGCCAGGTCCCGGACAAAGATCTGATGCACCTCTGACCCCTGCGCGTCCTCGGAGAAGGCAAACAGGGTGTGGTCGGGGCTGTGCTCCGCCGCCGAGACCTCCGAATAGGCCTTGCCCTCGGCCAGGACGTTGGCGTCGAGCAGCAGCTGCGCCGCTCCGCCGCCGCGCGGCTGCCGCATGTAACGGGGATGCTGATCCCCGGTCCGGTACTCGACGTAATACTCCCACGGCCCATCGGGGGAGGGGACCGAGCTGTCCGCCTCCTTGATCCGCCCCTTCATCTCCTCGAACATCGCGTCCTGCAGCGGCAGGGTCGAGACCATCATAGCCTCGCGATAGGCGTTCTCGGCGTCCAGATGTTCCTTGACCTCGGCCTTGATCAGCGTCGGGTCGCGCAGCACGGCCTGCCAGTTGTCGTCCTTCATCCACTGATAGTCGTCGGTGCGGACGCGGCCCAGCTGCTCGATGGTGACCGGAATCTTCTTCGCGACGGGCGGGACGGGCGTTCCTTGGGACATCGAGGCTCCGGTTGGGCGGGCGAGGGCGGGAAGGGCGGTCGCCGCGAGTGCGGCGGCAGATGTGGCGAGAAGGTCGCGGCGGTTCATGTCGAAGCCCCTGAATTGACGCCGGACCTTGTGCGCGCCCACGGCCCGCCGTCAAATGAAGAAACGACAATGAACAGGTAGGGATGATGTTCGAATTTCAGACGCCGCCCCAACCCGCCTGGGAGCAGGTCCAGGTCCAGGAACCGCCTATCGCAGAGTTGGCCCCGCCGGCCTGGGACCTGACGGTCGGGCTGATCAGCGCCACGATTCAGATCGACCAGAACAATGGGGATGGCACCCGGCGGGTCGGCACAGCCTTCCTGATCGACGCACCGCGCCCGGATGGAACGCCGCGCACCGTTCTGGTCACGGCCCATCACGTGCTGGATGGCATGAGCCTTCGTGACGCACGTGTCGGCTGGCGCAGCGAAATGCCCGGAGGGGGCTGGCGCTTTGCTCCGGATCCGCTGCGGATCCGCAACGACATGGGCGATCCGGCCTGGACCAAACATCCGGAACGCGACATTGCGGTTATGGAGATCTCGGCACCGCCGGTGTTCGCCCGGGCTGCGATCCCGCTGGCCTGGCTGGCCAGTGGCGAGGACCTCGACGATTGGCAGGTGGGTCCGGGGGATGAGTTGCTGACCCTCGGCTTTCCTCGCGGATATTCCTCGAACACTGCGGGATTTCCGATCTTGCGGACCGGACGGATCGCATCCTGGCCTTTGACTCCGGTCCGCAGCTTTCCGACCTTTCTTCTTGATTTCCCGGTTTTTCCGGGAAATTCCGGCGGGCCTGTATTCTGGACACCGGCGGCGCGGAAACTGCCGGGGACGGTTCAGCCGGATCATCCGTTCATCGCCGGGGTTCTGACGTCCGAGGTGCGGCCGTCGGACGAGCCGCTCGGAATCGGCGTTGTGGCCCATGCCGTCTATGTGCGTGAGGCGATTGCCTTGCTGGATGCGGCCCCGACCGTGGGCCAGGCCCGGTAGGCGGGCTCCGGGAAGCAGTTTCGTTTATCGCATAAGATATATTATGCGAAATAAGATTGCCGCCCTCGGCTTCAGCGGGCCCTTGTCCGGGCCTGAAGCCGGGCCGCGAGGCTTGACGTGTCCCAGCGCGCGCCGCCCATGGCCTGCACCTCGGAATAGAACTGATCCACCAGCGCCGTCATGGCCAGATGAGCTCCGTTGCTCCGGGCCTCATCCAGCACCAATCCAAGATCCTTGCGCATCCAGTCGACCGCAAAGCCGAATTCGAACTGGCCTTCGGCCATGGTCTTCCAGCGATTGTCCATCTGCCACGACTGTGCGGCACCTTTGGAGATGGCGTCATAGGTCGCGCCGGTGTCGAGCCCCGCAACCTCGGCAAAATGCACGGCCTCGGCCAGTCCCTGGACCACGCCGGCGATGGCGATCTGGTTCACCATCTTGGCCAGCTGACCGGACCCGGATGGACCCATACGCTTCACGGCCTTCGAATAGGCCATGAGCACCGGCTCGACCCGCGCCAGGGCGGCCTCATCGCCGCCTGCCATGACACTGAGCTGACCATTCTCTGCACCCGCCTGCCCGCCAGAGACCGGGGCGTCGATGAAGGCCCTCCCCCAGCTCGTCGCAAGGTCGGCCATTTCGCGCGCAATCCGGGCCGATGTCGTCGTGTGGTCGACGACAATCGCGCCGGCCGACAGATGGGACAGCGCCTCTGTCACGACGGCCCGAATATCATTGTCATTGCCCACGCACAGGATCAGCAGCTCCGCACCATCCGCCGCCTCCGCCACCGTGGCGGCCAGCCGGCCGCCGTTCGCTTCAGCCCAGGTCCGGGCCTTTTCCGGCGACCGGTTGAAGCCTGTGACTTCATGTCCTGCCTGAACCAGGTGTCGGGCCATCGGTCCGCCCATGACGCCCAGGCCGACGAATCCGATCTTCATGCCTCAGGCTCCTCGGCGACACCGTAACGTCCGCGGAAATAGGTCAGGCCGGCTCCCCTGCGGGTCTCAAACCCCTGGACCGCGCCGACGATCGTGAGGTGATCACCCATAACGATTCGATCAGCCGTTACGCAGTCCAGTCGGGTCAGGGCATTCTTCAGACGCGGCGGCTCCGGACTGGAACTGTCGAATTCATCGGACGACAGACGGCAAATCCCCCAGGCGAACCGGTCCGACATCTCCCGATCCTCGACCGGAAGCATGTGCACCGCGAACCGGTCGGCGGCGGCAAAGGCGTCATGACGATCAGAGCCGCGGTCCAGACACCAGAGCACCAGCGGCGGCCTCAGGGACACCGAGGTGAAGGAGTTGACCGTAATCCCGAATGGCCCGTCCGGCGTATGGGCCGTCACGACGCAGACCCCGGTCGCGAATCCGCCAAGGGCCCGGCGATAGGCGGCAAGGTCGAGGACATGGGTTTCGGAGGTGCTCACGTCTGACGACTAGGCGACCGACTGCGTCCGGGCAAGGCGCGACATGGGAAACGGTGCCTTAACCCGTACGCCCCTACCCTGCTCTGGAGTTTTCGCCAAAGGTGCGCCTAGCCATGTCCCTGAGTGATCGCCCGATCCTCATCAAGAAGGTCAAGAAGGTCGTCGGTGGCGGCCACCACGGCGGCGCGTGGAAGGTGGCCTATGCTGACTTCGTGACCGCCATGATGGCCTTCTTCCTGCTCATGTGGCTGATCAACACGACCGATCCCGAACAGAAGAAAGGGATCGCCGAATATTTCGCCCCGGCCAGCGTATCAGCGACCACATCGGGCTCCGGAGGTATCCTGGGCGGTACCGCGCTCGGTGATGAAGGTGCCAAGGGCGATGGATCGCAATCGGTGGAAACTCAGATGGCCCCCGATGCGCCGACTGATTCGTCCGATGCAGCGAGCCAGAATGCGAGCCTCGATGCCTCCAGTGAAGAAGCCCAGCGTGAGGCGGCCGAATTCGCTTCGGCGGCAGAATCCCTTCGTCAGGCGATGCAGGCCATGCCCGAGCTGGCTGAACTGTCCAAGCAGCTGATCATCGACCAGACGCCGGAAGGCCTGCGCATCCAGCTGGTCGACCAGGAAGGCCGCTCGATGTTCGATCAGAACTCTGCGCGCCCCAACCCCCGCGCCCAGCTTTTGCTTCGAACGATTTCTCGGGTCATCAACCAGCTGCCCAATCGCATATCCATCACTGGCCATACCTCAGCAGCGCCCGGATCGAACCGCGCGACCCAGCCCAATGACTGGCCCTTGTCCTCGGCACGGGCCAATGCGTCGCGGCTGATCCTGCAGGGTGCCGGCGTCGATCCCGACCGGGTCTATCAGGTGTCCGGAAAGGCGGGTTCCGACCCGTTGTATCCCGACGATCCGACCCTGGCCGGCAACCGCAGGATCGCCATCGTCCTGTTGCGCGAGGCCCCGGTTCTGCCGACGGATACCAGCCTTTGACCGTCGGCCGTCCCTGCGTCCGGACGGGGAATGGCCTTGCTTCGGGGGCTTCTCCGGGTGCAAATCAGGCAATGAGGCGGTCGCTTCTCTCCTGTCGACGAAACCGGATGCGGATCTGAGGCCGTGACCTTCGTTCCCCAACGCCAGCTTCGCTTCTACATGACGGCCGTGGCCCCCTGCCCCTATCTGCCCGGCCAGACCGAGCGGAAGGTGTTCGCCAATCTGCCGTTCAGTGAAGGCGTCCACGTCAATGACGAACTGACCCAGGCCGGCTTCCGCCGCAGCCAGAACATCGCCTATCGACCGGCCTGCGAGTCCTGTGACGCCTGCGTCTCTGTTCGCCTGCCTGTGCCTGAGTTCAGTTTCTCAAGATCACAGCGCAAGATTCTGAACCGGAATGCAGATCTGTCTCGCGACCTTGTCGAGGCAGAGGCCACGGCCGAACAGTTCGATCTGCTGCGGCGCTACCTCCAGGGCCGTCATCCGGGCGGCGGCATGAGCGATATGGGCTGGCTCGACTATGTCGCCATGGTCGAGGATACGGCCGTTCGGACCCATCTGATCGAATACCGCCTGCCCTCCTCCGACGGTGGGCCCGGCGATCTGGTCGGCGTCTGCATCACCGATCTGCTCGGGGACGGCCTGTCGATGGTCTACAGCTTCTTCGACCCGGCCCGCGAGGCACGCAGCCTCGGCCGGTTCGCCATCCTTGATCATGTCCGTCAGGCGCAGATCGTCGGCCTGCCCTATGTCTATCTCGGCTACTGGGTCCAGGGTTCGCGCAAGATGGACTACAAGGCCGGCTTCCAGCCTATGGAACGACTGACCCGACTGGGTTGGGCACGGATGGCTCAGCCGGCGACGGGCGTCGAGGTCGCATAGGCGACGGAAGGGCGGGCCGGATCATCGGTCCAGACTCCGGGATCAACACCGCCACCGAATTTCACCAGGGCGTCGATGCGCTTCTGTATCGGCGGATGGGTGGCGAACAGACCTTCCAGCCCCACGCCGTCGGCCTGGTTGTCGAGAAACAGCTGCTGGACCTCGTCCGGCCCCTTGAGGCTGGACCGGCCCTCGACCTTGCGCAGGGCCGAGATCATGGCGTCCGGGTTCTTGGTCAGTTCGACCGCCCCGGCGTCAGCGACGAACTCCCGCGTCCGCGACAGCATCATCCGGATGACGATCGCCAGCACGAAGCCGACAGCGGCGAAGGCCAGGCCGATCAGGATCAGGGGGGCCGCGTTCTTGTTGTCCCTGCGTCCGCCGCCGCGGGAATGGAGCAGACCCCGGAACACCAGTTCGGCGATGACGCTGATGATCCCGGCGAAGATCGAGGCGATCACCATGGTCCGCACGTCCCTGTTGATGACGTGGGTCAGTTCATGGGCCAAGACCGCTTCGAGCTCGTCGCGGGTCAGGGCTTCGACAAGGCCGCGGGTGACCGTGATGCTGTACTGGCCTTCATGCAGGCCCGTAGCGAAAGCGTTCAGGCTGTCATTGTCGATGATGCGAAGCGTGGGCGTCCTCAGACCGCGAGAGATCGCGAGGTTTTCCAACAGGTTGTATATCTCAGGCTCAGATTTCCTCTCAACTTTTCGGGCACCGGTCATCATGTCGATCATGGCCTGGCTCCCGAAATAGGAGATGGCGAACCAGACCCCGGCGATGATCATGGCGAGAGGGACGGTGCCGCCCAGCCAGGATGCGGCAAGGGCCATGTCGTCGCCCAGCCCCCGGCCGGACCCGGGCAGGAATCCGATCCCCATCAGCACCAGCTGCAGTCCGTAGATGATCAGGATCATCAGGACGGGAAACCCGGCCAGAAGCAGGATCGAACGGGTGTTGTTTGCCCAGATATGGGTCTGGAGCCCGACGGCACCCATCCGTGCGACCCCTAAGCCGTGAAGTTGACCTTGGGCGGAGCCGCATTCATCGCGGCGCGATCACCCTCGCCCACGTCGAAGAAAGGCTTGTCCGTCGCAAAGCCAACCATGGCTGCGAACAGGACGGTCGGAAACTGCCGACGCACCGCGTTGAACTCGCTGACGGCGCTGTTGAAGAAGCGGCGCGCGGCAGCCAGCTTGTTCTCTATGTCGGACAGCTCGCGCTGCAGTTCGAGGTAGTTGGTGTTGGCCTTGAGGTCCGGATAGGCCTCGGCCACGGCGAACAGTCGGCCGAGGGCTCCCGTCAGCATGTTCTCGGCCTGGACCTTGTCATTGACCGAGGTGGCACCGGCAGCCGCAGCCCGGGCCTGGGTGACCGCATCAAGCGTGCCGCGCTCATGCGAGGCATAACCCTTCACCGTCTCGACAAGGTTGGGGATCAGGTCCTGCCGTTGCTTCAACTGCACGTCGATGTCGGCGAACGACTGGTCCGCGCGCTGATCCAGAGCCACCAGCCTGTTGTAGGCGCCCACGACGATGAACAGCACAAGGGCGACGATGACGGCGATAACGATCAGGGTGACGACCATTGGGTTTCTCCTGCCTATGGAAGGATTATCGCTCGCGTGACGCCGACCGGATAGTGAAATCGCGGCAACATCCGGATTCGCGCGCTCGATGGAACGGATTGATGCGCCTGTCCGCCGCGGATAGGCTGCCGCCCGTCAAAAGGGACTCCCATGTTCGCAACGCTACTGGCCGCCGCTGTCGTTCTCGCCTCCGTCCAGGAAGCCGCCCCGCCGGCCGCGCCCTCTCCGGCGACGTCAGAGCGCTACGAACAGGCCATGAACTGCGCCGGCGTGATGGCGGCGACCTCCTCCCTTAATGCCTTCACCGGCAATACCGAGGCCCAGGCCAGTTCCGACCGGAATGGCAGGGGGTTCATTGCGGCAGCGACGCTCTTTGCCCAGCCGCTGGGCCTGACCGAGGCGCAGCTTTCAGCGGCCTTTACCGCCAGCACGAGCCGGGCTCTGGGCTCGATCACCCGCAACAGCGACCAGGCCGCCGCCGACGCTGCGATTGACCGGCTCAACGCGGAGCACAACGCCTGCCTGCGGCTGGTACAGCGCTGGATGGCCGAGTCTAACGGAACTTCCTGAGCCCGCGGGGCCCCTGACGCCCGGCCCCTGCCCGCTTGCCCAGCCAGTCCTTCCAGTCGGGCCAGTTGCGCCGCCGTCCACCGCCATCGACCCATTCAGGGCCGTGGGCACCGTCAAACACCGCCACATCGGCGAGTCCGCCCTGCTTGTAGTTTTGCAGTTTGACGCCCTTGCCACGCGCCATCTCGGGCAACTCCGCCAGGGTGAAGATCAGCGCCTTGATGTTTTCACCGATGGCAGCGACGTGGTCGCCGTTCACGCGGATGGCGGCGATCATGTCGCCGTTCAGCACCTGTTTGCCGCCACGCTTCTGGGCCAGCAACTCGTCCTCAGGGGCGATGAAACCATAACCGGCCCTGGAGGCGATCAGCAGTTTGCCGCCCGGCTGATGCGCCAGCAGATTGATGATGTCGGCCTTTTCGTCGAGGTCGATCATCAGGCGCAGCGGTTCGCCATGGCCACGCCCCGAAGCCAGTTTGTCGGCCCCGACGGTGAAGATGCGGCCGTCCGAGGCCGCGACCAAGATCTTGTCGGTCGTAAAACAGGGAACGAGGAAGGCGAGACTGTCCCCTTCCTTGAATTTGAGCTCTGAGGGGTCCTCGACCTTGCCCTTGGCCGCCCGGATCCAGCCGCGCTCGGACAGGATGACGGAGATGGCCTCGCGCGGGATGAAGGCTTCCACCGAGACAAGGGCCGACGAATCCACGGCCTCGGCAATCAGGGTCCGGCGCGGTGACACCAACGCCTTGCGCACCGTCTCCAGATCCCTGCCGACCTGTTTCCACTGTTTCGCGGGCGAGGAAGACAGTGACTGTAGTGCGGCAAGTTCGTCTGACAGTGTCTTGTATTCATTCTCGATCGTCATTTCCTCGATCCGCGCCAACTGGCGCAGGCGCGTGTCGAGGATGAAGTCGGCCTGAAGCTCGGACAGGCCAAAACGGGCGATCAGGACGGCCTTGGGCTGCTCCTCCTCGCGGACGATCCGGATAACCTCGTCGAGGTTGAGGAAGACAATCCTCAGGCCTTCCAGCAGGTGCAGCCGCTTCTCGACCCTGTCGATGCGCCAGCCGGCGCGGCGCACCAGTACCTCGCGGCGGTGATCGAGGAAGGCCTGCAGACAGGCTTTCAGCCCCATGACCCGCGGTGTGCCCGTGGCGTCCAGAACATTCATGTTGATCGGGAAACGGATCTCGAGGTCGGAGAGCTTGAACAGGCTCTCCATCAGCACCTCGGGTTCGACCGTCCGGCTCTTCGGTTCGATGACCAGCCGGATGTCCTCAGCCGATTCATCGCGCACATCGCCCAGCAGCGGGGCCTTCTTGTGCTCGATCAGGTCGGCGAGGTCGGCGATCAGCTTCGACTTCTGCACCTGGTAGGGCATCTCGGTGACAATGATGCGCCAGACGCCCCGGCCGAGATCCTCCGTCTCCCAGCGGGCCCGCAGCCTCACCCCGCCTCGGCCGGTCTCATAGGCCTCGAGGATGGAGGCATGACCCTCGACGGCGACACCCCCCGTCGGGAAGTCCGGGCCCGGAACGATGCCGGCCAGGTCTTCCGTCGTCGCGTCCGGGCGTTCCAGCAGCAGATGGCAGGCGTCGATCAGTTCGCCGACATTGTGTGGCGGTATCGAGGTCGCCATGCCCACGGCGATGCCGGACGAGCCGTTGGCCAGAAGATTGGGGAAGCCGGCCGGCAGGACGATCGGCTCTTCATCCTGATCGTCATAGGTGGCCTTGAAGTCCACCGAGTCCTGGTCGATCCCCTCCATGAGGAGCACTGCGGCCGGGGTCAGCTTGCACTCGGTGTAGCGCATGGCCGCGGCGTTATCGCCGTCGATATTCCCGAAATTGCCCTGACCGTCGACCAGCGGATACCGCTGCGAAAAGTCCTGCGCCAACCGCACCAGGGCGTCATAGATCGAGGCGTCGCCGTGCGGGTGATAGCCGCCCATGACCTCGCCGACGACCTTGGCGCATTTGCGCGCCGCCGCCTGCGGGTTCAGCCGCATCTGGTGCATCGCGTACATGATACGCCGGTGCACGGGCTTGAAACCGTCGCGCACATCCGGAAGGGCGCGATTGGTGATGGTCGACAGCGCATAGGCCAGATAGCGGCGCGACAGCGCTTCGCTCATCGGCTCATCGACGATGCGTCCGCCTTCCGGCAGCGGGGTATGAACGGTCATGGGCCTTCGAATCGGGTGTTTCGGTCCCGGAGTCTAGGGTCCCGGCGCCCTAAACCCACACCCCGTCGCGTCAGCCCACGGCCAGATCACCGACCCGGATCGCCTGCTCCAGCCGGACCCTGCCGTTGACGTCCCGAATCTCGGCCAGCACCGTCGGGCCCTCGCCGCCCCAGCCGACCGTCAGCAGCCCGAAATTCTGGTCGCGGAACACGTCGCCGACCCTCAGGGCATTCGGCGGGGTTACCGGCCAGACCTCGGTCAGGCCTGACGAGGTAATGTCCCAAAGCGGATATGGGGTGTTGACGTCGAGCCGCGAGATTTCGCCGTAATGGGTGTCCCCGGACAAGCAGATCAGGCCGTCGGCCTTGCGGTCACGGATGGCGGCGATCAGGCGCTGGTGATCGTGGGCGAAATTGATCCAGCCTTCCCAGCCGGCGAAATCGGCGAGGACCTGCAGGCTGGAGCCAAGCACACGCACGTCAGCCGGGACCGACAGCTGCTCTTCCAGCCAGCGCCACTGGGTCTCGCCCAGCTGGGTGGCCGTCATGTCGGGATTGCGGGCATAGGGGCCCGGCGTCGGCTCCCCGGCCTCGGCGCGTTTCCGGACCCAGGCTTCATAGCCCTGGTCACCGAGTTCGAGCGACAGCAGCGGGGTCCGGTTCCAGCGCAGGTCAGGCAGGATGATCTGGACGCGCCGTCCCGGCGGTCCAAAGACATGGGCGGTATAGATGCCGTCGCGTGTCCGCCGCGGGCTGTCGGCCGGCGCTCCGAAGAAGTCCAGAAACTGACGGCGGCTCTCCTCCTTCATCGGGTAGTCGGCGCCGGCGTCATTCTCGCCGAAATCATGGTCGTCCCAGGTGGCCAGGATCGGGATCCCGCTGGCCTTCAGCCGCTGGAATCCCGGCTGGGCGGCCAGCTCGGCGTATTTCCGGCGCATCACGGCCGGGTCGCGGGTGTCGAGATAGACATTGTCGCCGAGGAAGATGAACAGGTCCGGCCGGGCGGCCAGCACGGCGTCCCAGATCGGCTGGGGCTTGTCGCTCTTGGCGCAGGAGCCGAAGGCGATCCGGGTCAGGGTGCGGTCGCTCTGCGAATGGGGATCGGGCTCCGCGCGAACGCTACCCGCGATCAGACCGGCACCCACGGTTCCGGCCATCAGGCCACGTCTCGAAAGTCTGTTCATGTCACCATCTCCGGACTGAAAAGGGAGACGGGGCGCACCATCATGATGCGCCCCGTCCTTGAACGCTACTGGCAGGCGATCAGAAGCTGCGACGCAGGGTCACGAAGGCCTGACGGGGTGCGCCCGGCAGGAAGGTCTGACGACCGGCCCCGTTCTGGAAGCCGCCCGAACCGACCGTCGAGATGTGGTCCTCGTCGAACAGATTGGTCACGTTGAACTGGACTTCCGTCCCGTCCAGCCAGTCGCCGCGATCGTTGAAGCGGTAGCCGGCGGTCAGTTCGAACAGGGTGTAGGCCTCAACGGACTCATCGTTCAGGTAGCTGGAGAAACGCTCGCCGGTGTAGGCCGCCGCGACGGTGCCGTAGAGGCTCCCGTCATCATAGGCCAGTTCGGCGCGTGCCAGGGTCTCGGGCGTGTTGACCACGGACTTGCCGGCGGTGGCGGCGACCAGGGCTCCCGTGCCGTCACGAACGTCGTCCTCATAGGTCGAGTCGTTGTAGCTGAACGAGCCGAAGGCCGACCAGCTGTCGGTGAAGGACCAGACAGCGGCGGCTTCGAAGCCGCGGCTCTGGACCGAACCGACGTTCTGGATGCCGTTGCCGAGACCCAGGATCGGGGCACCGAGCGCGACGCCCAGCAGGCGGTTCTCGAACTGCACGTCATAGACGGCAACCGAGCCCTGCAGCTGCTCGAAGCGGAAGCGCCAGCCGGCTTCCACCGTCTTGGAGCTTTCAGGCTCGAGGGTCGTCCGCAGGGCCGCGAAGCCCGCCGCCGAGGCCGAGAACGGGCCGCCGGTGTTCGAGGATTCATAGGCGCGGAGGTTCTCGGCATAGGAGGCGAACAGCTGGTGATCGCTGTCGAGGTCCCAGGCAACGCCGACCTGGGGCAGGAAGCTGTCTTCTGCCTTGATGGTCCCGGTCTTGTTGGGGCCGGTCACGGTCGTGGCCGAGTTCTCGACGCTCAGCGACTTGAAGCCGGCATTGACGGTCAGGGCCTCGGTGACCGACCAGCTGTCCTGCACATAGAACATGCGGGTCTCGGTCTCGAAATTGTATTCCCACTGGGTGAAGAAGGGATTGGCCAGGAAGTCGAGCGAGTCACGGGTATTGGCGGCGCGAGCCAGGCCGTAGAAGCGACGGGCCTGGTTGAAGTCGTTGTTCTCGGTCCAGAAGCCGCCCTCGATCTCGTGATTGCCCACGGTCAGGGTGGCCGAGCCGATCACACCGCGACGCTCGATGTCATATTCGGTCGTGCGGATCGAGATCGGGCTGGGCACGGCAATGGCGGCACCCGACTGGTCAGGCGCGCCGACCGGGGTTGCGAGATAGGGGGTCCACCACAGGCCCTGGCCTTCGTTGTTGTGGCCATAGCCGGTCAGCGAGACCTCAAGGTTGTCGGTGACCGGGTAGGTCAGGGTCAGGGCACCCAGGGTGTCGTCGCGCAGGCCCGAAGCGTCGAAATAGGCGTCATCGATGCAGCGCGCGCCACCGACATAGGCATTGGTGCCGGTGCCACCGCCCAGCACCGCGCAGTCGCCGCCGGGGTTGGCCTGATAGATCGCCGCATTGGTGACGGCGTTGGCATAGTTGCCGGAGTTGTTGTCCCAGTCGCGACCCAGGCGACGGATCTGCTCCAGCGACATGTCCTGGTAGTCGTTCTCGCGGCGTTCCGAGCTGTTGAGGAAGCCGGTGATCTCACCGCGACCGATGGGCTGGACCAGGCTGAAGTTGATCTGCTGCTGGTTCTGCTCGCCGATACCCTTCCACTTGTCCATGCCGTGATCGACGAAGGACAGCGACATCGCTGTCCCGGCCGGGCCGAACGCCCCGGTGTCGAGGCGGATGAAGCCCCGCATCGTGTCTTCGCTGCCGAAGGTCCCGGCGACGTCGAGGCCGAACATGTCGGCGGGGCGGCGGCTGACGAAGGCGACCGTGCCACCCAGATTGCTGCTCGAAGCCGTGCCGAGCGCGCCCGAACCCTGGGCCACGTTCACGCGGGCGACGTTCTCCGAGATGATGGCGCGCGAGATGTGCAGGCCGTTGTGGTTGCCGTAGCTCATGTCACCCAGCGGCACGCCGTCGAGGGTGAAGCCCAGCTGGTTCTGGTTGAAGCTGCGCAGCACGATGCGCGCGGACCATTCATAGTTGCCGAAGGGATCGGCCGACTGGAAGCTGACGCCCGGAAGGCGCTCAATGGCCTTCAGCGGGCTGGTGCCCGGGGCTTCGATCGCAATGGCGGCTTCGCTGATCGAGGCCTGCTGGCGGCTCTCGCCGAGGCCGAAGACAACGATCTCGTCGAGCGCGGCGACCGGATCATCCGGCTCCGAAACGACGGCTTGGGCGAGGGCGGGTGCCGAAGTCAGCATCACGCCGCCGATAGCGAGCGCGAGCGTCGAAACGCCCGCCAAAAGACGATGGTTGTTCATGGTTGTCCCCGAAGATCGTTGTCGTGCCTGTGCACGCGGGAACGGCTTATGGTTGCAGGACAACAGTCCGGAGACAGGTCAGCGGCGGTTCCGTGAAGGCCGCCGGTTCCGTCAGTTTAAAAGCCCTCCGTGGCCTGTCAGCACCGCTTGGTCCGCAGGCGTTGCATTTGCCACGCAGCCGTCACAGCCTTCCGGCCTCGCGCAGCTTGTCGATCATCCATACCCGTGCAGGTGGTATCGGCCGGTTCTGGGGGTGGAAGACGAACTGTTCGAGGAAATGAGCGGTCAGGTCGAGGCCCGCCCCGACATCCCCCTCGCCCAGCCCGGCCTGGGCCCCGAGCATGAACGGCGGCAGCTTCAGCAGCTTGTCGGCATAGGGGGCACCCGCGTCGGCGCTGACCGCACGGCCGGTGCGCGGGCTGACCCAGATCAGGTCGTCCATGGTCCCGCTGACCGCGCAGCGCGACAGGTCGAGGCCGAAGCCCAGGTCTTCCAGCAGGCCAGCCTCAAACCGAACGAAAATCGCGGGCCAGACGTCCGGCAGGGCGAAGGCGGACATCAGCGCCTCAAAGGCGAGGAAGGCACCCGGATGCGGCTCCCGCTCCGGCAGGGACCCTTGCGCCACTGCGGCGGCGGCGGCGAGGCCGGTCAGGGCCAGCGGATCATCGAACAGGGCACTGGGCCCCTCCCCGACCGGCTCCAGCCTGGCCGATCCGAGATGGTCCGAGGTCCGGGCCTTGTAGTCAGCCACCACGCGCGCGCCGGGCTGAAGGAAGGGCTTCATCTTGCGGGACGCCCCGCCCGCGACATAGGCCGCGCGCCGGCCGTGCGCCTCGGTCAGCAACTCGACCACCACCCCGGTGTCGCCATGGGCGCGGGCAGACAGGACGAAGGCGTCGTCGGTGAAATCCATCCGGCGGTGTTAGAGGACTGTGCCGGGGTTGGCCATATGTTCCGGTTCCCCGTTACTGCGCCGCCGCCCTGATCCGCGCCGTCATGTCCCGCGCCAGGGCGTTGGGGATGGGGAAGGTCAGGGCATAGAGGGCGATCCGCCAGCGGCCGTCGTCGCCCCGTACCAACACGCCGGTGCCCCGGCTGGTGCCGTAGGACTGGCTATCCAGGGCCTCGTCGAACCAGACCACGCAGCGGCAGTCCAGCGGCGCGAGGGTCAGGGACCGCGAACGGGGGGTATAGGTCCAGCCACGGCCACGGTTGAAATACGGCTCGGCATAGGCGCGGAACTCGGCGATCGACCAGTGCTCGGTCACATCGGTGCCGATATAGGTCGCGTCCGGTGTGAACAGGTCGAAATAGGTCGCGCCGTCGGCTCTCGACGCGGCGCCGTGCAGGGCATCCAGCACGGCGGCGGCGGCTTCTTCTTCGGGGGTGTCGGCTACCTCGCCCGGTGCATCCGAGATCGGCGTGGCCGCTTCAAAGGCCTTGATCTCCGCCGTCATGCCATTGGCGAGATCATTGGGGATCGGATAGCTCAGCGCGTAGCGCAGCACGCGCCAGGTTTCGCCGTCGCGGACCAGCAGGCCCTCGCCGCGCGCCGTGCCATAGGTCGCGCTGTCCAGCACCTCATCGAACCAGGCCACGCAGGCGCAGGGATCCGGGGCCAGGGTCACATGGCGCTGACGGCCGGCATCCCGGGCCGAATAGACCCAGCCCTCGCCCCGGGCGAAGACCGGTGCCGCGAAGCCGAGAAAGGCCTCCCGGTCCCAGCGTTCGGAGGTCTCATTGCCGACCCAGACCAGGCCCGGTGCCAACCGGTCCGCCCAGGCCACCCCGTCGGAGCGGGCGGCGGCGGCGTGCATGGCCTCAAGCGCCGAGGCGGCGGCCGCTTCCGGCGACCCGCTGCGGGACGTTGCAGGGTCGGGAACGGAGAGGGCGAGCGCGGCGGCGGCGGCGAAAGACAGCATGGCGAGCTCCGGGGTCAACCGCATCAGCCTAACCCCGGGCGCGCGGAATGGGCGAGCGGTTTGTGCCGCTCTCCGATCGAGGAGCCCTAGCGACCCATGGCCGTCGGGAACGGTCGTCCCAGAGCCTCGGCCACCCCCTGCTGCGACAGCAGGAAGACCGCGTCGCGCTGGTGATAGTTGTTCGACAGGACAATGACGGTGATGTCCTGATCCGGCTGATAGGTCATCAGGTTGCGGAAGCCCGACCAGCTGCCGGTATGGAAGATCTGCCGGTCCATGAAGGCAGGCGATACGCGCTGGCCGATACTGTTGGTGAAGACGCCGAAGCCCCAGTCGCGGCGCGGCCGCCCGCGTTCGGGCGGGGTCGACCCGGGCGCATGGTCGGCGATCATCATCGCATGGCTGCGCGGGCTCAGCAGATGGCCATGATGCAGCGCCCGCTGCCAGACCAGCAGATCGTCGAGCGTCGAATAGAGCGCCCCGGCTCCCACGATGATGCTGACATTGGCGTCCGGCTGGGGTGACGGCCCGCCGCCGCCGAGGTTGGCATAGCCCATGACCACGTCAGAGGCCCCGTCGTCATAGCCGGTGTCGGCCATGCCGAGCGGCTCGAAGAAGGCGGTGCGCAGATAGGTGTGCAAGGGCTTTCCACTGGCCTTCTCGACCACGGCACCCAGCAGATTGTAGCCGGCGTTGTTGTAGCGAACCTTGGTTCCCGGCGGGAACTGAAGGCCATATTGAGCGGACTCCGCGGTCAACTCCGCCATGGTAGCCGGTGTAACGCGGCGAATGCCCCAGCCGGGCCGGGCCATCAGATCCGGAATGCCGGAGCTGTGACCCAGCAGATGACGGAGTCGGACCGGCCCCCAGGCCGCCGGACAGGGCTGGATCCATTTGCACAGGGGATCATCGACCGACAGAACGCCCTCGTCCTGCAACCTCAGCACAGCGGCGGCGGTGAATTGCTTGCTGACCGAGGCGAGGCGGAACCGGGAGTTCAGGGCCAGCGGCGTGCCGAGGCTCCGGTCGGCAAAGCCGTGGACCTGCCGGAACAGCACCTCATCGCCCCGCGCGACCAGCACGCCCCCGGTGAACTGGCCCGAGCGGCCCCAGCGATTGAGCTGTTCTGACAGCAGCGGCAGGGACTCGACCACCACGAGCGGCGGGCGCGGCGGAACCGGCTCGGGTGCCGTCGCCTCCTGACCGGGCCGGACCATCGGCCAGGCCACGAGGCCCGCAATGAGCACGACGAGGATCGCAATGACGGCCATCGCCAGCCGGGGATGTGCCCCGGATTTTCTGGGAACCTCGAACAACGGTCTAGACGTCGAAATCCAGCCCGAACTGGGCATAGAGAGCTCTCGAGTCCTGCCATTTCGGGTCGACCTTGACCGTGATGAACAGGTGCACGGGCCGATCCAGCAGTTCGGTCAGTTCCTCGCGTGACTTCTGACCGATCCATTTCAGGGTCTGGCCGCCCTTGCCCAGCACGATGGGCCGCTGGCTCTCGCGCTCGACATAGATGATCTGTTCGATCCGCGCCGAACCGTCGGCCTTGTCCTCGAACGCCGTGGTCTCGACCGCCGCCGAATAGGGCAGTTCCTCATGGACCCGCAGATAGACCTTCTCGCGCGTGATCTCGGCCGCCAGCACCCGCATCGGCACGTCGGCGGACTGGTCCTCCGGATAGAGCCAGTGGCCCGCGGGCATCGACCGGGCCAGCCGCTGCTTGAGGTCCTCAACCCCGTCGCCGCTCAGGGCCGAGATCATATAGACCTCGGAATAGACGCCGGTTTCGAACAACGCATGCGACAGGGCCAGCAGGGTGTCCCGGCGCATGCCGTCGATCTTGTTCAGCGCCAGGATGACCTGGGTGTTCGAGGCCTTGAGGTTGGCGATGATGGTCTCGGTGTCCTCGGCCGAGCGCCGGTCGGCGGCCTGGCCCTCCTTGCCCTCCGAGGCAATATGGGAGGCGGCGTCGATCAGGTGCACCACGACATCGGCGTCCGAGGCCCCGCCCCAGGCCGAGGCGACCATGGCGCGGTCCAGCCGGCGGCGAGGCGTGAAGATGCCGGGGGTGTCCACCAGCACGATCTGGGCATTCCCCTCGATCGCGATGCCACGCACCGGGAAACGGGTGGTCTGGACCTTTTGCGTGACGATCGAGACCTTGGTCCCGGTCAGCCGGTTGACCAGCGTGGACTTGCCCGCATTCGGCGCGCCGATGATGGCGGCAAAGCCGGCCCGCTGGTTTTCTGTATCGGTCAAATCACGCCTTCACGCTGCAGCAGGCCGATCGCGGCCGCCTTCTCCGCGTCCTGACGCGAACGGCCTTGTGCGGTCAAGGGCGGATATCCGGCCACGCTGGCTTCGACGGTGAAAGTGGGGGCATGGTCCGAGCCCTTCCGCTCCACGATCCGGTAGGCCGGCAGGGGCTTTCCAAGCCCGAGCGCCCATTCCTGGAGGGCTGATTTCGGATTGGTGAGCGATTTCTGCGGCGGGGCGGACAGTTCGTCCTTCCAGGCCGTGTCGAACACCGCACGGACCGCATCGAAGCCGCCGTCCAGCCAGACGGCCGCCAGCAAGGCCTCCATCGCGTCACCCAGCACACCCTCGCGCCGCCGCCCTCCCTGTTTGGCCTCACCCGGGGACAGCCGCATGGCATCACCGACCCCCAGGGCCTCGGCCACGCGGGCGCAGGCGGCCTTGTCGACGAGCGCATGAAGACGCGAGGACATCTCGCCTTCGTTGGAGCCGGGAAAGTCGCGCACCAGCCGGTCTGCGACCAGCAGGCCCAGCACCCGGTCGCCCAGGAACTCAAGCCGCTGGTTGTCGGCGAACGGGCGGCCACGCGCATCGCGCTCGGCCCCCTCCCCCACGCTGGCGTGCGTGAGGGCGAGGTCCAGCAACGCCGGGTCCCGGAAGTCATGGCCGAGGCGACGGCGGAGCGCCTGAACAGCCTCGGCCCTTCGGTCAGCCATCAGTTGAGAACTGTGAAGAACCGGCTCGGTTGGACCTTGGTGAACCAGGTGACCGGATTCCACAGAGAGGCACCGGGCTTCCAGGAGAACAGGATGATCTCGGCCTTGCCGATCAGGTTCTCGGCCGGGACGAAGCCCACGCCGACCGACTGGTCATAGCGGCTGTCCTGGGAGTTGTCGCGATTGTCGCCGATCATGAAATAGTGGCCCGCCGGAACCTCGAACACCGGAGTGTTGTCGGACATACTGCCGGGGCCCCAGTCCTGGATGTTGATCTCACGGCCCCCGGGCAGGGTTTCGCGCAGCTTGATGGTCTGCTGGGTCCCGTACAGGGTCTGGACATCCTCGCGGCTCAGCTCGACATCGCGGACCGCAGTGCCGTTGATGAACAGCACATTGTTGATCATCTGGATGCGGTCGCCCGGCAGGCCGATCAGACGCTTGATGTAGTCCGTCTTGTTGTCGCGCGGCAGTTTGAACACGACGATGTCGCCACGGCTGGGTTCCTGGCTGACGCCCGGCAGCATGATGCGGCCCTCGAAGACCGGCGGGCTGAACGGGATCGAGTGTTTCGAATAGCCGTAGCTCCATTTCGACACGACGATGTAGTCGCCCTCATAAAGGTTCGGCTCCATCGAGGCTGACGGAATGGTGAAGGGCTGGAACAGCACCACACGCAGCACCAGGGCGATCAGCAGGGCGAAGAAGATCGTCTTGATGATCTCCATGGTCTCGCTGCCGGAGCCTCCCTTGGATTTTTGCTTCTTGCCGGAGCCGCGGGCATCGGCCGGGGTCGAACTGACCTCTTCGAACGGGGCGTCGCCGGAGTCGCTCCAGACCGCCGGCTTCGCTGCGGCGGCCGCTGCGGCCCCCGCGACAGCTGCGGCGGCGACCGGAGCCGCGTGGTCATCATGACCGTGAGCCGGGGCGGCATGTCCATGGTCGTCGTGACCATGGGCGGCAGGCGCTGCGTGTCCATGATCGTCATGACCATGACCGGCGGCTGAGTGTCCGTGATCATCATGACCATGCGCAGCCGGCGCCGCATGTCCGTGGTCGTCATGCCCATGGTCGTCATGCCCGTGGTCGTCATGCCCGTGGGCAGCGGGCGCTGCGTGTCCATGATCGTCATGACCATGACCAGCGGCTGCGTGCCCGTGATCATCATGACCATGTGCAGCCGGCGCGGCATGGCCATGATCGTCGTGGCCATGGGCCGGTGCGGCGTGGCCGTGGTCATCGTGACCGTGGGCTTCGGGGGCGGCATGGCCGTGATCGTCATGGCCATGATTGTCGTGGCCATGGGCCGGCGCTGCGTGGCCGTGGTCATCATGACCGTGATCGGCAGCGGCTGCATGCCCGTGATTGTCGTGGCCGTGGTCGTCGTGACCGTGACCCGCGTCGTGGCCGTGTCCCCCGCCATGACCGTGATCGTCGTGCGGCTTGTGCTCGTCGCTCATTGTGAATCTATCCCCCAGCCGCTGTCCGCGGTCTTTGCGGCGAAATCGGTATAACGTGATTAAGATATCGGCAAGGCTTCGATCACCACGAAGGCAAGTGCATAGGGGTGCTCGTCACTGAGCGTCAGATGTATCCGGGCTTCATGACCGGCTGGTGTCAATCTGGCGAGGTGTTCGGCGGCATGTCCGGTCAGCGCCAGGGTCGGTTGGCCCGTGGGCAGGTTCACGACCCCCATGTCGCGCCAGTAGACGTCCCGCCGCATACCGGTGCCCAGGGCCTTGGCACAGGCCTCCTTGGCCGCAAACCGCTTGCCGTAGCTCCAGGCCGGGTCGGGCTTCCGGTCTGAACGGGCCCGTTCGATATCCGTGAAGCACCGCTGTTTGAAACGGTCACCGAACCGGTCCAGCGAGGTCTGGATCCGGCGAATGTCACACAGGTCCGTACCGACCCCGATGATCATCAGAGCGCAGCCGGGGCGCGGGCGTCGTCCATCAGGGCCCGCATGCGGGCGATAGCCGGACCCAGGCCGACGAAAATCGCCTCACCGATCAGAAAATGGCCGATATTCAGTTCAGCGACCTCGGGTATGGCGGCAATCGCCTGCACGGTTTCATAGTCGATCCCGTGCCCCGCGTGGACCTCAAGACCCAGGGCGGCGGCATGGGCGGCACCCGCCCTGAGGGCAAGGAGTTCGCCTTCCGCCTCTTCGTCCCGGCCTTCGCGCACGGCGTCGCAATAGGCGCCGGTGTGCAGTTCGACCACGGCTGCGCCGGTGCGGTGGGCCGCGTCGATCTGGTCGGGGTGGGCGCCGATGAACAACGAGACGCGCGCCCCGGCCTCATTCAGCCGGGTGACGAAGGGGGTGATCCAGTTGTGGCCGCCGACGACATCCAGTCCGCCTTCAGTGGTCCGCTCCTCCCGCTTCTCGGGCACCAGGCAGACGGCATGGGGCCGATGATGCAGGGCGATACCCAGCATTTCCTGCGTCACGGCCATCTCGAGGTTCAGGGGCCGCGACTGGTCGCGCAACAGGCCGGACAGGCTGGCGATATCCGCGTCGGAAATATGCCGGCGGTCCTCACGAAGATGGGCAGTGATGCCGTCGGCTCCGGCGGCCAGGGCCTCCTCAGCCGCCCTTACAGGGTCTGGATACTGCCCACCGCGCGCATTCCGCACTGTGGCCACATGGTCGATATTGACGCCAAGCCTCAACCGCCCAGCCATCCCTCAGGCCTTTGCCAGCCGGCGGCTGCCGGGGTCCTCGACCGGCAGGGCGGCCAGTTCGGGTGGCAGGGCGTCGGCGGGATAGGCCGGGACGTCCAGCGTTGCCAGAGCCACCAGTGGCACACCGACATCGGCCCGTCCGCCCGACCGGTCGACGATACAGGCCGCTGCGACGACGGTTCCGCCGGCCGCCCGGATGGCTGCGATACATTCGCGCGAGCTCAGTCCCGTGGTGACGATGTCCTCGACCATCACAACCTTCTGGCCCGGCTCGACATGGAAACCGCGGCGCAGTCTGAACTCGCCGCCCTCACGCTCGACATACATCGAAGGCACGCCCAGCCAGCGCGCGGTCTCATAGCCGGGGATGATGCCGCCGACCGCAGGTGAGATGGCCACATCAACCGGCCCGACTGTCGCTGTGATCTTCTCCGCCAGCGCCTTGCAAAGGCGCGCGCACCGCGCCGCGTCCATGAACACCAGGTTCTTTTGCAGGAACACGGGGCTGTGCAGGCCTGAGGACAGCACGAAATGGCCTTCGCGCAGGGCGCCGGCACCGCGGAATTCGTCGAGTACGTCGTCTGAGGTCATACAGGGTGTCATAGCGGCCGCGACCGCTGCCGCAAGAGCCTAGCCCCGCGCCCGGTCGACGGTGTCCACCGAGGGATTGGTGCGAAGGGCGGCCATGATGGTGGTGGCATGTTTGGCGTCCTCGACTTCCATATCGATGTCGACGTCGAAGAAGTCCTGCTGGCGATGGCTCATGACCAGATTGATGATGTTGCCGCCGGCCTCGCCGATCAGGGTCGTCACCTGTCCCAGAACGCCGGGCGCATTCTTGATGGTCGCACGGATACGGGCTGCGGCGACGGCCCCCTGCTCCGCCTGGGGCGTCCATTGCAGGTCCTGCCAGACCGAATCGTCATCGGCAAAATCCGCCAGCTGCTGGCAGTCGATCGTATGCACCGTAAGCCCGGCCTCCGGCTCGAGGATGCCGACGATCCTGTCCCCGGGAACCGGCGAGCAGCAGTGGCCGAAATGGACGCTGATACCCGGTGTCAGTCCACCGCCACGCACGAACAGGCGCGCCTGTTCATCGGCGATCCGCCTGCGACCGGGGCCGGCCTTGAGCCGACCCTTCAGCGACGGGAACAGGGTCTCGCCGACCTTGGCCGCTGACACCCGCCCGCGTCCGATGGCCTCATACAGGTCATCCTCGGATGCGAAGGCGAAGGTCTCCAGAATGGCCTTCAGGGACACTTCGGCCAGGGCCTTGCCGGCGCGCGACAGGGTTTGCTCCAGGGCCGCGCGGCCCAGTTTCTGGAACTCGCCGCGCTCCGAAGTGCGGATATGCCGGCGGATCGCCGACCGTGCCCGCCCCGTGATGGTGAGCGAGCGCCAGTCAGCGGGAATCTCCCGCTTGGCTCCCCGCACGATCTCGACCACGTCGCCGTTCTGCAGCTGGGTCCGCATCGGCTTGAGCTCGCCATTGATCTTGACCCCCACCGCCGTATCGCCGACCTCGGTGTGGACCGCATAGGCGAAGTCCAGCGCCATGCCGCCGCGTGGCAGGGTGATCAGGGATCCCTTGGGCGTGAACACGAACACCTGCTCGAGATACATCTCCAGCTTGGCGTGCTCGACCCAGTCCTCCCCGCCCTCGCCGTGCTCGATCACCTGCACGAGGTGGCGCAGGTTCTGCAGCGGATCCCGGCCGCCGTCCTGCTCCATGGCCTCCTTGTCGAAACCATAGGACTTGTTCTTGTAGGCCCAGTGCGCCGCGACCCCGTCCTCGGCCACCCGGTCCATCGCCTCGGTCCGGATCTGCATCTCGATGCGCAGACCCGACGGTCCGACGACGGTCGTGTGCAGGGAGCGGTAGTTGTTCGACTTGGGTGTGGAGATGAAGTCCTTGAACCGCTCGGGCACCATCGGCCAGGCGCGGTGGATGACACCGAGCGCCCGGTAACAGTCGTCCTCGGCCTCGACGATGACCCGGAAGCCATAGATGTCGGACAGGGACGAAAACCCGACAGACTTGCGCTGCAGCTTGCGCCAGATCGAATACGGCGTCTTCTGCCGGCCGAACACCTGGGCCCGGACCCCGGCCTCCCGCAGCACCCGCTCGACCTCGCGCGACACGCCGTCGATGGCGCGCCCGTGCTCCAGCTTCAGCGCCTCCAGCCGCCGCTCGATCGCGGTCCGGGCCGTGGGGTTCAGATGCTCGAACGCCAGCTCTTCCAGCTCGGAGGCGATCGAATGGATGCCGATCGACCGTCCCAGAGGGGCATAGACCTCCAGCGTCTCCCGGGAAATGCGCTCGCGCTTCTCCGGCTTGACGTATTTCAGCGTCCGCATGTTGTGCAGACGGTCGGCCAGTTTCACCAGCAGGACGCGCACGTCCTTGGAGATGGCGAGGATGAATTTGCGCAGGTTCTCGGCCTGGCGCGTGTGCTCGGCCTGAAGCTCCAGTCGCGACAGCTTGGTCACGCCCTCGACCAGAGAGGCGACCTCCTCCCCGAACCGCTCGGCGATGTCGTCGCGGGTGGCGGAGGTGTCCTCGACCACATCGTGCAGCAGGGCGGTGACGATGGTCGCCGTGTCCAGCCGGTAGTCGGTCAGAATGCCCGCCACCTGGATCGGATGGGCGAAATAGGGATCGCCGGAGGCCCGCAACTGCGAGCCGTGCATCTTCATCGCGTAGACATAGGCGCGGTTCAGCAGGGCCTCGTCCGCAGTGGGATCATAGGCGCGCACGGCCTCGACCAGTTCGAACTGGCGCAGCACCCTGGAGCGGGGATGGGGGTCCGGGTCCACATGGGGACGCGGCCCGCCGGGATCATTCAGATTGGCGGGTTCAGGCGTCGGCGCGGGCTGCCGCGCCGGCAGTATGGTGATACCGTTGGCGGATTCCGCCGTCAGTAGCGTTCCTCCTGCCCGCCGTCGCGGTCGCTCTGCAGCGCGCGGATCAGCTCGGCCTCGGCCATGTTCATGTGCTGGGGTTCAGCCAGCAGGCCCACGATTTCGGCCTCGTCCTCGGCTTCCGTGCGCTCGTCGACGCGTTGCAGGGCCACGATGACCGTCTCGCGCAGGTCTTCCGGCACCACAGTCGAGTCGGCCAGTTCACGCAGGGCCACGACGGGGTTCTTGTCGTTGTCCCGATCGATGGTCAGCGGCGCGCCGTTGGCGATGGCGCGGGCGCGGTTGCCCGCCAGCAGGACCAGTCCGAACCGGTTCGGCACCTTCTCGATGCAGTCTTCGACAGTGACGCGAGCCATGAATATCCTCGGGCGCGGGGGGAGAACCGCACAAACTATAGTGTCAGGCCGAATTGTGCAACGCCGCATGGGCGGGAATGAGGCGTCAGCGCAGCGGAGCCGCGTCTTTTCCGACCGGAGCCGACCCGGCCAGCGCCTCCGCCGTCTCCCCGTCCGGATGCACCCACCCCGGCGCAATCTCCGCCAGCGGCCCCATGACGAACAATCGATGTGCCGCCCGCGGATGCGGCAGGATCAGGCCGTCGAGGTTTCCCGTCGTCCGGCCATAGGCGATCAGATCAAGGTCCAGGGTGCGCGGCGCATTGGCGGCGCTGCGCTGCCGTCCGAATGCCGCCTCGATCCGGCCCAGGGCCTCCATCAGGGCCTGCGGATCATGGGCCGTTTGAACGATCACCACCCCGTTCAGGAAAGGTGGATCGTTCGGGTCAGGCCAGGCCGCCGACCGCCACCAGGACGACCGGGCCACCACGTCGATCCCCTCGGCCCGGAACCGCGCCAGCGCCGCCTCCAGCGCCTCGCGGCAGTCGCGCCAGACCCCGCGGTCATTGCTGCCGAGGGCCACGACAATGGCGTCGTCCAGCTGGGCTGCGTCGCGGACAAGCATTCCTGTGGGGCCACTTTCCATGACGACCTGGTTCGACCCAACCTATCGCTATGCTCATCGACGAAGAATTTTCGATCGCCTTAACGCCTCCAGTATTGCATGGCTCGCGGCGCGGGCGAACAGACGTCACCGTTGGCAGTTTGCGCACCTGACGCCCTCTCCCGTTGGGAGAGGGCTTGAACGCACGGCGGCGTAGCCGTCGTCCTTGCGTGAAAGGGTGTGGGTCGATCATCGGCTATCGGCGAAGCCGCGTCGCTGTTCCGGGCGGCGGCTTACGCCGACGGAATCGGCCGACCCACATCCGGCGCTTCGCGCCACCTTCTCCCAACGGGAGAAGGAATCGTGGAATCTGACCCGATGATCACCCCTTGTCCCTCCGAACCGCCCCGCGACTGCCCGCTCTGTCCGCGTCTGGTGGAATATCGCCGCGAGAACCAGCGCCAGAACCCCGGCTGGTTCAACGGCCCGGCCCCCTCGTTCGGCGATCCCGGGGCCCGACTGCTGGTCGCGGGCCTGGCGCCCGGCCGTACCGGTGCCAACCGCACCGGCCGCCCCTTCACCGGTGATGGTGCGGGCCTGATCCTCTATGAGACCCTGCTGAAGACCGGCTTTGCCACCGGCCAGTACGAAGCCCGGCCCGACGACACGCTCCGTCTGGTCGACTGCATGATCACCAATGCCGTCCGCTGCGCCCCGCCCGGCAACAAGCCCCTGCCGACCGAGGAGACGACCTGCCGCCCGTTCCTCACCGCCCGTATCGCCGCCCTGCCCCGACTCAAGGTCATCGTCACCCTCGGCGACGTCTCACGCCGCAATGTGCTGAAGGCGCTCGGCCTGCCCGGCTCGGCGGCCGCGCCCGGCCACGGCGTTGAGGCGGCGCTGGGCGGCTATGTGATCCTGAACAGCTATCACTGCTCCCGCCTAAACACGAACACCGGCCGGCTGACCCCCGCCATGTTCGAGGCCATCTTCCGGCGTGCCCGGGAAATCATCGAATCCTGAGCGGAGAACACTCGCCTCCCCGGCGAGTGTTGCTCTCGAGCAACCCGAATCACCCGGCACCGGGTGTAGCGTCCAGACCCAGGAGCAGTGCTGCGTACCTTGCGTTGATCGTTCAGCTTTGGAGGGCTGTGATGCGTGGGTCGAACGGGGTCTTTTCACCCCAGGAACGGAAGACGGCGCTATGGGCGCTGCTGATGGCGGGCCTGATCGCCGCCATGGGCATGGTGATCCAGCAATGGAGCCAGCCCTCGGTCGGCCCTGGCGGTGCCGAGTCCTATATGACCGCCCCGCCCCCCGGCGTCATCGACGCCCAGCCGGTGATCGACCTGGGCCAGCCACTGGGCTGATCTACCCCCGGTCCTTCATCAGCCGGGCCTTGTCGCGCTGCCAGTCGCGCTGGGCCGTGGCCTCGCGCTTGTCGTGCAGCTTCTTGCCCTTGGCCAGGGCGATCTCGATCTTCGCCTTGCCCGCCTCGTTCAGGTAGAGCTTGACCGGAATGATGGTCTGGCCGTCGCGCTGGACAGCCCCGATCAGCTTGTCGATCTGCTTGCGGTGCAGCAGCAGCTTCCGGTGCCGGCGCGGCTCGTGGTTGAAGCGGTTGGCCTGTTTGTAGGGCGGGATGTCGGCGTTCACGAGCACGATCTCGCGCCCCTCCACGGCCGCATAGCTCTCGGCGATATTGGCCCGGCCGTCCCGCAGCGCCTTGATCTCGGTGCCGAGCAGCATGATGCCGGCCTCGATATAGTCCTCGAGGAAATAGTCGAATTTCGCCCGACGGTTCTCGGCGATGATCTTCATTTTCGGCGCCGTGGAAGCCATCAGCCGATGCCTGCCTCTTCCATGGCGCGGTCGATGGCGGGTTTCACGGCGTCGGCCGTCGGCGCGAGCGGCAGCCGGATCTCCTCGCTGCACAGGCCCAGCCGCGCGAGCGCATATTTGGTCGGGGCCGGCGAGTTATCGAGGAACAGCGCCTTGTGCAGGCCGATCAGCCGGTCCTGCCAATCACGCGCTGTCGCATAGTCGCCCGCGGCCGCGGCCTCGTGCAGGGCCACCATGGCCTCCGGTGCGACGTTGGACGTCACCGAGATCACGCCGACGCCGCCCTGGGCATGGTAGCCGGGATAGCTGGGATCATCCCCCGAGATCAGGTCGAACTGGCCGCTGATGTTCGCCCGCATCCAGCTGACCCGCGAGAGATCGCCGGTCGCGTCCTTGATGCCGACGATGTTCGGATGGGCCGCCAGTCGGGCCACCGTCTCGTTCGCCATGTCCACGCCGGTCCGGCCGGGCACATTGTACAGCAGCAAGGGAAGCTGGACGGCCTCGGCGATCGCCTCGAAATGCAGCGCCAGCCCCGCCTGCGAGGGTCGGTTGTAATAGGGGGTGACGATCAGGGTCCCGTCGGCACCCACCGTCTTGGCGAACCGCGCCAGTTCGATCGACTTTTCGGTCGCAGACGCTCCGGCCCCGGCGATGACCCGCGTCCGCCCGGCGGCGACCTGGACACACAGCTCCACCACCCGCTTGTGCTCATCCAGCGACAGCGAAGCGCTCTCGCCCGTCGTGCCCATCGGCACGACGCCGTGGATGCCTGCGGCGATCTGGCGTTCCAGAAGCTGCGTGAAGGCGGCTTCGTCCACCTTTCCGTCACGAAGTGGTGTGATCAGGGCGGTGATCACGCCCTTGAACAAGGGAGCGGTCATTGAGACAGTTGGTCCTGCGTGGAAAATCGGGGCGACAGTCGCCGGATAGGTCAGCGTGGGAGGGTAGGTTGCCGGTCGCCCAACCGCAACCGCGACGCATGGAGATCGGACAGGTCATGATCATTACCAGCCTGGCGGCCGCCCTGGCCCTTCTCGGCCCCGCGCCCGAGGCCCTGATTCGCCAGGAAGTCCCGTACAGCGCCGTGGTCCCGGGTCCGGTCAGCAACCAGCCGCGCCTGCTGAACGATCAGGACACGGCTCTTTTCCGTCAGGGACTGACCGCCGCGCGTGCGCGGGATATCCCGGGTGCCCGCAACATCGCCGCGCAGATCAGCGATCCCGTCGCCCGCAAACTGGTGGAATGGGCCCTGCTGGATACCTCGGCCGACCAGATGCCGTTCAGTGACCTCGCGGCCGCCCGCCCCGCCTTCGCCGGCTGGCCCCGGGCCGAGAGCCGCAACGCCGCCGCCGAGCGGGCCCTCGATCGTGCCTCCGTGGCCCCCGACGTCGTCATCGACCTGTTCGGCCGCAGCGGCCCCACAACAGTCCAGGGTGTCATCGCCCTGGCGGACGCCCTCGACCAGCGCGGCCGGTCGGACGAAGCCCGCCGCCTGATCACCGACTGGTGGCGCACCCGCTCGTTCGATGAGGCGACCCAGACCCGCATCCTGACCCGCTGGGGCTCGAGCCTGACCCAGGCTGACCACGAAGCCCGGCTGAACATGCTGCTGCTCGGTCCGCACGGTCCGGCCACCCGCGCCATGGTCCAGCTGGTTCCGGCAGACCGCCAGGTCGTCGCCAATGTCGTCATGGATCTGCGCACCGCCTACAGCCCGGACGCCATTGTCGCCAATCTCAGCCCGACCCAGGCGCTGGACCCGGCCGTGGCCCTGGAACGCGTCCGCATTCTGCGCGCACAGAACCGCCAGTCCGAGGGCTTCGCCCTGCTGCGCGCCCTGCCCGCGGCACCGTCACACACCGAGGGCCAGAACACCCTGTGGAGCGAACGCCGCAACTATTTCCTCGATGCCCTCGAGCGGCGCGACAGCCAGGCCGCCTATGATGCCATGGCCGGGCACGGCTTCCCCGCCGGCGAGCGCAAGGTCGATGCGGAATTCTTCGCCGGCTGGGCGGCCCTTGTGAAGCTGAACGACCCGGCCCGTGCCGCGCGTCATTTCGAGGCCCTGCGCCAGATGTCCTCGACGCCCATCACCCAGGGCCGCGCCCTCTACTGGCTGGGTCGCACCGCCGAGGCCGAGGGCAACACCCCCGCCGCCATCCAGTACTATCGGGACGGCGCCCGCCATATCCAGACCTTCTATGGCCAGCTGGCCGCCGAAAAGGCCGGCCTGACCACGATCAGCCTGCCCGCCGATCCGGTCCCGACCGAGACCGAGATCGCCGCTTTCCAGGGCCATGAAATGGTCCGTGCCCTTCGCATCCTGGGCGAGACCGGCGAGATGAGCCTGTTCCGCGTCTTTGCCTATCAGCTGGATGACGACCTGCCCGGACCCGTTGAACTCGCCCTGCTGATGGACCTGTCGCGCAGCTATGGCGAAGGCTTCACCGCCATGATCGTCGGCCGGGCCGCCAGCCAGCGCGGCTTCCTGATGCCCGAGCGCCAGTATCCGGTCCGGATCCCGCCCTCCGTGGCGGGTGCCGCGCCGCTGGAGTTCACCCTGGCCATCACCCGGCAGGAATCCAGCTTTGACCCGCGCGCCCGGTCCCACGCCAATGCGCGCGGCATGATGCAGTTCCTGCCCGCCACCGGTCGCAGCGTCGCCCGCCAGCTGGGCATGCCCTATTCAGACGAGCGGCTGTACGACGCCGACTTCAACATGACGCTCGGCAGCTTCCATCTCGGCGACCTGACCAATGATTTCGGTGGATCGATGCTGCTGACGACGATCGGCTACAATGCCGGTCCCGGTCGTCCCCCGCAGTGGATCGCCCGCTGCGGCGACCCTCGCGGCGGCACCGTTGATCCGGTCGATTTCATCGAGTGCGCACCGTTCACAGAGACCCGCAACTATATGATGCGAGTCATGGAAAACATGCAGGTTTATCGCGCACGCCTGAACGGCGGCTCGACCACCCTGACCCTTTCGTCGGACCTGCGGCGCGGCACCCCGGCGGGGCCCCGCCCCTACAGCTATGCCGGTGAAGAGGGGCTGCAGACACCCGCCGCAGAACCGTCCGAATAGCGGCCGATCGACAGTAGCGGCCCGTCCGGCCCCTCGATCCAGCAGGACGACAATCCGAACACCTGGGCCATGACCTCAGGTGTCAGCGCCGCCAGAGGTGGCGCATGCGCTTCGACCCGGCCGGCATTCATGACCACCACCCGGTCCGCAAACCGCGCGGCAAGGCCCAGGTCATGAAGGCTGACCAGCACCGCCTGCCCCGCAGCGGCCCGCGCCTTCAACCGCTCCAGGACCATCAGCTGTGCCTCGGGATCCAGCCCGGCGGTCGGCTCATCGACCAGCAGCGCCCTTGCCTCCGTGGCGAGCGAGCGCGCCAGCAGCACCCGCGCCCGCTCTCCACCGGACATTTCGGCGACGCCCCGGTCGGCGAGATGCCCGGCCTCAACCTCGTCCAGCACCGCGCGCGCCCGCTCCAGCGCGTCAGCCTCTGCGAGAAAGGGCGCGCCGAGCGCGGCAACCTCGACCGCCGGCAGGTTCCACGCGATCCGCGGTTCCTGCGGCAGATAGGCCACCCGACTGGCCCGCACCCGGGCTGACAGGGCTGCGACGGCGTCCCCGGCGAGCTGTGCCTGTCCACCCGTCAGCGGCAACACCCCGGCCAGGGCCCGGATCGCGCTTGATTTACCCGCTCCGTTCGGACCGACCACAACGACCAGCTCACCGCCGTCCACGGCGAGGTCAACGCTGTCCAGCACCGTCCGTCCGCCCAGCCGCGCCGTCGCGCCAATCAAGGCAAGGGCGGTCACAGTCGCCACTCCCGCGCCGCGCGCCAGGCGATCATGGCGAACAGGGGGGCACCGACGAGGGCGGTGAATACGCCGAGCTTCAGCTCCTGATCCGTCGGGGTCATCCGCGCCAGCAGGTCCGCGATCACCAGCATCAGCCCGCCCGCCAGCGCCGAGGGCAGCAGAAGCCTGCCCGGATCACCGCGCACGGCGCTACGCACCAGATGCGGTGCCGCCAGGCCGACAAAGCCGATCACACCGGCCACCGCCACCGCCGCCCCGGTTGCCAGCGCCGTGGCCGCCAGCGCCAGCAGTCTCAGCCGCGCCATCGGCAGGCCCGAGGTCCGGGCCGTCTCCTCCCCGAGGCTCAGCATCCGCAGGCCGGGGGCGGACAGGGCTGCCAGCGCGCCTGCAACCAGCACCGCCGGGGTCACCCAGGCGACGTCGATCCAGCTGCGGTTCTGCACCGACCCCAGCAGCCAGCCCATGACCTCGGCACTGGCGATGGGCGATGGAGACAGGTTGAAGATCAGGGCCGTGGCCGCACCCGCAAAACTGGACACCGCCACACCGAACAGGATCAGGGCCTCCGGCGACCGCACGCGCGCCGAGAACAGGATCAGCAGCCCTCCGGCCAGACAGGCCCCGATCAGGGCCGCGACCTCCACCGCACCCGGCACCGCTGCGGCACCCAGCACGATCGCCGTAGCCGCCGTCAGAGCCGCCGAGGCGGAAACACCCAGGACCCCCGGATCGGCGAGCGGATTGCGCAACAACCCCTGCATCACCGCACCCGACAGCCCCAGCGCGGCCCCGACCATCAGCGCTGTCGCCACGCGTGGTGCGCGGACCTGCCACAGCACCTCCGCGGGGCCCGAACCGGGGTCGGCAAAACCCCGACCCAGCTGCGCCATGCCGAAAGCGGTCTCGCCCAGCAGGATTCCCAAGGCTGACGCTGCCAGAATCAGACCGACGAGGACCCATGTGAGCCGGGAGGGTCTGATCATCGTAGGGTCTTCAGCAAGGCCGCCGCGTCCGCCGCAAACCAGGCCGGACAGGTCAGGGCCGCCGCCGGCAGCCGGGCCACCACACGCCCCCTCGCCGCCCCCTGGACCACCGGATGGCGCCCCGGCCCGCGCCAGTCGGCCCGCACCTGATCAAAGAACCCCAGCACGAACAGGGCTGGCGGATACAGGGCGATCCGCTCGACGCTGACCGGTGCGAACCATGGTCCCGCCGCCGCATTGGCGAAGCCGGCGGCACCGAGGATCGCATCCACCAGAGTGCCCTTGCCCGCCGTGAAACCGCCGGCGGTCAGATATAGCGCCGAGGGGCGGGGGCCGGCCGGCCCAGGGGCCGCCTGCCGCAGCGTGGCAGCCATCCGCGCCGCCAGCGCCTCGCCACGTTCCGGGACACCCAGTCCCTGAGACACTGCATCAATATTGTTCTCTATGCCTCTGAACGTATTGGCATCGGTGATCGTCACGACCTGAACGCCCGACGCCTCAAGCCGGGCCAGCAGTCGCGGCTCCCCACCCCAGTAGCGGACCACCACATCGGGCCGGAAGGCGATGGCGGCCTCCAGGGTCGGGCGCACGCGCCGGTGACCCGCCGCGGCATCGCGCATCCAGGCGTCGGGGTCATCGGCGCGCGGCGAGAGGGCCAGTTCAGCATCGGGCCTCAGGGCCAGCACATATTGATCTGCGCACTGATCCAGCGCCATCACCCTCAGCGGTCGGGCCTCAACGGCACCACCCGCCAGCACGAACGCACCGGTCAACGCACCGGCCAACACCCCGGCCAGTCGCTTCACGGCTTCAGCAGGCCGGCGAACAAGCCCTCGAGCAGGGTGGTCACCAGCGCTTCCCGCTCGACCCAGTCGAAATACGGTTTGGTGATCACCAGCGACACCACGCCGTGGCATCCTGCCCAAAGCGCCTGGGCCGTTGAACGGGCATCCCCCCGCAGCAAACCCGCCGCCTCGGCGTCCTCGACCACGACCTCGAACGACCGGTAAAGGTCACCGCCGAGTTCCTGCGCCACCGGAAGAGCACCGTGCTGCAGCGCCACCGGCCGGCTCATATAGATGAGGCGGTAGGCGTTCGGATTGGCGAAACCGAAATCGACATAGGCCCGCAGCATGCGGCGCAGACGGACGTCGGGACGGTCGGAGCCGGCCAGGATCGCCTGATTCATCTCCAGCAGGGCCGCGAACGCCTGACGGCAGATCTCGTGCAGGATCTCGCCCTTCTCGGCGAAATGCATATAGAGCGCCGTCGAAGACAGACCGACCTCGTCGGCGATCTTGCGGATGGTCGCGCCCTCATAGCCGTGCTCGACGAAGATGCGTTCGGCGGCGGCGAGGATCTCCGCGCGGCGCGCATGGCCCTCCCCTTTGGGCTTGCGCCGGGAGCGCAGGGTCAGAGGGCTGGCGAGGGTCACGCAGGAGGCTCCGGTCGTCCACGCCCTGAATAGCGGTAATCCGCTGTTCGCGCCAATCACTTGCCCTGCGCGAACCTCGAAGATAACCTTTGGTAGTGATCCGGGCCGGCAAGAGCGATCGGACAGATCGCCGGTACGCCGCCGCGCGATCCGGACCGCCTCTCGAAGAGAGCGCGGCCCTGCGGGCCTTTGCGCCGTTCCAGATCCTGCTGATCATGGCCCTCACCAGCGCGCTCTGTCTCGCCTTCTGGTTCTGGCCTGGTCATCTCGGTGCCACCCTGATCGCCATCGCGGCGACCGCCTTTCTGGGGATGGCCGTCTGGCGGGTCGTCCTGCTCCTGGTCAGCACGGGGCGACCGCTGCAGCCTGAGGAACCGCCAAACTGGCCCCAGTATACCATTCTGGCGGCGCTCCATGACGAGGCCGACGTGGTCTGCCAGTTGATAGAACACCTCAGTCGGATCGATTATCCCCCTGATAAGTTGCAGGGGCTTCTCCTGCTTGAGGCCCATGATCAGGCCACCATCGCCGTCGCCCATGCTGCGGTCAGGCCCCCGTGGCTGAAACTCCTGCTGATCCCGCCGGGAAGCCCCCAGACCAAGCCGCGCGCACTGAACAGCGGCCTCGCCGTCGCCACTGGCGAGCTTCTGACCGTCTACGATGCCGAGGATGCCCCCGACCCCCTCCAACTTCGGGAGGCCGCGGCCCGGTTCGCCGCTGACCCGACGGGCCGCCTCGCCTGCCTCCAGGCTCCGCTGCGCATTCGGGCGGGCCGGCTGTTCCTCGAACGTCAATTCGCCGCCGAATACGCCAGCCTGTTCGAGACAGCCCTGCCGGGCATGGCGCGTCTCGGCCTGCCCTTCCCCCTCGGCGGGACCAGCAATCATTTTCGGGTCGATGCGCTGCGGGCGGTCGGTGGCTGGGATGCCTGGAACGTCACAGAGGATGCCGACCTCGGCTTTCGCCTGTGGGCGCATGGCTGGCGTCTTGGCATGATCTCGCGACCCACCTGGGAGACGCCGCCCGGGTCACTGGCCCACTGGCTGCCCCAGCGGACCCGTTGGCTGAAGGGGTATCTGCAGACCCTCGGTGTGCACAGCCGTCGCCCCTGGCGACTGGGCTGGCGCGGGGCCCTGTCCCTCGCCATGACCGTGGGCAGCGGCCTGGCTTCCGCAGCCATCCACGGGCTGTCACTGGCATGGGTGGCGGCGGCTGTGCTGGTGGCGACCATCGCCGGCCTGCCGCCGGAAACACCCGCCCTTGCGCTCAGCGTGCTCACCCTCGGGGCTGCCACGACCTGGCTGGCCTGCGCCATTGGAGCCCGCCGCGCCGGCGTCAGCTACGGTCCGGTCGACATGATCGCGGCCCCCGCCTACTGGGGGCTCCTCAGTATCGCCTTTGTCCACGCTGCCTGGCGGCTGGTGGTCGAGCCCTTTACCTGGGACAAGACACCTCATCGCCGGGATGGTCCGTTAGCCGGGGCCCGGACTGCGGCCACAGCCGAAACGCACGCCGCGCTGGACGGGACCGCGCCTCTCCGCCTATCAGCGGGTCATGCCGCCGCGCCTGAACCCGACCCCTGAGACCCTCGTCACCCGCGCCTGGGCGGACTACGCCCTGCTGGACAGCGGCGGCGGCCGCAAGCTCGAGCGCTATGGCCGCCATACCGTGGTCCGGCCCGAGCCCCAGTGTTTCTGGTCACCCCGCGATCCGGACGCCTTCGATGCGGCCGATGCGGTCTTCGATCCAACCGACGAGGACGAGACCGGCCGCTGGCGCTTCGCCGGCCATCCGGTCGACAGCTTCCCCCTGGCCTGGCGCGACGTGCGCTTCACCAGCCGCTTCACACCCTTCCGCCATCTGGCCTTCTTCCCCGAGCAGGCGGCCAACTGGGAGTGGCTGGACGGGCGTATCCGCAGCCTGAACCAACCCCGGATCCTGAACCTGTTCGGCTACACGGGCGTCGCCAGCCTCGCCTGCGCTGCCGCCGGGGCCGAGGTCACCCACGTCGACGCCTCAAAGAAATCCGTCGCCTGGGCCCGCGAGAACGCCGGTCTCTCAGGCCTGGCTGACCGCCCGATCCGCTGGATCGTCGAAGACGCCCGCAAATACGTCGCCCGCGAGGTCCGGCGCGGTGTGAAATACGACGGCATCATCCTCGACCCCCCCAAATACGGCCGCGGGCCCACCGGCGAGGTCTGGCGGCTGTTCGAGGATCTGCCGGCCCTGCTCAAGGACTGCGCCGCCCTGCTCTCCGACGACGCGTCCTTCCTGCTGCTCAACGCCTATGCCGCCCGCGTCTCCGGCCTGTCGCTGGCCCATCTGATGGCCGAGGCGACCGCGGATCGCGATGGGGTCATCGACTGGGGCGAACTGGCCCTCGCCGAGGACGGTCCCGACGGCCGCGCCATCGGCCTCAGCTTCTTTGCGCGCTGGTCCGCCAAATGACCGGACCGGCCGACCGCCTCATCACCTCCCTGACCAATGACACGGTCAAGAACGTCCGCGCCCTGCACATGCGCAAGGAACGCGAGTCGACTGGCCAATTTCTCGCCGAAGGTCTGAAGTTTATTGGAGAAGCCCTTGATCAACATCGGGCTCCGCGCCTGTTGCTGGTCGGGGAAGATGCCCGCCCCCATCCGATCCTTGACCGCGCCCGCGCCGCGACCCGCGCCGCCGGCGGCGAGGTGGTGGTGGTCACCCACGCCATCCTCGAAAAGATCAGCCGTCGCGAAAATCCGCAGACAGTGCTGGGCGTCTTCGACCAGGTCTACACGCCCCTCCAGGCCATCCAGCCCGCCACGGCCCCGGCCTGGGTGGCGCTGGAGCAGGTTCGGGATCCCGGCAATCTGGGCACCATCATCCGCACCGCCGACGCGGCCGGCTGCGGCGGGGTCATCCTGATCGGCGACTGTGTCGATCCCTTCTCCGTCGAGGCGGTCCGCGCCACCATGGGATCGGTCTTCGCCGTCGCCATCGCCCGCGCCACGCCGGCGGAATTCCTCGCCTGGCGCCAGAAGTGGCCCGGCAGCGTCATCGGCACCCGGCTGGACGCCACCGTCGGCCATCACGCCGCCGCCATCGAATATCCAGCCCTGATCCTGATGGGCAATGAACAGGCCGGCCTGACGGACACCCTCGCCGAGGCCTGCGACGTCAACGTCAAAATCCCGATGCGCGGCCGGGCGGACAGCCTGAACCTGGCCGTGGCGACGGGTATCATGGTCTATGCGGTGACCGACAAGGCCCCGCTGCAGGACGGCTAGGCATCCTCCAGCAGCACCACCCCCGGCGCCGACTTCAGTGCGCCCCGCAGGGCACCGTCCAGCCGGTAACGGCCCGGCAGTTTCAGCTCGACCTCGCGGCGGCCGTCCAGTGACGCCACCAGCGAGACCTCTCCACCCTTCCCCTCGGACTTCGCCCGGTCCAGCCGCGACCGCAGCGCCGCCGGATCGGCGCCCCGGGCCGAGACATGGATGCGCAGTCCGAGCGCCCCGTCATCGATCAGGGTGTCCAGCCGGCTGGCGTCGTCACCGAAGAAGCGGACCTCGCCATCGGCCGACTTGGCCCGCACCCGCACCATGACCGAGGCCCCGACCTCCAGCACCTCGCGGCATTTGCGCAGCTGCTCCGGCGGGAACAGGCATTCGAACTCACCGGTCGGGTCCGAGAAGGTGACGAAGGCGAATTTCTCACCCGACTTGGCGCTGGCCCGCTCCTGCCGGCGACGGACCACCCCGGCCATCAGGAAGGCCTCATGCCCGCTCTCGGCCAGGGCCGTGGCCTCGGCGACGAAGGTCACGCGCTTGCGCTTCAGGGCCGGGGCTATGTCCTCGAGCGGGTGGCCGGACAGGTAGAATCCGACGGCGGCCAGTTCCTGGTCCAGCTTTTCGGGCCCCACCCAGGGTTCGACCGGCTTCAGCCGCGGTCGCGCCGCCCCGGCCTGGTCCCCGCCGAACAGCGAGACCTGCGACGAAGCCCGCTCGGCGGCCACGCTCTGGCAATAGGCCATCAGGGTGTCGGCCTGTTCGACCAGCTGGCGGCGATTGGAATGGAAACTGTCGAAGGCCCCGGCCCGGGCGAGGTTCTCCAGCGCCCGCTTGTTGACACTGCGAGGGTCGACTCTTTCGAGGAAGTCGAAGATGTCCGTGAACCGCCCGCCGGTCTCGCGAACCTCGACCAGGTGCTTCATGGCTTCGAGGCCGACGTTGCGTATGGCCCCGAGGGCATACAGGACCGCACCGGCTCCATCGTCGTATGCCACGTCGAAGTCGGCGGAAGACCGGTTCACGTCCGGCCCCTTGATCGGCACCTCAAAACGCCGACAATCCTGATAAAATACAGCTAGTTTATCGGTATTGCTAAGGTCCAGACTCATGGACGCGGCCATGAACTCCACCGGATGATTGGCCTTCAGCCAGCCGGTCTGGAAGCTGATCAGGGCATAGGCGGCGGCGTGCGACTTGTTGAAGCCATAACCCGCGAACTTGGCCACCAGATCGAAGATGAAGCCGGACTGTTCCTCCGACACACCCTTCTCCGAAGCGCCCGCCACGAAGCGCGCGCGCTGGAAGTCCATCTCCTCCTTCTTCTTCTTGCCCATGGCGCGGCGGAGAAGGTCGGCCTCGCCCAGCGAATAGCCGGCCAGGACCTGGGCGATCTTCATCACCTGCTCCTGGTAGATGATGACCCCATAGGTTTCAGTCAGAACGTCGACCAGCGACGGGTGCAGGCAGTCGACCGCCTCGCGCCCGAATTTCCGGTCGATATACATATCGATGTTCTCCATCGGCCCGGGCCGGTAGAGAGAGATCAGTGCGGTGATTTCCTCGATCGAGCCGCAGCGCATCTTGCGCAGGGTGTCGCGCATGCCCTGGGATTCCAGCTGGAACACCCCGACGGTCTGGCCCGAGGCCATCAGCTCATAGGTCTTCGGATCATCCAGCGGCAGGCTGTTCCAGTCGACCGCCGCCCCCCGCCGCTCCAGATAGACCCGGGCACGGTCCAGCACAGTCAGGGTCTTGAGGCCGAGGAAGTCGAACTTCACCAGACCCGCAGCCTCGACCCATTTCATGTTGAACTGGCTGGCCGGGATGGTCGAGCGCGGGTCCTGGTACAGGGGCACCAGTTCGGTCAGCGGCCGGTCGCCGATCACGATCCCGGCGGCGTGGGTCGAGGCATTGCGGTACAGCCCCTCCAGCTCCAGCGCCGTATCCAGCAGGGTGCGCACCGCGGTCTCGGAATCACGCGCTTCGCGCAGCCGGGGCTCCATCTCGATGGCCTGGGCCAGGCTTACGGGATTGGCGGGGTTGGCCGGCACCATCTTGGCCAGCCGGTCGACCTGGCCGAGCGGCATCTGCAACACCCGGCCGACATCGCGCAGCACCGCCCGCGCCTGCAGGGTGCCGAAGGTGATGATCTGCGCCACCCGGTCCTTGCCGTAGCGCTCCTGGACATAATCGATCACCTCTTCCCGCCGCTCCTGGCAGAAGTCGATGTCGAAGTCGGGCATGGAGACCCGCTCGGGGTTCAGGAACCGCTCGAACAGCAGGCCGAAGCGCAGCGGATCCAGGTCCGTGATCGTCAGGGCCCAGGCGACCAGCGAGCCGGCCCCCGAACCCCGGCCCGGGCCCACGGGAATGCCGTGGTTCTTGGCCCATTTGATGAAGTCCGACACGATCAGGAAATAGCCGGGGAAACCCATCTGCTGGATGATCCCGACCTCCCATTCCAGGCGGGCCCAGTAGTCGGCCTCGGGCGCAACCGGGGTCACGGCCTGCAGCCGCGCCTTCAGCCCCTCGCGGGCCTGATGCATCAGTTCCTCGGGCTCGGTCCGCCCCGCCCCGGCCTCGAACCGCGGCAGGATCGGCGCCCGCGTGGGCACCAGGAAGGCGCAGCGGCGCGCGATCTCCACCGTCGTGTCGCAGGCCTCGGGCAGGTCGGCGAACAGCTCCCGCATCGCCGCCGCGGGCTTGAACCAGTGTTCGCCGGTCACACGCCGCCGATCCTCCTGACCGGTGAAGGCGCCGTCCGCGATACACATCAGGGCATCGTGCGACTTCGCCTGCGCTGCCCTGGCGTAGTGAACGTCATTGGTGGCGACCAGCGGGACGTCATGGCCATAGGCCCAGTCGACCAGCCCGCGCTCCGCCGGCTTCTCACTGGCCAGACCGTGACGTTGCAGTTCGACATAGAACCGGTCGCCGAACACCCGCGCCATCTCATCCAGCGCTGCATTCGCCTCGGCCGGCTTGCCCTGCACGAACAGGGGGTCGACCGGACCGTCGGGCCCGCCGGACAGCAGGATCAGCCCTTCGGACCGTTCCGCCACCATCGACCAGGACACGCTCGGCTCATCCATCGAACCGGCGTCGAGGAAGGCCGAGGACGACAGGGCGCACAGGTTCAGCCACCCGGCCTCATTCTGCGCCAGCAGGACCACGGTCGGCACCCTGGCCCAACGGTCGCTGATCCTGCCGCCGATGCCGGTGACCGGAAGCGCGCAGGCCACGATCGGCTGAACGCCGGTCCCCTTGGCCGCTTCCGAAAACTCCAGTGCGCCGAACAGATTGGCGCGGTCGGCCACGCCCACAGCCGGCATGCCGGCATCCGCTGCCAGGGTCGCGACCTTGCCCGCCTTGATCGCGCCTTCCAGCAGCGAATAGGCCGAGCGGACCCTCAGGTGGATGAACTGCGCGACTGCGGCTGCGTCGGAAATGGCCAGACCCTCTTTGAGCTGGCCCATCCCCGACTCACGAGATCAGAAACGCTGCCTGCCACGCCATCCAGACGAAGCCGCTGCACGACGCAAGCGACAGCGTATCCTTCACCCAACGCGCCATGATCTTTTCCCCAGATTGCGTGTTCTGCCTATGTTCTATGTTGCGGCTTTGTTCTCGTCAAGTCGATTTGATGGGAACACGACCGGCCAGCTTCTGTAGGGTGGGGCCATCACCCCCTGTGACCGTCTTTCCGGCGAGCAGCGGCGGCGTCGGAGAGCGGCCATGGCCAAGGGTCAAGTCAAGAGCAACAAGGAAGTCCGCAAGCCCAAGGCCGAAAAGCCCAAACCCTCCGTGGCGGTCAGCAGCAGCTCACCCTTCACCACCCCTCCCGGCAAGAAATAGGGCTCAGCCTCCGGCGTCAGGGGCCAGCCGCGCATCGCATTCCGCCACCCCGGCCCCGACTGACGCACCGGCATAGAGATCGCGCGCCGCCTTCCAGACAGCCTGGGCCGGGACTGCACGCCGCAGGCTGTCGAGCGCCAGAGCCCTGAGCCGCAAGGCATTGGCCATATCGACCGACGTTCCCTGCCCGTTGGCGGAATAGAGCGCCGCCGCCTGCTCGGCGTGGGCGAGGGCTTGCTCAAGATGGTCCGCCGCCCGGTCCAGATCGGACAGATGGCGCAGGGCATGGGCCTGGAGCAGGGGCGCGCCGCTTTCCCGACTGAGGGCGGCGGCGCGGGCGTATGAGTTGCGGGCGTCCCCGGCCCTGCCCTCTTTGGCGGCTTCACGCGCCGCATTCAGATGAGCTTCAATCGCGTTGGTCATTGCAGGCTCCGGAGGTGTTGCAGCCTAGCACAGTCTGCGTTCGCGCCGGGCTGTCCTGCCGCAGGCAAGGCGGGTGGCGCGCGATGACGAGGCTTGTCATGGTGGGCCATGTCAGATGAACGCCCGAGCCTGAGCCCCGCCCCCCTGCCGCCTCCGGATCCGAAGCCCGGCCGCGGGCTGCTCGTCGCCATCGCCGCCGGCCTTGTCTACGCGCTGGGCGTCTATGGCTGGACCCGGCTGAATGCGCCGGATTCGGGCATGTTGCTGATCGGCTTCCTGCTCGGCGCACCGATCGCCGCCTGCATCATCGCGGTACGGATAACGGATCCGAGGGGCGTCAAAGGCAGCGGCTCTCATACCTGAGTCTCCGCCCTGACCGTGACCGTCATGCTGGTGTGCGCCGGCGGGGTGCTTCGCGAGGGCGCGGTCTGTCTGGTGATGGCGGCGCCGATCTTTTACGGCTCAGGCATCCTCGCCGGCTGGCTCGCCGGCAAGGCGATGCGCCGGCGCGCGGGGCGGCTGATGTCGCTGTCCATCCTCATCCTGCCGCTGATCGGCGTGCCCTTGGAGGCTGACCGGCCGCCCGAAGCCCAGACCCGGTTCGTGACCAGCCGCATCCATATCGACGCCAGCCCGGAGACCGTCTGGAACGGCCTCACCGATATCCGCGCCATTCGCGACGCGGAACATCGTTGGAATTTCAGCCATGACATCGTCGGCATCCCGCGCCCGAAGGACGCGCGCCTGGAAGGAACGGGTGTCGGTGCCGTGCGTCACCTGGAATGGGGCCGTGGCGTGCGGTTTGAGGAGCACATCATCGCATGGCAACCCGGGCGCGAGCTGGGCTGGACCTTCCACCTCGGACCCGAGGCCCAGACCCGCATGCTGGACGAGCATCTGAAGGTCGACAGCGCCTACCTGCGTCTCGAGGAAGGTCGCTACCGCATCGAGCCGACCGCAGACGGCGGCTCGGACCTTGTCCTGACCACCCATTACTGGATCCGTACGCCGATGAACGAGTACGCGGCCTGGTGGGGCGGCGTTTTCCTCGGCGACTTCCACCGCAATGTGCTGGGCGTGATCAAGGCCCGCGCGGAGGCCACCACCTGATCAGTAGGCCTGGCTCTCCGCCGGCCGTTCTTCCAGATGCCCGTCCTTCAGGGCGAACACCCGGTCCATATGCCCGGCCAGCTCCATATTGTGGGTGGCGATCAGGGCGGCGACGCCGGTGTCCTTGACCAGCCGTTGCAGGGCCTCGAACACGCTCTGGCTGGTGGCGGGATCGAGGTTGCCGGTCGGCTCATCGGCCAGCAGCAGCCGCGGACGGTTGGCCAGGGCGCGGGCCACCGCGACCCGCTGCTGTTCCCCACCCGACAACTGGGCCGGCTGGTGCGTCAGCCGCTCGCCGAGGCCCAGCGCTGTCAGCACCTCCGAGGCGCGTTCGCGGGCCTGGGCCTGTCCGACCCCGGCGATCCGCAGCGGCAGGGCCACATTGTCGCGTGCGTCGAACTCGGCCAGCAGATGGTGGAACTGATAGACGAAGCCGATGCTGGCGAGGCGGATGTGGGTCCGCGCCCGCTCATCGAGGCCGCCGACATCGGCGCCGTCGATGCGGATCTCGCCCGACGTCGGCCGTTCCAGCAGGCCGGCGGCGTGGAGCAAGGAGGATTTGCCCGAGCCCGAGGGCCCGATCAGGCCGACGACCTCGCCCGGCATGACGTCCAGATCCACGCCCTTCAGCACGGTCAGACCGCCCGAGGCGGTGTCATAGGTGCGGGTGACGCCCCGCACGGAGAGGACGGGCCTACTCATAGCGAAGCGCCTCGACCGGATCCATTTTCGCCGCCCGCCAGGACGGCAGCAGCGAGGCGAAACAGGACATGAAGACGGACCACAGGGTGACCCAGACCACGTCCATGGCGTCGACCTCGGCGGGGATGGAATCCAGCATATAGACGTCCGCGTTGAACAGCTGGACGCCCAGAACCCACTCAAGGAAATGCTGGATCGCTCCGATGTTCAGACAGAAGACCAGTCCCAGGACCAGGCCGGTGATCGTCCCCGCCACCCCGATGGCCGCGCCGGCGATGAAGAAGATGCGCAGCATCGACGACTGGCTGGCCCCCACGGTGCGCAGGATGGCGATGTCCCGGGTCTTGTTCTTCACCAGCATGACGATGCCGGAAATGATGTTCAGAGCCGCGATGGCGACGACGAGGCCGAGGATGATGCTCATGGCCACCCGCTCGACCTTGAGCGCGCCCCAGAAGGCCGCCAGACGGTCACGCCAGTCGCTGACGATGGCGCTGCGGCCGGAGGCCATACGCACCGGCTGGATCAGCTCACCGACCCGGTCCGGCGCCTCGACCTTCAGCTCGATCACGTCCCAGACGCTTTCCTTGCCGAAGAACAACTGGGCCTGTTCCAGCGGCATGAAGATGAAGGCGCGGTCGAAATCGGCCGTGCCCGAGGTGAACACCCCGCCGATGCGATAGGTCTTCTCCAGCCCGCCCAGATTGCCGAAGGCACTGTCGGCACCGGTGGGCGAATAAAGGCTGATCGGATCACCCACCCGAAGCCCCATGCTCTCGGCCAGCGCCTTGCCGATCAGGATGTCATCACCGCCGTAGGCCCCCTGTCCGAAAGCGCGGCGCGCCTCGGGCGTCAGGCTGTCGAAGACATAGGACATGGAGTCCAGGTCCTGAGGGCGAATGCCCCGCACCACGGCCCCGGTCGTCTGGCCGGCGGCGCGCACAAGCGCCTGGTTCTCGGTCAGGGGCGAGACACTGACCACACCCGGGACCGCCGCGATCCGCGTCACGGCCGCCTCGCGGTCGGGATCCACCAGCACCTGTCCCTGGACGTACATATGGCCGTTGAACGACAGCATCCGGTCCAGCAGCTCATTCCTGAACCCGGCCATGATGCTCATGACGATGATCAGGGCCATGACCGCCAGCGCGATGGCCACATAGGAGATGATGGCGATCAGGGCGATGCCGCCCTCCTTCCGCCGGGCGCGCAGATAGCGCAGCGCCAGTTCGAACTCCCAGGCCGAGAACGGGCCGGCGGGCTTGGTCGGCTTCAGTGCCGCCGGCACATCCGTCATCCGCGCACCTTCGCCAGCGCCTCATCCAGCGGGATCGAGAGCTTCTCACCGGTCGCGCGGCGCTTCAGCTCCACCAGCCCCTCGGCCACACCCTTGGGCCCGATCGTCAGCTGCCAGGGAATGCCGATCAGGTCGGCGGTGGCGAATTTCCCGCCCGGCCGCTCGTCGGTGTCGTCATAGAGCACGTCCTTGCCGAGGGCCTCGAGCTTGGCCACCGCCTCTTCACAGGCCACGCAGACCGCCTCGTCATTAACGCGCAGATTGATCACCACGACATCGAACGGGGCCACGGAGTCCGGCCAGATGATGCCGCCCTCGTCATGGCTGGCCTCAATGATGGCCCCCAGCAGGCGCGACACCCCGACGCCGTAGCTGCCCATATGGACTTCGGTGTCCTTGCCGTCCGGACCGGCAACACGGGCCTTCATCGGGGCCGAGTATTTGGTGCCGAAATAGAAGATGTGCCCGACCTCGATGCCGCGCGCGGTCAGGCGGTCGGCCTCGGCCGTCTGGCTTTTGAACTGGGCCGCGTCATGCATTTCCTCGGTCGCGGCATAGAGGCCGGTCCGCTCGTCGACGATGGCCTGCAGCTCATCCCAGTCCACACCGGCACCGGGCGCGGGCATCTCGACCAGTTTGCGGTCGCAGAACACCTGGCTCTCGCCCGTGTCGGCCAGGACGATGAACTCATGGCTCAGGTCGCCACCGATCGGGCCCGTGTCGGCGCGCATCGGCACCGCCTTCAGCCCCATCCGGGCGAAGGTGTTCAGATAGGCCACGAACATCCGGTTGTAGGCCTTGCGTGCCGAGGCCTCATCGATGTCGAACGAATAGGCGTCCTTCATCAGGAATTCGCGCCCGCGCATGACGCCGAACCGCGGTCGGCGCTCGTCGCGGAATTTCCACTGGATGTGAAACAGGTTCAGCGGCAGCGCCTTGTAGCTCTTCACGAAGCCGCGGAAGATGTCGGTGATCATCTCCTCGTTCGTCGGCCCGTACAGCAGCTCGCGCTCATGCCGGTCGGTGATGCGCAGCATCTCCGGACCGTAGGCGTCATACCGACCGCTCTCACGCCACAGATCGGCCAGCTGCAAGGTCGGCATCAGCAGCTCGACGGCCCCTGCCCGCTCCTGCTCCTCGCGCACGATCTGCTCGATCCGGTTCAGCACCCGCAGGCCCAGCGGCAGCCAGGCATAGATGCCGGCGGCCTCCTGTTTGATCAGGCCCGCACGCAGCATCAGCTGGTGCGAAACGATCTGGGCGTCGGAAGGCGCCTCTTTGAGCGTGGGCAGGAAGTAGCGCGACAGGCGCATGGGCAGAATCCGGCGTGGGAGGCTTGGAGCAAGAGCTTTAGCCGGGTCATCGGGGCGAAAGCTAGGCCGGTTCGAGGATTAGGGTGTGGGGTTTGGGGTATGGGGCGTGGGGGTTCTGGTCATGCGAAAGACCGGGCCACCCCACACCCCACACCCGATACCCCACACCCTGCTCAAGGATGCGGCCGCGCAATCCCGTAGCGCGCCGCCAGATAGGGGATGATCGCCTCATCCTGCAGGAAGCGTCGGCCCGTCGCCGCGCTGGTCTGTGCCTCGGGCCAGTCGAAGGTCTCGTCCAGCACCAGGATCGGGCAGCTCTGGTGATCCTCACCGACCAGTTCAATCACCGGAGGGCGCGGTCGGGGATGATCGAGATAGGTGATCTCCAGCCGGTCCCGGAGAAAGGGATGGAAGGCCAGCACACCCTCGACGATCGCGCCGGGCGGGCAGTACCAGGGCCCGCCCTGATCGTCGGTCCAGCCTGGATTGAGCAGCAGCAGCCTGTCCGTCATGGCGTCACGGAACCGGCGGGGCCAGATCGGGCAGCGGCATCCAGCCGATATAGACCAGCACCATCACCAGCAGCCAAAGCAGGGCCGAAACCCAGGTCGTGGTGATGAATTTGCGCTTCAGGTCCGGCTTCTCCGGCGCACCCCACTGTGCCCCGTCGGTAGGCGGCTCATGCCGCTCCTGTGAGGTCCCCAACGGGAGGACGGCAAACAGCACCGTCCACCAGCAGATGATATAGACCCCAAGCATGGTGACGATACCGATCGGCATCAGTGCGCTCCGCTCTCGTGATTGCCCCTGGGCGTTTCCATCAATTCGACCAGAACGCCACCCATATCCTTCGGATGGACGAAGATGATCGGCGTACCGTGCGCCCCGATGCGCGGCTCGCCCGTCCCGAGGATGGTCGCCCCCTTGGCCCGCAGGGCGTCCCGGGCGACCAGGATGTCCTCGACCTCGAAACAGACATGATGCTGGCCACCCCTCGGGTTCTTCGCCAGAAATCCATGGATGGGGCTGTCGTCGCCCAGCGGCTCTATCAGTTCGATCTGGCTGTTCGGCAGGTCAATGAAACAGACCCTCACCCCCTGCGCCGGCAGGTCGAAAGGCGCCTTTGCCTTCGTCGCACCGAGCAGGTCGCGATACATCGCGACGCTGGCCTCGATGGACGGCGTGGCGACGCCGATGTGGTTGAGTTTGCCGATCATGCCGGAAGCTGTAGCGGGTGTCGGGCGCGCCGAGAAGGCGTCGTGATTGTCGCGTCCCGGCCGGCCACGGCATCCTGCTGGGAGCGGCAATGAAAAAGGGGCCGGCGGTTTCCCGTCGGCCCCTGTCTTCAATCGTGGAAAGTCCGACCTACTGGCCGGCCGTCATCGCGGCGACTTCCGAAGCGAAGTCCGGTCCCTCGACCTTCTCGACGCCTTCACCCAGCGCCAGGCGGACAAAGCCGGCCAGGTGCAGGCCGGGGGCACCCAGTTCCTTGCCCGTGTCAGCGACCAGCTGTTCGATGGTCACGTCGGGGTTCATGACGAAGGGCTGTTTGATCAGCACCACATCCTTCTGGAACTTGTTGATCTGGCCTTCCACGATCTTGGCGATCATGGCTTCCGGCTTGCCTTCTTCGCGGGCCTTTTCGGTCAGGACCTGACGTTCCTTCTCGATGGCGGCCGGGTCCAGATCGTCCGTGTTCAGCGACAGCGGGGCCGTGGCGGCCACGTGCATGGCGATCTTGCGGCCCAGTTCGCGCAGGGCGGCCTTGTCGCCGCCGCCGTGCAGGGCGACCAGCACGCCGATACGGCCGAGGCCCGGCGACACCGCATTGTGGACGTAGGAGGCCACGACGCCTTCGTCGACCGACAGGCGGGCGGCGCGGCGCAGCTGCATGTTCTCGCCCACCGTGGCGATCAGGTTCGTGACCTCGTCCTGGACCGACTTGCCGCTCTCCAGTTCGGCGCCGTGCAGACCTTCCAGCGTGGCGTGCTCGAGGCCCAGCTGGGCGAACGACTTGGCGGCGTTCTGGAACAGGTCGTTGCGGGCCACGAAGTCGGTCTCGGCGTTGAACTCGATGGCGGCACCGACTTCACCGGCGCCGACGTCCTTCGAGGCCACGGCGACGAGGCCTTCAGCGGCGACGCGGTCAGCCTTCTTGGCGGCCTTGGACAGGCCCTTGGCGCGCAGCCAGTCGATCGCGGCATTGATGTCGCCGTCGGTTTCCTGGAGCGCCTTCTTGCAGTCCATCATGCCGACGCCGGACTTGGCGCGCAGTTCCATCACGAGGGCGGCGGTGATCTCGGCCATGGGTAGTCTCCTTGGATATGCGTATGCGGGAACGGCCGGGCTGATCTAGCCCGGCCGTATGTCAGTTTCGCCGTCGGGAAGCGGTTCGGATTTAGACCGCAGCTTCCTCGGTTTCGGCAGTGTCTTCGGCGGCCGGCTCGGCGGCAGCGATCATTTCCTCAGCGACGGCTTCAGCCTCGGCGGGAACGACCTCGGCTTCAACCTTGGCCGCCTTCGGTGCCTTGGCTTCGCGCAGCATCGGCTCGTCCGGGTTGACCGCAGCCCCCAGATCGACGCCGGCGGCCGACTGGCCGGCAGCCAGGCCGTCGAGGACGGCGTCGGCGATCAGGTCGCAATAGGTCTGGATGGCGCGGGCGGCGTCATCGTTGCCGGGGATCGGATAGGTGATGCCGTCCGGGTCCGAGTTGGTGTCGAGGATGGCGATGATCGGGATGTTCAGCTTGCGGGCTTCCAGGATCGCGATCGCTTCCTTGTTGGTGTCGATCACGAAGATGATGTCCGGGATCGAACCCATGTCCTTGATGCCGCCCAGCGACAGCTCGAGCTTGTCGCGCTCGCGCTGCAGGTTCAGCAGTTCCTTCTTGACCCGGCCGTCACCGCCGCCGTCCAGCAGGGCTTCCAGCTCGCGCAGGCGGGCGATCGAGCCCGACACGGTGCGCCAGTTGGTCAGGGTGCCGCCGAGCCAGCGGTTGTTCATATAGTACTGGGCGCAGCGCTTGGCGGCTTCAGCCACCGGATCCGAAGCCTGGCGCTTGGTGCCGACGAACAGGACGCGACCGCCCTTGGCGGCGACATCGCGCACGGCGACCAGGGCCTGGTGCAGCAGCGGGATCGACTGCGACAGGTCGATGATGTGGATGTTCGAGCGCGATCCGAAGATGTAGCGCTCCATCTTCGGGTTCCAACGGTGCGTCTGGTGGCCGAAATGCGCGCCGGCTTCGAGCAGCGAACGCATGGAGAATTCTGGCAGAGCCATGGTGTAGTCCTTTATCCGATTGATCCGCCGCAGGCGCTGTAAAGACCGGTTGGCCCTCGGAACGGAGCAGACGGGATTTCTCCCCGTCAGCGCCACGCCTGCGTGTGAAGTGGCAGGGCTTCTAGGCGGCTTGGGCGGAAAAGGCAAGCGGTGCCGGCCCGCCTAGGTCCCGCGCGGCTTGGCCCGGCTGGTGGCCTCAGCCTTCGTCGGGTCCTCCGGCCAGGGATGCCGGGGATAGCGGCCCCGCATCTCACTGCGCACCGCCGCCCAGCTTCCGGCCCAGAAACCGGGCAGGTCCTTCGTCACCTGCACCGGCCGCCGGGCCGGCGACAGCAGGGCCAGCGTCAACGGCACCCGCCCGCCACCGACGGTCGGATGAGCGGTGGTCCCGAACAGCTCCTGCACCCGGATGTCCACCCGCGGCCCGCCCACGGCCGCATAGTCGATAGCGGCCGAGCCGAGCGGTGTCGCCAGTCGTGCCGGAGCCAGCTCGTCCAGCGCGCGCTGCCGGTCCCAGGGGATCAGCGCGCGCAGCCCGGCTTCCAGCGCGCCATCTTCGATCTTCTCCAGGGCCTGCACGGCGTCCAGCAAAGGCCACAGCCAGGTCTCGCGGCTCGCCCTCAGCCCCGCGTCCGACACGTCCGGCCAGCCGTCCTCCAGTCCGGCTACAAAGGCCATCCGCGCCTTCAGGCCCGATGCCCGCTCGCCCCAACTCAGACTTGCCAGCCCGTCGCGCTCAACCTCGTCCCGCAGCGCCGCCGTGATCGCGGCCCGGTCCGGCGTGCCGATGATCCTTTCATCCACCACGATCGCCCCGATGCGGCGGATGCGCTTCAAGGTCATCCGCCCCGACGGCTCCCGCACCAGTCGGTCCTCGATCCCGATCCGACCCTCCAGCGCCGCCGGATCGACCGGAGCGGCCAGCCGGATGCGGTCCCGCGCATCCCCGCCGCCCAGCTCTGCCACCGCCAGCCACGACTCCCGCGCCAGGGCCTCCGTCGGATCAAGAAAGGCACCGCGCCCCGAAGCCAGCAGCACCTCCCCCGGCTTGCCGCGCGCCTTCGCCACCCGCTCGGGGAAGGCCTCGGCCAGCAGCACACCCACATCGACCTCGCCGCCCTGCCCGCTTCCGGCCGCCCGCGCCCAGCGCTCGGCCAGCTTGATCGCGTCCCGGCCCCTCGGCGACCGGTCGCGCTCCAGTCCACGCAGCCGGTCCCTCAGATCGATGTCGTGGCCGCCCAGTCCCGGCTCGCTCAGCACCGCCGCGATCCGCGCGCCCAGCCCCGCGTCCCCCGCATCGCTGGCGACGGCGACCATATGCGCCAGCCGCGGCGGCAGCGGGATCCGCGTCAACCGCCGTCCATGGACGGTCAACGCCCCGGCCCCATCCAGTGCGCCCAGGCGTTCCAATACCTTGCGCGCCTCGGCAAAGGCCCCCGCCGGCGGCTGGTCCAGCAAGGCGAGCGCCTCTGTCGACCGGGTACCCCATCGGGCCAGGTCGAGGGCAAGGCCCGTCAGGTCCGCCTCCAGGATTTCCGGGCGCTGGTGCGGCACCAGCCCGCGCATCTCCGCCTCGTCCCAGAGCCGGTAGCACATGCCAGGCTCCGTCCGGCCGGCCCGGCCGCGCCTCTGTTCTGCCGAGGACCGGCTGACCCGGACCGTCGCCAGCCGCGTCAGGCCGCTGGACGGCTCGAACCGCGGCACGCGCGACAGGCCACCGTCGATCACCACCCGGACCCCCTCGATGGTCAGGCTGGTCTCGGCCACCGAGGTCGCCAGCACCACCTTGCGCCGCCCGGCGGTCGTCGGCTGGATGGCCCGGTCCTGGGTTTCGCGGTCCAGCGCTCCGTACAGCGGCACGACATCCACGGCCGGATCATTCAGCCGCTCCGCGAGCCGCTGCGCCGTGCGGTGGATTTCGCCCTGTCCGGGCAGAAAGACGAGGATCGAGCCGCTCTCCTCCCCCAGGGCCAGCAGGATGGCCCGGGTCAGGGCATCCTCGATCCGCTCGACCGGGTTTCGCCCGCAATAGCGCGTTCCGACCGGAAACATCCGGCCTTCCGCCTCGATGACCGGCGCGCCGGCCAGAAGGCGTGACACCCCCCCGATATCCAGCGTGGCCGACATGACCAGCAGCCGCAGGTCCTCCCGCAGCAGACCCTGTGTTTCCCGTGCCAGCGCCAGACCCAGATCGGCGTCCAGCGACCGTTCGTGAAATTCGTCGAACAGCACCCCGCCGACGCCCTCCAGGCCGGGATCGTCCAGGATCATCCGGGTGAACACCCCTTCGGTGATCACCTCGATCCGCGTGTTCGGTCCGATCCGGCTCTGCAGCCGGGTGCGATAGCCCACCGTCTCACCGGTCGACTCGCCCAGCGACACCGCCATCCGTTCCGCCGCCGCCCGTGCCGCCAGCCTGCGGGGCTCCAGCACCAGCAGCTTTCCGCCCGCCAGCCAGGGCGCATCGAGCAGCGCCAGCGGCACGACCGTCGTCTTCCCCGCCCCCGGCGGAGCCGCAAGCACAGCCGCATTGCCCGCGGCTAGGGCGGCCTTCAGAGGCTCGATAACGGCGTGGATCGGCAGCATCATCCACGGCTCTAGACGGTCAGCCCCCCTTCACGAAAGCGTCGTCAGGGCTTCACCATTCGGAAACCGCGTTGCCAGCGGCCCCCTGCGCCGCTAGCGTTCGCGGCATTGAAGGCGGTCCGGGGAGGACTCGTCGTGTATCAGGGGGCGAGACTCGATGTCCGCAGAAGGCCTTAGGCCCAGGGGGAACCGTCTGTTCCTCAAGAAATCCGTAGCCCAGATCCAGAAGGAAGCCGCCAAGAGCGAGCTGAAACGGTCCCTGGGTCCCATCAACCTGATGAGCCTCGGCATCGGTGCCATCATCGGCGCCGGCATCTTCGTTCTGACCGGCCAGGTCGCCGCGGCCAATGCAGGCCCGGCAATCATGCTCAGCTTCGTGGTCGCGGGCATCGCCTGCGGTCTCGCCGGTCTCTGCTATGCCGAACTGGCCTCGACCATGCCGGTGTCCGGCTCGGCCTACACCTACGCCTACGGCACCCTGGGCGAAGTCTTCGCCTGGATCATGGGCTGGCTGCTGGTGCTGGAATACGGCGTTGCGGCCTCGACCGTCGCCGTCGGCTGGTCCGGCTATGTGGTCTCGATCCTCAATGATTTCGGTCTCGCCGCCGGTCTGTTCCCGACCATCCAGTACGCCGGCGGAGAAGGCCCATCCTGGGCAACCCCGCTGATCCAGGCCGTCACGGTCGACGGCGTCAGCAGCTTCCCTATGACCGGCACCCTGAACCTGGTGGCTGCCATCGGCATCGCGGCTGTCTGCAGCCTTCTGGTTCTCGGCGTCAGTGAGTCGGCGTCGATCAACAATCTCATCGTCATCATCAAGATCGTTGTGCTGCTGACCTTCATCGCGGTCGGGATACAGTACATCAACCCCGATAACTGGGTGCCCTTCATCCCCGAGAACACCACGGGCAAGTTCGGTGAGTACGGCACCAGCGGCATCCTGCGGGGTGCGGCGATCATCTTCTTCGCCTACGTCGGCTTCGAAGCCGTCTCGACGGCGGCCGCCGAAGCCAAGAACCCGTCCAAGGACGTTCCGGTCGGGATTCTCGGTGCGCTCATCGTCTGCACCCTGATCTATATGGCCGTCGCCGCCGTCATGACCGGCGTCGTTCCCTACCTCGAGCTGGCCAGCCCGGCGCCGGTGGCAGTCGCCATCGACCGCATGGGTCTGGAATGGGCCAACATCGCCGTGCCCTCGGCCGCAGGCGGTGAACTGAACCTGATCAGCTTCCTGATCAAGATCGGCGCCATCACCGGCCTGTCCTCGGTCATGCTGGTGCTGTGCTACGGCCAGACGCGGATCTTCTACACCATGGCCCGTGACGGCCTTCTGCCGAAGGCGTTTGCGGTCATCCATCCGAAGTTCCGCACGCCCTGGATCGGCACCATCCTGCTCGGCATCCTCATTGCCGTCGCAGCCTCCTTCCTGCCGATCTCGATCCTCGGCGACCTCGTGTCCCTCGGCACGGCGGTGGCCTTCTCGATCGTGTGCCTGAGCGTGATCTTCCTGCGCATCAAACACCCGGAGATGGAGCGTCCGTTCAAGGTCCCGGGTGGTGTCTGGACGGCGGGTGCCGGCATTGTGGCCTGTCTGTCCTTGGCCGGCTTCAACTTCTGGCCCATGATCCAGCACGCCATGGACGGCAATACGCTGCCCCTGACGATCCTGGCTGCCTATGCCGCGGTCGGTGCCGTCATCTACATCATCTACGGCTTCTGGCACTCCAAGCTCGCCAAGGGCATCGACATCACCGAAGAAACCACGATGTCGTCCCCGGCCGAGGCCATGGGCTCCGGTGTGGACAACCAGAAGGACTGATCCCCGGGATCATCCCTGCAAGACGAAAGGCCCGGGAGCGATCCCGGGCCTTTTTCGTTGCCGCCCGGTCCGGCCTCGCCTAGACGCTGCAGCGGACCTGGCGGATGTGGCGGAACTGGTAGACGCACTGGATTTAGGTTCCAGCGCCGCGAGGCGTGGAGGTTCGATTCCTCTCATCCGCACCAGTCACGAAAGCCCGTGATCACCCGCAGGCTTCAAGGACGGCGCGCGCGACACCCTCCCCCGAAACAGGGGCAGGCATCATCCTCTAATCCTCATCCGCCGCCGACGGATCGATGGCATTGGTGACCAGCTCACGCCAGGTCGGATCGGTGGCATCGACCAGATCGACATCCTCCATCAGGGCCACGGCCCCGCCGCCGTCGGGCAGGATCAGGCCCAGGATTTCCATCTCCTCGCCGTCGGGTCCCAGATGGGTCTCGGCCTGGACCGCCACCGCCGCCTGTTCGCCGTCCTCGTCCCACCAGATCACCGGCTGCGGCAGGTCCATGGCGATCGGGCGCGGATCGTCGGTCTCGCCCAGGGCAAACACCGCCCGGCGGGCCTGCACATCGTCCAGGGTTGCCACGGCCCCGACAAACGGTGTCAGCCGCGTCCAGTCCTCGGCGTCGAAGCCACCCCCATCCTCGTCGGGCAGGTTGTCGTTCATCGTCATCGCCGGAACACTCCCACCAGCTCCACATGCGCCGACCACAGGAACTGGTCCACCGGCGTCACCCGTTCCAGCCGGAAGCCGGCGTCGATCAGCACCCGGGCATCCCGGGCGAAGGTCACCGGATTGCACGACACACCGACCACGACCGCCGCCTTCGTGCCCGGCAGCTGCCGCGTCTGCTCCAGCGCCCCGGCCCTCGGCGGGTCCAGCACAATGGCGTCACAGCCCCGCAGGTCATAGGGGGCCAGCGGTCGGCGGAACAGGTCACGCGCCTCGGCGGTGATCCCTTTCATGCCCGGCCCTGAACCGATCCCCGCCTTCAGCGCCGCGATCCCCGCGGCCGAGCCGTCCGCCGCCAGCACCGGCGCCACCGTCGCCAGCGGAAAGGTGAAGGTCCCCGCCCCGCAGAACAGATCCGCGATCTTCTTCGCCCCCTTCACCGCCTCGACCGCGCGCGCGACCATCGCCGCCTCGGCCTCGGGCACGGCCTGCAGAAAGCCGCCGGGCGGCAGGGGTACGGTCGCGGGTCCGAAGGCCACCTTCGGCTGACGCTCCATCATCAGAACCTCGCCCGCCAGACTCAGACGAGCCAGACCGGCCTCGGCCGCCGCGGCGATGGCCCGCATCCGCGCGTCACCGGACAGCCCGCCCGTGCGCCGCTCAACCCCCGTCACATCCACATCAAGCCCGGTCAGGGTCGCTGTCACATGCAGGGTCGGGGCCGACTTCGGATGCTCCAGAAAGGCCGCCGCCACCCGGGCCAGCGCCGGAAACGCCGCCACCAGCCGGGGATCGGCCACCGGACAGGCCATCACCTCAACCAGCCGCCAGCTCTTGCGGGCCTTGAATCCCAGCACGACCCGCCCGTCCTCGCTGCGCCGCGCATGCAGGGCCAGCCGCCGCCGCGTCCCCGGCGGCACGGCCACCGTCGCCTCGATCTCGGTCTCGATCCGCTCCCGCGCGAGCGCCTGCCGGACCTGATCCTGTTTCCAGTCCAGATAGGGCCCGGCGGCCCAGTGCTGCAGGGCGCAGCCACCGCAATCGCCATAGTGGGGCGACACCGGCGCGATCCGCTCCGGGCTGGCGGTCAGGATCTCGCCCCCCTCCAGCCGCCCGTCCCGAACCTCGCCCCGCACCGTCTCGCCGGGCAGGCTCAAGGGTACGAACACAGGTCCGCCCGGCGTCTCGGCGATCCCGTCGCCCTGCCCGCCCACGCGGCTGATGGTCAGCGTTTCCGTCATCGGCTGCTTCTAGAGCGAAATCGGTTCGGACGCGATCAGCGCCGGTCCCGGCCATCGCGCAGGCTCGAGGGACTCCGGCCCATCCACGAAACCTGAACGAAGATGAACGGCCTGCTCAAAGGCCGTTCAGTTTCGGGGGCCTATGCCTCGTCATCACAAGCACAGGCGTCGAACCCCGGCGCCCGCCCTTCAGCCAGGATGATGCCGATGTTCGCCCGTCTGCCCCTCAAGACCGCTTTCGGCGCCGCCGCCCTCGCCGCGGCCGGCCTGATGCTGACCCCCGCCACCGCCTCGGCCCAGGCCTACAGCTACAACGGCCAGCAATATGGCTACGGCAATGAGCGCCAGTCTGACTATGGCTACGACCGTTCCTACGACCGTTCCTACGGTCGGTCCCAAGACCGCTCCGGCCAGGGCGAATGCCTCAGCGAGCGCCGGAACCGTCAGGGTAACGGTGCCCTCGTCGGCGCGACCTTCGGGGCCGTCCTGGGCTCCCAGATGGGCGCACGCGGCCGCCGGACCGAAGGCAGTGTGCTCGGGGCGGTGATCGGTGGTGCGCTCGGCGCAGCCGTCGGCGGCGACTCGGCCCGCGACTGCAATGGGACCCGCAGCGACTATGCGCAGTACGGCTACGGGAACTCAAACGGCTACCGCGACTACAGCAGCCGGGACCATGGCGGCTACGGATACAGCGACCGCTACGACGCCCAGGGCTACGGCGACCAGGGCTACGAGGACCGGTCGAACGACGGTTACCAATCCGACTGCCGCAGCCGGACCGTCCACAGCCGCGACCGCTACGGCCGCACGGTCACCCGCTACGAACAGACCTGCTGACAGAATTGCGCCGCCGATTATTTTTCAGCCCCCCTGTCGATCGGCGGCGTGACGGAGACCCCCGGTGGAGCCATCCACCGGGGGTCTTTCCTTGTTGGGACAGGGTCGTGGCGGGCGTGAGAGAAGCCAGTGGCGAGTGGCCAGTGGCTAGTGGCTAGTGGTTAGTGGTTAGTGGTTCGTGCTCTCCGCCTCATTGCCGGCGGAAGGGCGGCGCAGTCCGCGCAGTCGAACAACCGTTGGCCAGCCACTAACCACTAGCCACTAGCCACTAGCCACTCGCACTAACCACTAGCCACCCCTCTTCGCCCACAGCAGAAACTCCACATTCCCGTCCCCACCGGTGATCGGGCTTTCCGTGGTCGCCTGCACCGCCCAGCCCTCGCCTTCCAGCCAGTCACAGACCGCCGCCAGCGCCGCCTGCTGTGCCGCCGGATCCTTGACCACGCCCTTCTTGGTCCCGCCCGGCCCCGTCGCCTCGAACTGCGGCTTGACCAGGGTGACCAGATCCGCCTCCGGGGCGGCCAGCGCCAAGGCCACACGCAGCACCTTGGCCAGGCCGATGAAGCTGGCGTCGCAGACGATCAGACCGGGTGCCTCGGGGATCACAGCGGGCGTCAGGTCCCGGGCGTCGGTCTGCTCCAGATTGATCACCCGCGGATCGGCCGCGACGCGGGCATGCAGCTGACCTGAGCCGACATCGACGGCATAGACCCGCGCCGCGCCGCGAGACAGGCAGACCTCGGTGAAACCGCCCGTAGAGGCCCCGACGTCCAGCACCGTCCGGCCCGCAACCTCGACCGGCCAAAGGGACAGGGCGTGATCCAGCTTCAACGCGCCGCGCCCGACCCAGCGATGGGCGTCGGCATAGGCCACGACCGCATCCTCAGCCACGGTCTGTGACGCCGCCTTCGCCGGCACCCCGTTGACCGTCACCCCGCCCGCCTCGATCGCCGCCTTCGCCCGCGCCCGGCTCTCGGCCAGCCCACGCGCGACCAGCAGCTGGTCGAGCCGGGTCTTCACCCCACCGCGTCCAGCCGTGCCAACGCCGCCTGCAGCCTGGTCTTGCCGGCCTCGGCCTCGGCCAGCTTCTGGCGCTGCTCCTCGACGACCTCGGGGGCCGCGCGATCGACGAAATTCGGATTGCCCAGCTTCTTGTTGAAATGGCCGATATCGCTGTCGAAGGCGGCGATCTCTTTCGTCAGCCGGGCACGCTCGGCCGACAGATCGATGATCCCGGCCAGCGACAAGGCCGCCGTCGCGCCGCCAGAGACGAAGGTCACCGACCCCTCGGCCGCCGCCTCGACGGAGGACAGGTCCGACACCCGGCCGAGCGTCAGGATCAGGTCGCGGTGGCGCGCGATCCGCCCGGCGGTGACCGCATCCGGCGCGATGAAGGACAGGCCGGGCTTGGCACCCTGCGGCACATTCATCTCGGCCTTCAGCTGGCGGATTTCGGTGACCAGATCGACCAGCCAGCCGATCTCGCCCTCGGCCGCTGCGTCGATGAAGCTGTCCGGCAGAACCGGCCAGGCCGCCCCGATCAGGGTCGCCTCATCCCGCGCCGCGCCCTCACCGGACAGCTGGTCCCACAGCTCCTCTGTGATGAAGGGCATGATCGGGTGCATCAGCTTCAGGGTCTGGTCCAGGGTCCAGGCCGTCATGGCCCGGGTCTCGGCCTTGGCGGCCTCGTCCGACCCCATGAACACGGGCTTGGCCAGTTCCAGATACCAGTCGCAGAAGACGTTCCAGACGAAGCGGTACAGGGCCGAGGCGGCATCGTCGAAACGTCCGCCCTCGATCGCCTCGCTGACCCCGCGCTCGGCCTTGGTCAGCTCGCCGCGGATCCAGCGGTTGATGGTCTGGTCCACGGTCGCCGGGTCAAAGCCCTCGACCCGCTTCGCCTCATTCATCTGCGAGAAGCGCGCCGCGTTCCAAAGCTTGGTGCCGAAGTTCCTATAACCTTCAATACGTTGCTTCGACAATTTGATGTCACGAGTGCCGGACAGAATGGCCATCGTGAACCGCAGCGGGTCGGCACCCAGCTCGTCGATGATGCCGAGGGGGTCGATGACATTCCCCTTCGACTTGCTCATCTTCTGGCCCTTCTCGTCGCGGACCAGGCCATTGATGATGACCCGCTTGAACGGAACCTCATCCATGAAGTGAAGTCCCATCATCATCATTCGGGCAACCCAGAAGAAAATGATGTCAGCCGCCGTCACCAGATCGCTGGTCGGATAGAAGCGCCGCAGGTCCTCGGTCTTCTCCGGCCAGCCCATGGTCGAGAACGGCCACAGGGCCGAGCTGAACCAGGTGTCCAGCACATCCTCGTCCTGCGTCAGCGGCTTGCCGCCGGCCTGGGCGACCGCCTCGGCCTCGCTCTCCGCGACATAGATGTTCCCGTCGGCGTCATACCAGGCCGGAATGCGATGCCCCCACCAGAGCTGGCGCGAGATGCACCAGGGCTCGATGTTGCGCAGCCATTCGAAATAGATCTTCTCATAGGACTTAGGCTCAAAGACCGTATCGCCCTGCTCCACCGCCTTGATCGCCGGCTGGGCCATCGTATGCGCATCGACGTACCACTGGTCCGTCAGCCAGGGCTCGATGACCACGCCCGAGCGGTCGCCGTGCGGGATCACGTGGCGGGTCTTCTCGATCTCCTTGAGCCAGCCGTCTTCCTCGGCCTTCGCGACGATGGCCTTGCGCGCCGCGAAGCGGTCCATGCCCTCATAGTCGGCGGGCACGTCCGGCGTGTCGGCGGCCGTGATCCGACCGAAGGCGTCCATCACGTTCAACGCCGCCAGCCCCGCCCGCTTGCCGACCTGAAAGTCATTGAAGTCGTGCGCCGGCGTGATCTTCACCGCCCCCGACCCCTTGGCCGGGTCGGCATAGTCGTCGGCGACAATCGGAATGCGCCGGCCCACGATCGGCAGGGTCACAAATTTCCCGACCAGCCCCGCATACCGCGCATCGTCCGGATGCACCGCCACGCCGGTGTCGCCCAGCATGGTCTCCGGCCGGGTCGTGGCGACGACGATGAAGTCGCGCGTCTCCCATTCCGTCGCCTTGCCGTCCTCGTCGAAGGCGACCGGATGCTCATAGGTGACACCGTCCGCCAGCGGATAGGCGAAATGCCAGTAGTGGCCGTCCATCTCGCGCTGCTCGACCTCGAGATCCGAGATCGCCGTCTGGAAATGCGGGTCCCAATTGACCAGCCGCTTGTCGCGATAGATCAGCCCGTCCCGGTGCAGCTGGACGAAGACCTTGCGCACGGCGGCGTTCAGCCCCTCGTCGAGGGTGAACCGCTCACGGCTCCAGTCGCAGGAGGCACCCAGCCGGCGCAGCTGCTGGACGATGGTCCCGCCCGACTCGGCCTTCCACTCCCAGACCTTGGCCAGAAAGGCCTCGCGGCCCATGTCGCGGCGGCTGGCATGGCCTGCTGCGGCCAGCTGGCGCTCGACCACCATCTGGGTCGCGATGCCCGCGTGGTCCGTGCCCGGCAGCCACAGCACCGCCTTGCCCTTCATCCGGTGATAGCGGGCCAGGATGTCCTGCAGGGTGTTGTTCAGCGCATGGCCGATGTGCAGCGAGCCCGTCACATTGGGCGGCGGGATGACGATCGAATAGGCCTCGGCAGCCCCGTCGGTCCGGGGAGCGAACACCCCGCTCTCCTCCCATTTCGCATAGAGGCGGGGTTCGGCGGCGGTCGGGTCGAAGGTCTTGTCGAGCATTGGGAGGGTCTTCGGGCAAAGAGAAAGGGCGGCCCCGACTGGAGCCGCCCCGGAATGATCTAGCCTTGATCGGGTCGCGGGTGAAGTCAGCCGGCGTTGCGGGCGATGCGTTCGACTTCCTTGCGTACCTGGGCCTCGACGATGCCCGGCAGATTGGCGTCCAGCCACTCCTTCAGCATCGGCCGCAGCAGGGCGCGCGCCAGTTCATCGACGGTCGGACCGGAGCCGGTCCAGGAATCAATCGGATCAGGTTTGCGGACGGTCGAGGCGAGACCGGCAAACGCCGATGCGGCACTGGCCGCCGCGCTCACGCCGACGAGGCCCTCGTCGATCGGCTCGGGCTCCGGCTCGGGGTCATGGGCCTCGACCGTTTCGACAAAGTCCGACTCAGGGACCGACGCACTGGGGAACGGCTCCGCCGACAGGATGTCGAGATCGCCGAGGCTCTCTGCCACAGGCGCTTCATAGGCCTCAGTCAGTTCCAACACGTCCTCCTCAACGGGCTCCGGCTCCTCGACCGCAGGCGCTTCCTCCTCCGCGGCGTCCTCGACAACCGTCTCGGGTTCAGGATCCGCGGCTGCCCCCGCCGGGGCGTCATCCTCGGAAATGATCCGGCGAATCGACGCCAGGATTTCCTCCATCGTCGGTTCCTGGGCGGTCTGGTCGGTCATATCGAAACCCCGGGGCGCGCGGCGAACGCACGATCATTCGAATTGAGACAAGTGAGAGGAGCATCCCCCCGACCATGTCGTCGCATCTCAGCCCGCTGGAATCAACGGGCGTTTTCGCGTCACAGGTTAACAACTGGCCCCGGTAGTCGCGCGAGAGGCGACCGGAGGCCCGTCAATCGCGCGGTGCGGTCCCGACGATCTCCGAATTGAGCTGCGCATCAATCGGTGCATCCGCGGCGTTGTTGGCCGGCATAACGGCGGGCGAGGCGATACGATCGATCGCTTCGACAACCCCGTCCCAAGGCAAGCCACCCCGGTTGCGCACCCGGTTGTAGTTGGCCGCTGGGTCATAGGCCGTCAGATTCGCATCCAGATCCGCCCCTTCGAGCCGACCCATGGCGGCCAGCAGACTGGCCTGGGCGACGTACTCATTGCGACGGGCGCTGGCCAGATTGATCTGAGCGTTACGCAGCTCCAGCTCCTGGTTCAGCACATCGAGGGTCGTCCGCAGACCGACCTGGGCCTCCTGTCGCACGCCCTCGGCGGCCACGGTCGCTGCCCGAACGGCTTCCTCGCCGGCCTGAAGCGTGGCGCGGGACGAGATGGACTGGGCAACGGCCGCGCTGACCGCCTGCAGAATGTTGCGGCGCTCTCCCTCGAGGTTGATCTGCGCCACATTGGCGCGCTCCACGGCCTGAGCCACGCGGGAACGGTTCAGTCCGCCGGTGAACAGCGGCACTGAGAGGGATGCGCCGGCCTGAAAACGGGTCTGGTCCGCAATGTCGCCGAGCTGGCCGAGGTCAGAGGTGCCGCCGCCGTAGGAGGCCGTCAAACTCGCGGACGGCATGTATTCGGCCTTGGCGGCCGCCACCTGGGCTTCAGCCGCGCGCTGGGTGTAGGCGGCCGAGAGGATGGCCGGATTATCCGAAAGCGCGACATCGAGGGCGGCGTCGAAATCGGCCGGGACACCCGGAAGCGCCGGCATCGGTGCCAGATCGCCCGGAGCCTGCCCGACCACTGCGGCATAGGCGGCGCGCGACACAGACAGCTGGGCGCGGGCATTGGCCAGATCGGCCTCGGACTGGGCCAGGCGGGATTCGGACTGGGCCACATCGGTGCGGGTGATCTCGCCGACCTCGAATCGGGCCGAGGCTTCTTCCAGCTGACGCTGGAGCACGGTGAGGTTCGACTGGCGGATGGCGAGAATTTCACCGTCGCGGATGACATCGGCATAGGCCCGGATCACCGATGCCAGGACGTTCTGTTCAACGTCGCGCAGGGTCTCGCGACCGGACAGGATGTTGGCTTCAGCCGCCGAGATGCCGTGCCCGATGCGTCCACCCGACCACACGGTCTGGGACAGGCTGACGCTGGCTGCGCCGGTATCGCTGTCGGGATTGCTGAACGGCGCGCCGCTGTAATCCCGGGCATAGCTGGCGGAGACCCTGACATCGAGCTGGGGCCGCAGCCCCGAACGGGCCTGTACGATGGACTCGTCCAGGGCCCGCTGGTTGGCCCGCTGGGCCAGAAGGGACGGATTGGTCTGGTAGGCCAGCGCCAGCGCATCCTTGAGCGTTTCGGCCCAGGCGGGCGCACCCATACCGGTAATCACGGCGATGACGGCGACCGAGGCGAGCGCGCGCGTACGTTTCAGCATGTCTGTTCCTGCCTGGCGCGGGGAAGCGCGCACTCAGTGTCTCATGGGTCTGATGCGATACGGCCAGCGCCCGCGCCAGTTAAGTTTTTTTCACGCGCCGAAAGGACCGTTCCGTCGAACGTCAAAAGTCTACAGCACGAAGGTGGGGATCGCTGACAGTTCCGCCAACACGGGAGGGGCGGCATTGAACAGCTCACGCCGCGACACCCCCTGGGCACCCCGCACATAGAGCACAGCCTTGCCCACCGCACCCGTCCGTTCAACGACGGCCAGCCGTCCCCCGATATTCAGCGCTTCCAGCCAGGCTTCCGGGCGGCCGGGCACGGCCCCTTCCGAGATAATGACGTCATAGCCGCCGTCCGCCGGTGCACCGAGCGGGGCTGTGACGGTCCGGACCCCCTCTTCCGCCAGGACCTCGCCCGTCACCGCGAACACGGCCTCGTCCGATTCCTGCGCGGTCGCCTCGAGACCCAGCCGCGCCAGAACGGCGGCGGCATAGGGTGCGGCGATTGCAAGGGCCCGCTCGCCCGGCTTCGCATCCAGCGCCATCAGCAGCTTCGACAGATCCCGCGCCAGCATCAGACGGCGCTCGCCGGCAATCTCGGGCTCGATCTCCGCATAGGCGGACCAGGCACGATCCGACGGCAGGAACCGCTCGCGCGGCACGCCGAGAAGGGCGGCCTGCAGGGCGCGGTCAGTCACATCGTTCACGCGGACCTGGCTGTCGACCATGACCTTGCGGGCGGCGGCGAAATCCATGGAAAACGATCCTGCAGCTGTGAGCGCTCGAAGGCACCCGGGAAATCTGGCGCGCTTATAGGTCTGTGCGTTGCGGGGGACAATCCGATCTGATAGCGAACGCCCCTCGCGATGGCGTGGTCGTTCTCAACGGCCCCGGGGCCTGATGGCGGAGTGGTTACGCGCCGGATTGCAAATCCGTGTACCCGAGTTCGATTCTCGGTCAGGCCTCCATCGCGACTTCGATCTTTTCTCCGCCCGGCCTCGCCGGGCCGCCGCTGGTTGCAGCGGCAAGCCGCAATGCCCTTTTCGGCCAGGCCTCGCCCGTGGTTAACTCCGGGCGGGAACTGCGGGGGCTGATGGATGCCGAACCGTTCAGATCATCTGACAGACCGCGAGCGCGAATGCCTTCGGCTCGTCCATGCCCATATGAACTCGAAGCAGATCGCCCGGCGTCTGGGCATCAAGCCTTCGACCGTCGACCGCCACTGCGAAAACGCCGCGCGCAAGCTCAAGGCCGCCGGCCGTGTCGACGCAGCCCTGCTCCTGCTTGCCGGTCAGGCCGTTCCGACTGACTCGGTATCCGAACAGCTCCCAATCGCCTCCCCTGCACCGACCGGCTTTTCTCACCCGGCGAAAGGGGACGTTCATGGCCAGTACCGAGGAACAGTTGCCGGGCATCAGCTGGGCAGAACTTCAGACCGTGCTGCTGTCACTGGCGGACACGCCGGTGAAACAGACGATGGTGCACCATCTGGTCGGGGGGACCCGCAAACAGGCGGCCTTCCTCTCTCCGGAAGCCACCTTCCGGGAGATCCTGCACATCGGGGCGGCCCTGCTGGATTCCGGTTTCCAGCCGCAGGAATCGGACATGACGTCCTCGGCCGCATCGTGTTTGTCCTCACCATCGCCGCAATAGCCGCCCTGGTCCTGACAAGCGTTATTGGCGCGGAACAGTTCGCCTTCGCCCTGCAAGGCATCCGCTATGGGAGCTGAGCCGCGCTGCCTCCAGCAAGAAAGCAAGCGAATGAAACGCAGCGAACATGCAGCGGCTATCGCCGCGCGCCTCGCGACAGACCTGTTTCAGGCCGAGGCCAGTCAGGATGAAGCCGTCAACCAGCTGGGGCGGCTGGCCCAGTCCCTCACCTTGAGTCGTCGGGAGGCGGGTCTCTCGAGCACAGTGGGCCAGGCGGCGTTTGACGCCCTCGCCGAAGCCGTCGCGGCCCAGGTCGGGGCGCAACGTGCCATGGTCGCGCTCCACGAAGCACTGGCCGATGTGAAGCGGAGCACCTTCTATCGAAGGGTCCCGCTGGGCGGGCTCACAAAGGGGGACAGACCGATCCCGCGTCCCTCGGCCCTTGCGCTCATCTCCTGAGTTGGTGGTTCAGGGGCATGGAGCCGATCTATGCGGTTTCCCTGGCCTTGCTCATCGTCACGGCGGCGCTTGCTGTCTGGCGAGGCGGCCTCTGGGAACGCGCGACAGCGGCCATCCTTGTTGTCACATGGGTTGGAACCACCCTGGCCCCGTTTGATGGCAGTGAACCGCCATGGGTCGCCATCGGGCTCGACGGAGCCACGATGCTGTTCCTGCTTTACCTGACAATCTACTCGAGCCGCCGGTGGACGATCTGGGCGACCGCCTTCCAGTTCCTGCTGATGGCCAACCATCTGGCCTTCGTCCGCTTCACCCAGCTCGAGCAGTGGGCCTATGTCACCGCCTACTACGTCTGGGGCGACGCGGTTATCCTGTCCCTCGTCTGCGGCATCCTCTGGCCGTCGCGAGAGGCTGCGTCGGCGGCCGTCAGCAAGAGCGGACCAACCGACTGAGGGATGCGGTCGCTCCCGGTCAGGCGACCGGTGCGGTAATCCAGCCGATGATACTGGCTGCGCTGACGCCCACAGCGACGATAGCGACCGCCAACGCGACGCGCGCATTGCGGAGAATGAAGACGAAAACGCCACCAAACATGATTGAACTCCCCCCGGACACCCCTACAGCGACACAGGTTTTCCGGTTCATCAAGGTGTACAAAGCGTTAATCGCAATTCCGTGATCGATTCACGCCCGTCTGGTGAAATGATGCAGGGCAATTCCACAGGCGACCGAAACGTTCAGGGAATCGAAGCCTCCTGACATCGGAATGCCGACCGGCTGGCACCGCTCCAGCAACGCCGCCGACAGGCCCGGTCCCTCGGGACCCAGCACGATGGCGATCTTGCCGCCCCTTGGCATCGCATCCAGGGGATCTGACGCGCCGGGCGTCAGCGCCAGCACCCTGAATCCCGCTGCCTTCAGCCGCTCGACCATCGCCAGCGGGTCGAGACCGGTCGCCATCGGCGTCCGCAGCGCTGCCCCCACCGAGACCCGAATGGCCTTGCGATAGAAGGGATCGCAGCAATGGGCGTCCAGCAGCACTGCCCCGGCCCCGAACGCAGCCGCGTTCCGCAATACCCCGCCCATATTGTCGTGGTTGCCGATGCCACAGGCCGCAACGACGACGGCGTCGGGACCCATCCCTTCCAGACAGGCCTCCAGGGTCCGGGCCGGCGGCTTCTCGCCCAGCGCCAGAATGCCCCGATGGAGATGAAATCCGGCGATCCTGTCGAGAACCGCCTGGCTCGCCACATAGACCGGCGTGCCCTCCGTCACCCGCGCAAGCAGTCCTGCCAGCCCGTCGACCCGTTTGATGTCCAGCAGAAGGGCGACGGGGCGGCACAGCGACCGGTCCGACATGAGCACATTGAGCACGACCTCGCCCTCCGCCAGGAACATGCCGAGCCTGCCCGTCAAATCCCTTTCGCGGATGTCGCGGAAGCCGGCGATACGCGGATCGTCGGGCTGGTCGATGCGGATCAGGGCCAAGATCGGATATTTCCCGTTGCGTCAGTCTGACTCCCGCTGCTATAGCGCCCGCCTCCCCGAGGGGAAGTGATCCGCGGTAGCTCAGTGGTAGAGCAGCCGACTGTTAATCGGCTGGTCGTAGGTTCGAATCCTACCCGCGGAGCCACTCTTTCCCACCCCGATGCCGGACAAAAAGAAGCCCGACGCAAGCGCCGGGCTCAAGAAGTTCGGTGATGGTGGGTGTCCCCGAAAAGGAAGACATCCCTTCGATCCCCTGATTTGATTAATCGGACGTTAACCGCCTACTCGGCGTCCGGTAGCCAGGTCACCTGCCGGCCCGCCCCCGGTCCACTCCATGACACCCGCCAGCCTGCGCCGGCCCGCTCGACCCGGGTCCCGGCACCGGTTCCCGCAGATCCGTCCCCCGGCCAGGAGAAGGACCGCCCGCCGACGCGGATCTCGTCCGGTCCGGGGGAAGCGGCCAGCACCAGACTCCAGCGGCCCTGCGCATCCGGTGTGACGCGTCCGGACTGCCCCCCGGCTTCCAGCTCGACAGACGCACCGCCCGGCGCGCTCCGACCCGAAGCCAGCCGCATCCGGCCATCACTGTCGACCGCACCCAGCGCCGGAGCCCGGTCCAGTCGCCGCGTCGGTCCGCCGGTACGCAGGATCGCGACGGGCCCCTGGCCGCCCGCCACGATCAGGAGGCGCTCGGGGGCCGGGGCGGCATTCTGTCCCACCTGGGTTTCGGGCCGCAGCAGCAGGTTCCCGGTCGGTGCGGTGATTCGAATCTCGAACCGGCCCTGATCGTTTGCGGCTGCGGCATGGGCCGGCCCCGTATCACTGCGCAGCACCACCCGGGTGCCCGGCTCCGCCTGTCCGGTGAAAACCAGACCGCCCGGCACACGTTGCACCGAACGGATCATCGGCGGCCGGGTCCACCCGGCCAGGGAGGCCGGCTCGCGCGCCGCCTCCGCCTCAAGGGCGGCGGGTGGCGAACAGGCTGCGCCCGCAGTGCTTAGCAGGACCGCTGCCACCACCTTGCCGAACATGGCCCGTTTCATCGCATGCATCCGACCGCTAGGAGTATCTGCCCAGATAGCGCGCCAAGGTGGCCGTTGTCTCCCATACGTTCCCGAGGCCTCATGTCTTCGCCTGTCGTCATCCAGCCCTTCGACGGAAAGTCCGTCTGCCTGTTCTGCGGCTCCTCAGATCGCTCGGATCCCGCCTACACCGAGGCGGCCCGCGCGTTTGGCGAGCAGACGGCCCGGGCCGGCTGGCGGTTGGTCTATGGGGGTGGCGGCGTCGGCCTCATGGGGGCCTCGGCCCGCGCGGCCCATGAGGCCGGTGGCCGGGTATTGGGCGTCATGCCCGGCTTCCTTCGCAGCCGCGAACGCCTGTTTGACGATGTGGAGACGGTGATCGTGCCGTCCATGCATGAGCGCAAGACGATCATGTACGACCAGTCCGACGCCTTCGTGGTGGCACCGGGCGGTGTCGGGACCCTCGAAGAAGTCATCGAGGTGCTGTCATGGAAGCGGCTGGACCTGCACTCCAAGCCGGTCATCTTTCTGAATCTCAACGGCTTCTGGGAGCCGCTCCTGGCCGTCATGGAGCACAGTATCGCCGAGGGCATGACCCCCGCCAGCTTCCGTCAGGCCTGGGTCGTTTGCGACACGGTCGAGGCCGCGATCGCGGCCATGCAGACCGCTGACGACATGCCGCACTTGCAACATGATCGCCGATAAGTAATCACCGGTAAGTCAGCGGGACGGATGGTCGTCCTGCGCCACCGGAGACCCTCCCCATGCGTGTTCTGCTCCTCGCCGCAGCCCTGCTCGCCGCCGCACCGGCCTTCGCCCAGACGCCTGCCACCAGCGCTGTCCTCGTCGACGCCGCGCGCGCGCCCGCCGCCCGCACCATCATCGACGGCGCCTCCTGGAGCTGCACCGGCGCGACCTGCACCGCTACCGGCGGCGCGAACCAGCCCGCGACCCGCGCCTGCCGCCGCGTCGTGGCCCGCCTCGGGGCCGTGTCGTCGTTCAGCTACAAGGGCGTCGCCCTGTCGGCCGAACAGATTGCAGCCTGCAACGCCTGATCGCCTTCAGGCCCTGAACGACAAAGGCCGCCCTGCGAGGGGCGGCCTTTTTTGTTGCCGAAACCCGCCCTGCTCAGGCCGCCTCGCCCTTCAGCCGCTTCACGATCCGCTCGCGCCCGATCATCGGTGCCAGGGTCGCCATGTCCGGGCCATGCGACTGGCCCGTGATCATCATCCGCAGCGGCATGAACAGGGCCTTGCCCTTGGCGCCCGTGGCCTCCTTGACCGCGTTCGTCCACACCGGCCACAGGGTCTCATCGATGACCTCCGGCAGGGCCGCCAGCGCCGCCGCCGCAAAGGCCGCGTCCTCGATCACCGGCGTGATCGGACCCCGCACGATCGTCGCCATTTCAATGACATCGCCGAACTTCTGAAGGTTGCCTCGCACCCCGTTCCAGAAGCCCTCGCCCAGATCGGCGTCCAGTTCGGCCAGCCTCGGCCGGGCGACCGCATGACCCATGACATGCAGCGACTGGGCGTTCAGACGATCCAGATCGGCCGTGTCATAACGCGCCGGCGAACGCCCCATTTTCGAAAAGGCGAAGCTGCTGCCGAGGGCCTCGACCGACGCCCCGACTTCCAGCGGGTCCGACGTGCCGATCCGGCCGAGATGGCTGGTGATGGCGATCGGCTCATAGCCCTGGTCGCGCATCTCCGCGATCGACAGCGAGCCCAGCCGTTTGGACAGCGCCTGACCATCGGCCCCCACCAGCAGCGGCATATGGGCGAAGCCGGGCACGGTCGCGCCCAGGGCCTCGAAGATCTCGATCTGCGCCCCGGTGTTGGTGACGTGGTCCTCGCCGCGGATGACGTGGGTGATGGCCATGTCGATGTCATCGACGACCGACGGCAGGGTGTAGAGGAACAGGCCGTCCTCGCGGATCAGCACCGGGTCCGACATTGAGGTCGTGTCCACCTCGGCATGGCCGCGTGCCAGATCTTCCCAGGCCACGCGGCGGCCCTCCAGCTTGAAGCGCCAGTGCGGTCGCCGTCCCTCGGCCTCATAGGCTGCCTTCTCGGCATCGGTCAGGTCCAGCGCCGCGCGGTCGTAGATCGGCGGCAGGCCGCGCGACAGCTGCACCTTGCGGCGGCGATCCAGCTCTTCGGACGTGTCGTAACAGGGGTAGAGCCGACCGGCGGCTTTCAGCCGCGCCGCCGCCTCCTCATAGCGGTCGAACCGCTTCGACTGGTTGTAGCGTTCGTCCCACACCAGACCGAGCCAGGTCAGATCGTCCTCGATCCCCTGTTCGAATTCAGGGGTGGAACGGGCCAGGTCGGTGTCGTCGATACGCAGCACGAACTTGCCGCCCTGCCCTTTCGCGAACATCCAGTTCACGAGAGCGGTGCGGACATTGCCGACGTGCAGCTTACCCGTCGGCGACGGGGCGAAACGGACCTTGACGGACATGCGAAGAACCTTGGAAGCGCGGGGCGCACAGGTCGCGCTCCGCATCCCTCAAGTCAAGGCGTCGTGACCCGATCAGTCGTCCCGGTGCACGCGCTCACGGCGTTCGTGCCGCTCCTGGGCCTCGACCGACAGCGTCGCCGTCGGGCGGGCTTCCAGCCGTCCGAGGCTGATCGGCTCGCCGGTCTCCTCGCAATAGCCATAGGAGCCGTCCTCGATCCGGCGCAGCGCTTCATCGATCTTGGAGATCAATTTGCGCTGGCGGTCGCGGGTGCGCAGTTCGAGGGCGCGATCGGACTCCGAAGAGGCCCGGTCGACCAGATCCGGATGATTTTCCGTCTCTGCCTTCAGATTGACGACAGTCCCCTTGGACTCGCGAAGGATATCATCCTTCCAGTCCATCAGCTTGCCCTTGAAATAGGCCAGCTGCCGCTCGCTCATGAACGGCTCGTCGTCGGACGGCCTGTACCCGGCCGGCTCGACAATCGCAGACGCCAATGCGGTCATAGTTCGCACTCACGGTCTTTAGCAGCGCCCCCCTGTGGCGCAGCCCTGCCTATAGGGAGGTCAGAGAGTCGCGGCAACAACGCTCGCGCGGGCGTGACCTGTGAAGCCTGCAGTCAGCGCGCGAGCGTGACATTTCTTCATCACCCGGGGTGCCCGGACCCGAGTTTCACAAGGAATTTCGGGTGTTTATGTTGCAGTGCGGCGTAACTCGGCCTTGGCCAGTTCCACAGCCGCCCGCAGATCGATCTGATCCAGCAGGCTGTTCAACGCGGCATCCGCGTCATCCGGGCGCTCTTCACGCAGCGTCCGCGTCAGCCGATCGAGGGCACCGTCGCCCGCCTCACCCGCCAGCAAGGCCAGTTTCAGCTCATCCAGCCGGTCCAGCAGACCACCCCCACGCCGGATCGCGCGACGGCGGCGTTCCGTCGCATCCTCGACCCCCTGCAGCGCCATCAGGGCCGCGGCATCGGTAACGGCGGACGGTGCGGGGGCGGAAACCGTCGCGCTGGCGCCGGACGTCGTTGCGCCGGTCGGCACGGCAAAGCTGCCGTTCGCGCGGGCGGCCCGGGGCCCCGGTGACGACGACGGTCCGGACGGGCCTGTAACCTTCATGGCAAGCGATTCCAGCTCATGAGCCAGCTTTGACGCCCGCTCGTCACCGTTTGGTTAACGGCCCGGCAGTTTCTGCCGTCTCCTGTCCGTTCAGCAACCGCCTGACCACTGTTTTTACAACAGTTTCTTCGCGGCACGGGATTGGCATGAGACCCGGCGCAACCGCTCCGGACGCCCCGACCATGCAGAAACTGCTCGCCACCATCCTGACCGCCGCCGCCCTGGCCGGGCTCACGTCTCCAGCCCTGGCCCAGTCGCGGATCAAGGATATCGCCGCGGTTGAGGGCGTGCGCTCCAACCAGCTGGTCGGCTACGGCCTTGTGGTCGGCCTGAACGGCACCGGCGACTCCTTGCGCAACTGCCCCTTCACCCGCCAGTCGCTGGAAGGCATGACCGAGCGGCTTGGCGTGAATATTCGCGGGGCCAATGCCAACGCCAAGAACCTGGCCGCCATCATGGTGACGGCCGAGCTTCCGCCCTTCGCCACGCCGGGTGCCCGGATCGACGTCAGCGTGGCCTCGATGTGCGACGCCAAGAGCCTGCTGGGCGGGACCCTGCTTGTGACCAGCCTTCAGGGCGCCGATGGCCAAGTCTATGCCGTCGCACAGGGATCGATCCAGACCGGAGCGGTTTCGGGCGGCGGGTCCTCGGGCTCGTCCGTCACCCGGGGCGTCCCCACGGCCGGCCGCATCGCCTCCGGCGCTACGGTCGAGCGCGAGACCGGCTTTCACCTCGCCAACATGAACGAGGTCCGGCTGACCCTGCGCAATCCCGATTTCACCACGGCCCAACGCATGGCCGCCGCGATCAACCAGGTCTATCCGAACACCGCCCTGGCGGAGAACGGCACCGTCGTTGCCCTGCGCGCGCCCGGCCAGATGGGCATGGCAGGCTTCATCAGCCGGGTCGAGAACCTCGAGGTCATGGTCGACACCCCGGCCCGGGTCATCATCGATGAGGTCAATGGCGTCATCGTCATGGGGGAGTCCGTCCGCGTCTCCACCGTCGCCATCGCCCAGGGCAATCTGACCATCTCGGTGCAGGAGAGTTCCGCGGTCAGCCAGCCCGAACCCTTCAGTCGCGGCGGCGAAACCGTCGTCGTCCCCCAGACCGATATCGTGATCGAGGAAGAACTGGGCCGGGAGATGAGGATTGTCCGCGGTGGATCCTCGCTTTCGACCCTGGTCAACGGCCTCAACGCCCTCGGCGTCAGCCCGCGTGACATGATCAGCATTCTTCAGGCCATCAAGGCCGCCGGTGCCCTCCAGGCCGAAATCGAGGTGATGTGATGAGCGTCCCGGTCGTTTCCCCCGCCACCCTGCCCCCGGCTGCAGCGCCGGCCGTCGTCACGGCCCGCATGCGCGAGACGGCCGAGGCGTTTGAAGCCTCCTTCCTCTCACAGATGCTCAAGCCCATGTTCGAGGGCCTTTCGACCGAGGCCCCCTTCGGCGGCGGCGAAGCCGAGGGCACCTGGCGAGGGTTCCTCGTCGATGCCATGGCCAAACAGGCTGTCCGCGGCGGGGGCATAGGCCTGGCCGACCAGGTCGTCGCCCAGATGCTGAAGATGCAGGAGCAGGGTCAATGACCGACGCCGCCGCGCTGAACGCCACCGTCCGTGTCCGCCAGCTGATCGACCTCACAAACCGGCTGACCGCTCGGCTGACCGAGGAATCGGGCGTCTTTGAATCCAATCGTCCGCAGGACGCCGCCGCTGCCCTCGTCGGTACCCAGGACCTGGCCAATACCTACCGGCGGGAGTCGGCCCAGCTGAAGGCAGACCCCACCTCGATCGCGGCCGCCTCCGCCGAAGACAGGGCCCGGCTGATCCAGGCGACCACGGCCTTCGAGGCCGTCCTGAACCGTCACGCCCGCGCCGTCGAGGCGGCCCGGATCGTCTCGGAGGGCCTCGTGCGCACCATCGCCGCCGAGGTCGCCGGCCAGCGCGGCAGCCCCTCTGCCTACGGCGCATCTGGCCGGGCCAACGCCAGCGACGGGCGCGCAGTCGCCTTCAACCGACAGGCTTAACCGCGGCGTTAATCCTTTTCGTCGAACGTGTCTTCATATCCATACGGTAACCCGGTGGTATGAACACCAAGTCCCGTCTTCTCGGCATGGCCTTCGCCGCCGCAGATACACTTGTTGAGCTCGATGCGGACGGTCGCATCAGCTTGGCGCTTGGTGCCGGGCCCTGTCCTCAAAGTCCTGTGGTTGAGAGCTGGACCGGAACCCGGCTGACCGATCTCGTCGGCAAGGCGGGTCAGAAGCAGCTCGCCGATGCACTCAAGTCAATCCGGCCGAGTGTCAGGACTGCCCCGATCGACGCGTTGATGGTCTGTGGTTCGGACCGCGTTCGCAAGGCCCGCCTGCGCTTTTTCCAGCTCCCCGACCTCGCGCCGGCTGTTTCCTGCTCCATCACCTATGACGGTGCGCCCTTCACCCTTGATCTCCCGGAAGCGCCCCAGCTGCTCAGCGCGGACGGTCTGCTGACGCGCGTCCGCGGCTCGCTCCTCGAAGCGAACGCAGCCCTTGCGGTCGCCTTCGTCGATGTCCCGGGACTGGCCGTGGAAGGTGAGGCCCAACAGCGCGCTGCGGCCCGGGTCGCGGCGGTCCTCCAGGCCTCGTCCATCGACGGATCTTCCGCAGCCCGGCTGACACCCGAACGGTTCGCCCTGGTGCGTGCATCGGAGGACAAGTCGGACCTCGCGACCGAGGTCCGGGACGCCGCAGCCGCCGAAGGGCTCGAACTCATCGTCCGGACCACCGAGGCCGCACTCTCCGGGGTCGTCTCGGCGGATTCGACCGTGCGGGCGCTCCGCTTCGCTCTCGAGGCCTGCATTCGGGAGGGCGGAATCGACGGTGCCGGAGCCGCCCTGTCGGAGAGCCTGAAGCGGACCCTGGATCAGGCTGACCGCTTCCGTGCGATGGTTCAGGCTCGGGAGTTTACCCTCGAATACCAACCGATCGTCGATCTCGTGAGCGGCGTGACCCATCATTTCGAGGCCCTCGCCCGGTTCGGGTCCCGCGGACCCGCCGATTCCATTCGCCTCGCCGAGGAACTGGGCCTGATCGAGGGCTTCGATCTCGCCGTTGTCGAAAAAACCTTGCAGCAGCTGCGACGTCCCGGGTTCGGCCTGACGAAGATCGCGGTCAATGTCTCGGGCGCTTCGCTGGGCTCGGACGGCTATGTCGACGGCTTGCTCCGGCTGACAGCCTCCGCGCCGGACATCCGGAAACGAATTCTCATTGAGGTGACCGAAACGGCGGCGGTCGCCGATATCGAGGCTGCGGCGCGGCGGCTCTCCGGCCTGCGCCGGGCCGGCATCCGGGTCTGTCTCGATGATTTCGGCGTCGGTGCCGCGTCTCTTGACTATCTTCACCGCTTGCCCGCCGACACCGTCAAGATCGACGGCCGGTTCGTGCGCGATATCGTCAGCGACCAGCGGGCTCGCGATCTCGTCTCCCATCTGGTCGAACTCTGCGCAGACCTGAAGATGGCGACGATCGCGGAGATGATCGAGACGGAAGAACAGAAGACGACGATCCGGGGCCTCGGCGTCGGCTACGGCCAGGGCTGGCTCTTCGGCCGCCCGGCTGCGGAACCCACCAACGCAGGCTCGAGTTCGGTCGCCACGCGTCGTGTCGGTGCCGTTGAGGGCTGGAGCTGACAAGGGACCGGCGTCCCTCCGTTCCCGGCCTTGCCTGACCCTGTATCGTCTATCCCGGCGGCTGGCGCTGCGTGAATCCGCGCGTGAACCCGGCCCACACATCCCGAGCCGGTCTCTGATCAGGTTACCGCAAAGGCCTCTTAGCCGCGCGGACCGCGAGGCGACCGGGCGCGGATCCGCACGGGCACCGGGCGAGGCCGCGACATCACACAGGCGAGCACGAGCAGCGGCGCGAAAAGGGCGAAACCGATTTCCAGGGCGCTGATCATGATCGTCGAACTCCGGTGAACCGAGGCAGAAACGAAGAATGCGGGTGAAGCCCCCGGGGCGCAAGCCCTTTCAGCACCGCCCGTGCCGCCTCCAGGTCGTACGGTATGCCTTTGGCGGTCGGTAGCAGGGCTCTTGTTCCCGCATTGTTCTTGCTGAAACCCGCGAATTGATGCCCATATAGCGGGCTCGCGTCGGGCCCTGCCCGGCTCTGTCGCCCTCCCTGACTCCCATCCTTCAGGCCCCATGACCGAAAAGCATAATTTCATCCGCGTTCGCGGAGCCCGGGAGCACAATCTCAAGGGCGTCGACCTCGACATCCCGCGCGAGAAGCTGGTGGTCATGACCGGCCTGTCCGGCTCCGGCAAAAGCTCGCTCGCCTTCGACACCATCTATGCCGAGGGCCAGCGCCGTTACGTCGAGTCGCTCAGCGCCTACGCCCGCCAGTTCCTCGAACTGATGGGCAAACCCGACGTCGACCTGATCGAGGGCCTGTCGCCCGCCATCTCCATCGAGCAGAAAACGACCTCGAAGAACCCGCGCTCGACCGTCGGCACGGTAACCGAGATCCACGACTATATGCGCCTGCTCTGGGCACGCGTCGGCGTGCCCTATTCGCCCGTCACGGGCCTGCCGATTGAAAGCCAGACCATCTCCATGATGGTCGACAAACTGAGCGCCCTGCCCGAAGGCGAACGCCTGCTGCTGCTGGCCCCCGTCGTGCGCGGCCGCAAGGGCGAATATCGCAAGGAAATGGCCGAGTGGCAGCGCGTGGGCTTCCAGCGCGTCAAGATCGACGGCGAATTCTACGCCATCGAAGACGCCCCGATCCTCGACAAGAAGTTCAAGCACGACATCGACATTGTAGTGGACCGGATCGTCACCAAGGCCGGGCTGGATAGCCGCTACGCCGACAGCCTGCAGACCGCCCTCGGTCTGGCCGATGGCATCGCCGTGGCCGAATGGGCCAGTGTTGCGGACGGCGAGAAGGAGCCGCGCCGCCTGACCTTCTCCGAGAAATTCGCCTGCCCCGTCTCGGGCTTCACCATCAGCGAGATCGAGCCGCGGCTGTTCTCGTTCAACAATCCTTTCGGCGCCTGCCCGGCCTGCGACGGGCTCGGCGTCAAACTGGCCTTCGACGCCGACCTGGTCATCCCCGACCGCGACAAGACCCTGCACAAGGGGGCCGTCGCCCCCTGGTCGCGCGGTCCGTCCCCGCTCTACACCCAGACCCTGCAGTCGCTCAGCCGCCACTACGGCTTCTCGATGGACCTGGCCTGGCGCGACCTGCCGGAGAAGGCCCGGACCGTCATCCTGCGCGGAACCGGCTCCGAGAAGATCAAATTCACCTATGACGACAACGCCCGCAAATATGAGGTCTCCAAGGCCTTCGAGGGCGTCCTGCCGAATCTCGAGCGCCGCTGGCGTGAGACCGACTCCGCCTGGGTCCGCGAGGAACTGGGGCGCTTTCAGTCCGAGACCCCCTGCGAGGTCTGCCACGGCAAACGCCTCAAGCCAGAGGCCCTGGCGGTCAAGGTGGCGGCCACGGACATCGCCGAGGTCTCCAGGCTGTCGATCAAACACGCCCACGACTGGTTCACCGCGCTCGACGGCAAACTGACCGACAAACAGATGGAGATCGGCCGCCGCATCCTGAAGGAGATCACCGACCGGCTGCGCTTCCTCAACAACGTCGGCCTCGACTATCTCAGCCTGTCGCGCGCCTCGGGCACCCTGTCCGGCGGCGAAAGCCAGCGTATCCGCCTGGCCTCCCAGATCGGCTCCGGCCTGACCGGCGTCCTCTATGTCCTCGACGAGCCGTCCATCGGCCTGCACCAGCGCGACAACTCCCGCCTGCTGGAAAGCCTGCGCGGCCTGCGCGACCTCGGCAATTCCGTCCTCGTGGTCGAGCACGACGAGGAAGCCATCCTCACCGCCGACTATGTGATCGACATGGGCCCCGCCGCCGGCGTCCACGGCGGCGAGGTCTGCGCCCAGGGCACCCCGGCCGAGGTCATGGCCAACGGGAACTCCCTGACCGCCAAATACCTGACCGGCGAGCGCGAGATCGAACTGCCCGCCGACGGCCGCCGCCCCATCGACCGCAAGAGGATGCTGCGCATCAGCGGCGCCACCGGCAACAATCTGAAGAATGTCACCGGCGAGATTCCGGGCGGCGTCTTCACCTGCATCACCGGCGTGTCCGGCGGCGGCAAATCGACCTTCACCATCGAGACCCTCTACAAGGCCGCCGCTCGCCGGCTTCACAACGCCTCGGACGCCCCCGCCCCCTTCGACCGGATCGAGGGGCTGGAGATGTTCGACAAGGTCATCGACATCGACCAGTCGCCCATCGGCCGCACCCCGCGTTCCAACCCGGCCACCTACACCGGGGCCTTCGGCCCGATCCGCGACTGGTATGCCGGCCTGCCCGAGTCAAAGGCCCGCGGCTACGGCCCCGGTCGCTTCTCGTTCAATGTGAAGGGCGGCCGCTGCGAGGCCTGCCAGGGCGACGGCCTGATCAAGATCGAGATGCATTTCCTGCCCGACGTCTATGTCACCTGCGACGTCTGCAAGGGCAAACGCTACAACCGCGAGACCCTGGAAATCGTCTTCAAGGGCAAGTCGATCAGCGACGTCCTCGACATGACGGTCGAGGAGGCCGCCGCCTTCTTCAAGGCCGTGCCCTCGATCCGCGACAAGATGCTGACCCTGAACCGCGTCGGCCTCGGCTATGTCCAGGTCGGCCAGTCCGCGACTACCCTCTCGGGCGGTGAGGCCCAGCGGGTGAAACTGTCCAAGGAGCTGTCCAAGCGGGCCACCGGCAAGACCCTCTACATCCTCGACGAGCCCACGACCGGCCTGCATTTCGAGGATACGCGCAAGCTGCTCGAGGTGCTTCAGGAGCTGGTCGACAACGGCAACACCATCGTCGTGATCGAGCATAATCTCGACGTCATCAAGGTCGCCGACTGGCTGCTCGACTTCGGCCCCGAGGGCGGCGACGGCGGTGGCGAGATCGTCGCGGTCGGCACCCCCGAACAGGTCGCCGCCAATCCGCGCAGCTGGACCGGCAAATACCTCAAGGAAATCCTCGACCGCCACGAAACCCGCCGCAAGGCGCGGGTGGCGTCACTGAAGAAGAGCGCCTGACGGTTCAGGCCGCGTCCACAGCCGCGTCGGGGGCCGCTTCCACCCCATGGTCGCGGGTCCGGCCGCGCACCATCAGCACGACCGTGCCAATCAGCAGCACGGCGGTCGTCACCAGACTGGCCTCCGGACCGAAGCTTGCGCCGGTCAGCCACCAGGCCGCGCCGGGAGCACCCGTCAGGTCCGTGACCAGCGGCGTGGTCGCGATCACCTGGCCCGACACTTCCAGACCGAAGCCGAGACCCAACAGCCAGTTCCACGCCGCATGCCAGCCGCAGACACCCCACAACGAGCCCTCGCGCACGGCGTAGAGGCTGATGAACAGACCGAACAGAACGATATTGGCGAGGCCGACATACAGTTCGTTTGACGGCTCGATATTGCCGGCATGGGCCAGGGCGAACAGCACGGAGTTGGCGATCACCGCGATCCACAGACCGTGCCGCGAGGCGATCAACTGCATCAGCCAGCCGCGGAACAGAAGCTCTTCCGTCGATCCCTGGATGATGAAGCCCAGCATCAGCACGCCGATCGGCAACAGGGCGGCACCGACAGCGGCGGAGCCGAACGCCCCGGCCCCCTCAACCACATAGCCCCCGGCCGCCCAGATGATGCCCACCACGCCGCCCAGAAAGGCCAGGCCGATCAGATAGCCGCGCAGGAAACGCATCGGCCCATCGGCGTTCAGACCCAGGGCCGCCGGCCCGCGCCGTTCGAACAGCCACGCCCAGAGCAGGACAAGGACGGCGCTCAGACCGAAGGCAGCGCCGAGCTGATAGGCCATCTGCGGCCAGCCGTCGTCGCCGCCACCGGGCTCCACAAAGCCCGTCGCGACCGCCGGAAGATAGGCCCCGACCTCTCCGCAGACCATGAAGACCAGCCCCAGCACGATCGCGGCGAGCGTCCAGGTCCGCCGATGGCGCCGCTTGCGCTGGGCGTAGATTTCAATACCGGCCATGCGGCGCTCCTTGGCGTGGGTCAGCGGACAACGATCCGTCCAGGCATGAGGCCGCGACGGCGGTCAATGGATGCAGGCCGGGGAAGATTGATCAGGCCACGGCCGCGCGACTGAAGAGTTCGCCGGTCGGACACTGCGACAGGCACCCTATTCCGACGCTGCGGCCTTCATGTCGCGATAGGCCGCCGAGAACGGCGCATAGACGACCGCGACCTGCAGGGCCGACATCACCGAATTGATCAGGATCCAGGCGGCGATCGCCGGCCAGGCCGCCTGGAGAATGACCTGAAGGCTCTCGTCTTCCAGACCCTCCAGCGCCGTCATCCCGCCGGTTGCCATTTCCAGCGGCATGGCGACCAAAGAGCCGAGCAGCCCGACGACCATGCTCAGGAACCAGGCCAGCAGCGCCATACCCAGCAGCGGCCAGAAACGCCCCTTGGTGACACCGAAGGAGTCGAAGATCGCGATCCGCCGCTCGGCCATGGTGATCGGGATCGCAAGGCTCAGGCGCACGGACAGCCAGGCGAACAGGGCGATGGCCCCGAGGACCAGCAGCACCACCAGAAGCCAAAGCGCCGGGGCCTCAGCAGCGACCGTCATACCGACCGCCACGCCGATCAGCCCGCTCAGGACGAATATCAGAGCCATAAAGACGAGGAACAGAACCACGGACACCACCAGGACCCGGACCTCGTCCATGCCGAGGCGCAGATAGCCGAAGGCGCTCTCCCCAGGCCGCAGGACCGCGCGCGCTACGGCGGCATAGATCATGGCGCTGGCAATCAGACTGACCGGCAGCAGAACCGCGAACAGCAGACCCATCATCTGGAACAGGGGCGCGAAATCCTCCATCGTCGGGGTCGCGCCGGACTGCTCAAGCTGTTCGGTCGCCGTGACGAAACCGATCAGGGACGGGCCGATCATGGCGAAGGCCGCGACCATGATCGCCGCATAGAACAGGGACCAGAACACCAGGGTCAGCGGCTGCCGCCGCACCACCCTGAAGCCCTCGAACACAGCATCTGTCGCTGAAAACGCCATCGAATCCTCCCGCCCGACTGTCGGGCTACCCTAGCTCATCCCGTGGGCTGTGCGCACGGACCGCTTCAGTGACCCTCTTCCGCCGCCGGCGCTACCTCGGCGGACAACTGCCGACAGGCCGAAGCGAAGGGCGCAATGCTCAAGGTCACAATGACCCCGTGGAGCGCCGCGACGACAAGGCCGGCGAGCGTGACCCATGGCCAGTTGGCATTGAACAGGGCCGTCAGTGCCGTAACCGGGTTTTCCTCGATCGCCGTCAGGATACGCGACCAGTCCATACCGCCGGCCGCAGCCATAAAGACGGCCGAGCCGATGCCGACCAACAGGGCCTGCGCCACCAGCATGATCAGGACAAGGACCAGCATCATGCCGAACAGCGCACCCGTCCGGCCGCGGCCCAGTTTCCAGCCCTGTTCGAAGGCGAAGGTCCGGTGCAGGACGCTGGCCGATGCGATCAGGCTGACCCGCGCCGTACCAAGCCAGATCGCCAGAACGAAGCCGAGGCAAAGGGCCACAATGATCAGCCAGTTGTAGGGCTCACCCAGGCCCCAGGTCGCAAACCCGATCCCGACGCCCAACAGAACAAAGACCAGGGCTCCCAGACAGATGCCCACAGTCAATGCCAAACCGACGACCGCGACCCTCAGTTCGTCCATTCCGAGCCGCAAGGAGAAGAAGGCGGTTTCGCGGGGCCGAACGACGGCACGCATGACCGCCGTATAGACGACCACCATCACGACCAGCTGCACGAGATTCAGCAGCGACGATATGTCCTGAACCTGCGCCATGTCGGCCATCATGGCGTTATGGACCTGTTCGGGATCGGACATGCCTGAAGCCATCGAGGCGAACATCCCGCCCAGCATCGGCAGGACCAATGCCAGGCTCGCCACCGAGGGCACCGCCATAAGCAGCCCCCAGACCAACACAGCAAACGGCCGTCGCCGGACAAGGCCAAAGCCCTCGCCGATCGCCGTTCCAATCGAAAATCGTGCCATCCCAGCCTCCCCAAGCCTGACACCAATCTAGCCCCTTTCCTCCGTCCCCGCTAGAAGCCGCCCATGACGGACACTCTCAAGCCCATCCACGTTATCGGCGGCGGCCTCGCCGGCTCCGAGGCCGCCTGGCAGATCGCCGAGGCCGGCGTGCCCGTGGTCCTGCACGAGATGCGCGGCGTGCCGGGCGTGAAGACCGATGCCCACAACACGGACGGGCTTGCGGAACTGGTCTGTTCCAACTCCTTCCGCTCCGACGACTGGGAGCATAACGCCGTCGGACTGCTGCACGCCGAGATGCGGGCGCTGGACTCCCTCATCATGGCCTGCGGCGATGCTCATCAGGTCCCCGCGGGCGGTGCCCTCGCCGTCGACCGCGACGGCTTCTCCCAGGCCGTAACGGCGAAGCTGGAGGCCCACCCGCTCGTCACCATCGTCCGTGAGGAGATCGCCGGCCTGCCGCCCGAAGACTGGGACAATGTCATCGTCGCCACCGGCCCCCTGACCTCCCCGGCCCTGGCCGCCGCCATCCTCGACCTGACCGGCGAGGATGCCCTCAGCTTCTTCGACGCCATTGCCCCCATCGTCCACGCCGACAGCATCGATTTCGACATCGCCTGGCGGCAGTCCCGCTACGACAAGGAAGGCCCCGGCGGCGACGCAGCCGCCTATGTCAACTGCCCCATGGACAAGGCGCAGTACGAGGCCTTCATCGACGCCCTGCTGAACGGCCCCAAGGCCGAGTTCAAGGAATGGGAGAACGTCCCCTATTTCGACGGCTGCCTGCCCATCGAGGTCATGGCCGAGCGCGGCCGCGAGACCCTGCGCCACGGCCCGATGAAGCCCGTCGGCCTGACCAATCCGCGCGACCCCATGGTCAAGTCCCATGCCATCGTCCAGCTGCGCCAGGACAATGCGCTCGGCACCCTGTTCAACATGGTCGGCTTCCAGACCAAGCTGAAACACGGGGCCCAGGCCGAGGTCTTCCGCATGATCCCCGGCCTGCAGGACGCCCAGTTCGCCCGCCTCGGCGGCCTGCACCGCAACACCTTCCTGAACTCGCCCAAACTGCTCGACCGCCAGCTCCGCCTCAAGGCCATGCCGCGCCTGCGCTTCGCCGGACAGGTCACCGGCGTCGAGGGCTATGTCGAGAGCGCCGCCATGGGGCTGCTGACCGGCCGCCTCGCCGCCGCGGAACGTCTGGCCAAGGCAGGTCTGGGCCGCCCGCTGGAAGCCCCGCCGGCCCACACCGCCATGGGGGCCCTCGTCGAACATATCACCGGCGGCCACCTCGAAGGCCCCGGCGGCATCTCCAAATTCCAGCCGATGAACATCAACTACGGCCTCCTCCCCCCGCTCGAGGCCCCCAAGGTCGACGAGGCCGGCGTCAAGATACCCCTCAAGGAACGCGGGCGGGCCAAGAAGCGGCTGATGAGCATCCGGGCGCTCGAGGCGCTCAAGGCCTGGAGAGGCTGATGCGCGACGGCATCCGCCGCGACGACCTGAACCATCCGGCCGTCCGGGCGTTGCTGGAGCTGCATCTGAGGGGCATGCAAGCCAACTCACCGCCCGGCTCTGTGTTTGCACTCGACCTTTCAGGCCTTCAGTCAGCCGATGTGGCCGTCTGGACCCGCTGGATCGACGGCGAGGCCGTCGGCATCGGCGCGCTGAAGCTTCTGGCCCCGGGGCTCGGGGAGATCAAGTCGATGCGCACCCACCCCGATCACCTTCGAAGGGGCGTAGCGGCAAGCCTGCTTGAGCGTATCCTGCATGAAGCCCGGTTGATGGGTCTCGATCGCGTCAGTCTCGAAACCGGCAGCGGCCCGGCCTTCGAGCCGGCCCTGACTCTCTACAGGCGGCGCGGCTTCGCCAACGGTGAAGCCTTTGGCGACTATCAGGCCAGCCCCTTCAATCAGTTCCTCCATCTGGAGCTGGACCGCGCGTGATCCTCGAACCCGCCAAGGTCGCCATCCGCCGCCGGATCACCGAACTGTTCAATGACGCCTCGAAAGGCGAACGCCCCATCCTGCGCCGCGCCGATGCCCTGTTCGCGCCTGACTCCGTCGCCTGGCGCGTCAATGGCGACATCGTCACCATGATGATCGGCGGGGTCTCGGGCCTGCTGCTGCAGATGCTGCATCCGGCCGTGCTGGCCGGGGTCTGGGACCATTCGGACTTCCGCTCCGACATGCACGGGCGGCTTAGGCGCACGGCCAAATTCATCGCCGTCACCACCTATGACCATGCCGAATACGGCATCGCCGCCATCGACCGGGTGCGCAGCATCCACGACCGGATCGGCGGTGTCCTGCCGGACGGGACCCCCTACCGGGTCAGCGATCCCGCCCTGCTGGCCTGTGTCCATGTCACCGAGGCGATCAGCTTCCTCAACGGCTGGATCCGTTACGCCGAGCCGGACATGCCTCTGGCCGACCAGGACCGCTATTTCGTCGAGATGGCCGTCGTCGCCGAGCGGCTCGGGGCCGATCCGATCCCGTACAACCGGGCTGCAGCCGAGGCCCTGATCCAGTCGATGCGCCCGGCGCTTCGTGCCGATGCCCGCACCCGCGAGGTCGCCCAGCTGGTCCTCGGCCAGTCCGTCGGCGCGGCCGTGACCGACGCCGCCTCGGCCGTGATCATGCAGGCCGGCGTCGACCTCCTGCCCCACTGGGCAAGAACGATGCACGGATTGAAGACGCCGCCGGTCCCGGTCGTCCGGGCCGGCGCGCGGACCCTCGCCCGGACCCTCGCCTGGGCCTATGACGGCTCGCCGAACCGTGAGGTCTGGCCGTCCGAGGTCATCGCCTGGCCGCGGGACTGAACGGCAGCCCCAGCAGCCTCAAAGCCGGCCCCGGACCGAAGCGGCCACCAGTCCCAACCGTTTGACGAATTCGGGCGCATCCGGCCGCATCAGTGTGGCGACCGCGACGGCGGGGAAGGCCTCGACCGGCAGCCTCGCCAACGCCCGGTTGGCCAGGGGCCTCAGCGCCCTGGCCTCGGCCGCTTGCCCCGTCTGCGACAGCCCCCGCACCCGCCCGGCCTCGACGACCGCCGCCTCATGCCCCGGCCCGGCCAGCACCCGCACGGCCGTCTGCATCGGTCCGACATAGAAGGCGTCCAGATCGTGCGGCTCGCCATGCACCCGGCCGATGTGCGCCGCGATCAGGAAGTCAAAGGGGGCGCGGTCCAGACTGTGGCGTGCCACCACATCCGTCAGCGCTTCCAGCACCGGATGGCCCTTGCGCGCAATCCCGGCGAAGACGCCGTCCAGCTGCTCGCGCCACCAGACGTAACGCATCTCGGCGAGCAGGGGCTGGGTCACCCGCGCGGGGATCGCCATCAGCTCGGCCTCGAAGGCATAGAGGACGATCAGGTCCGCGCGCAGCCGTCCATCGGCCACGAAGCGGCTGGACAGCCACCGGTCAATGTCGGCGGCCCGGACCTGTTCGTCGAGGGTTGTCGCCGGATCAGCCAAACAGCGTCTGGTACATCGCCATCGAGGTCAGCATGGGCAGCGACAGCAGCAGATTGGTGCGGCTTGCCAGCATGGCGACCCGGGCGGCCTTGGCCTTGGCGTCGTCGTCCACGACCACAATGCCCAGGGCGCGCTTCTGGTTCGGCCAGATGATGCCCCAGACGTTCAGGAACATGATGACGGCCAGCCAGATGCCCACGCCCATCAGGGTGAAACCCTTCTGGTCCTCGGTCAGACCGCCGGCGAAACCGAAGCTCAGGACCTCGGCGGCATAGGCATGCCCGCGCGCCAGCATGACACCCAGACCGGCCACCACGGTCACCAGCGCCGACCAACGGAACCAGAACAGGGCCTCAGGCGCGATATGTTTGCCGATCGCCGGCTTCAGCTCGGCGGGGATGTTGGGCATGACCCGGATCTGGACGAAGTTGAAATAGTACAGCAGGCCGATCCAGAGGATGCCGGCGACGACGTGCACCCAGCGCAGCGCAGCCTGCCAGAAGATGTCACCGAAACCGCCCGACACCTGGCCGAAGGCGAGGACCATACCCAGGGCCAGAGCGAGGCTCAGCAGGATGGTGGTGCGAAAGTTCGAAAGCAGCTTGCCCATGGTCCGCCCCTCCCCGGGCGATTCGTTGAAGCGGCACCATAGACGCGGGCGCGAATTCGGCCAACGCCCCGGGCGGGCCAGAGTGGCGAGTGGCTAGTGGCTAGTCGTTAGTAGCCACTGATCACCCGATGTCAGTCAGAGCAAGGGCGACCCGGACCGCGCCACCGCACAGGTCCCGCCTGGCCACTAGCCACTAGCCACTAACCACTCAAAGCCTACGGCCGCGACGCCATACCCAGTTTGACCGGCTTCAGGTCGTCCTGGTCGCGGGTGCCGCGCTTGACCCCCCACAGCAGGATGATCGGCGCGCCGACGTAGATCGACGAATAGGTGCCGCAGATGATGCCGAACATCAGGGCGATCGAGAAACCATACAGGGCGGGCCCACCGAAATAGGCCAGGGCCGCCAGCACCATCACCGCCGTGAAGCCGGTGATGATCGTCCGGGTCAGGATCTCGTTGATGGTCAGGTCGATCACCTCACGAAGGGGCATCGTCTTGTACTTGCGCAGGTTCTCACGCAGGCGGTCGAAGACCACGACCGTGTCGTTCATCGAATAGCCGATAACGGTCAGGATGGCGGCGACCATGTTGAGGCTGAACTCCAGCCGCAACAGCACAATCAGGCCGAAGACCAGGATCACGTCATGCAAGAGACCGGCGACGGCTCCGAACCCGAACTGGGGCTCGAACCGGAACCAGATATAGCCGAACATCAGGACGATGGCCGCGCCCAGGGCCATCAGGCCCGAGCTGAACAACTCGCCCGAAACCTTGGACCCGACCACGCTGACGCCGGAATAGCTGACTTCGCCGACGGCTGCCGTGATCGCCGACTGCACGCGCTCGACCACCTGGGCCTGGGGCTCGTCCTCCGGCACCTGGAATTTGACCATCGCGCTGGCGTCGTTGTCGATACCCTGAACATTGACGTCACCGAGTCCGAGACCGTCGACCGCATGGCGGACGGCCTCAAGGTCAAGGGTCTCACCGGCGGGCTTGGTCAGCTCCATCACGGCACCGCCGCGGAAGTCGATACCCAGGCTCAGGCCCGGCTTGAACACCCCGACCAGCGACGCGATCACCAGCACGGCCGAAAGCACGGCCGCATATTTGGCGAACGAGACGAATTTCAGGTCCGTCTTGATCGGAAGCACTTTGATGAGAGGCCATCCACGCATCGCCATCACTCCGCGATCGGCAGTTTTTTGGGTTTGGCGAGCTTCAGCCACCAGGCCAGTCCGACCTGGGCCACCAGCACCGCCGACAGCATCGAGGTGAAGACACCGATGGTCAGGGTCCATGCGAAACCTCGCACCGGACCCGCGCCGAAGATGAACATGATAAGCGCCGCCACCAGTGTGGTCAGGTTGGCGTCGATGATCGTGCCCATGGCCTTGTTGAAGCCTGCATCCAGCGAAGCGATGACCGAACGCCCGGCCCGCGCCTCGTCCCGCATTCGCTCATAGATCAGCACATTGGCGTCCACCGCCACGGCGAAGGTCAGGATCAGACCGGCGATGCCGGGCAGGGTCAGGGTCGCCCCGGTGAAGGACATGGCGGCCACAATCAGCAGGCCGTTCAGCAGCAGGCCGACCACGGAAATCCCGCCGAACAAGCCCCCATAGGCCAGGAACATGAACACCACGATGATCGTGAAGCCGATCATGGTCGACAGCTTGCCTGCGGCAACGGCATCCGCACCGAGCTCAGCGGTCACCGTCCGCCGCTCCTCGACCTTCAACGGGGCCGGAAGGGCACCGCCGTTCAGCAGGTTCACCATTTCCGAGGCCTGCTCGATGGTGAAACTGCCCTCGATGATGCCGGAGCCGCCGGTGATGGCGCTGTTGATGCGCGGGGCCGAGATCACCTTGCCGTCCAGGATGATGGCAAAGGGGCGACCGATATTGGCTGCGGTGGCCTCGCCGAAGCGTCGGGCGCCGGCACCGTCGAAGCGGAAGCCGATGGCGGTCTGGTTGGCCTGGTCCGTCGTCACCTCGGCCTTGGTCAGGTTCTCGCCCGACACCAGTATGCGGCGCTTGACCAGATAGAAGGCCTGACCGGTATCCGGCGCGCCGGGGATCAGTTCCGAGTCAGGCGGGACGGCGCCGGCCATGGCATCCTGGACCGAGTTCTCGACATCGACCATCTGGAAGGTCAGCTGGGCCGTCTGGCCGATCACCCGCTCCAGCTGGGCGGGATCGCTCTCCCCGGGGGCCTGGACGACGATGCGATCGCTGCCCTGCCGGGTGATCGACGGCTCACGCGTGCCCAGGCTGTCGATCCGGCGACGCACCACCTCGATCGACTGGGTGACGGCGTCCGCTCCCATCGATGCCATGGCCTGCTCGCTGTAGGCGTAACGGACGCGATCGGCCCCCTGACGCTGCACCACCCGGTCCACGACGCCGCTCTGATTGGCCTGGGTCAGGACGCGCATCGACTGAATGGCCAGATCCATCTGGCCGGGGTCGGCGAGCGTCACAATCACCCCGGCCGGCTCACGCGCAATGCTCAGGACCCCGACCCGGGCCTCGGCCAGCACCGTCCGGGCGTCTTCGCCCAGGTTGGCCAGCCGCTTCTCGCGCATGGCCGGAACATCGACTTCCAGAAGCAGGTACGAGCCGCCCTGCAGGTCGAGCCCGAGGTTGAGCCCACTCTTGGGCAGCCAGCCGGGCAAGGCCGCGCGCTGATCGGCGGTCAGCAGGTTCGGATAGCTGAACAGCAGGCCGAACAGCAGGGACAGGACAAGAAGGACGACCTTCCAGCGCGACAGATGGATCATGCGGGCGTCCCCGGACCTTTCAGGACGATATCAGGACTTGGCGATGGTCTTGGTGTCGTTGGCGGCCACCCCGGTGCGATCGCGCACCTGGGTGATCATCTGCTTGACCACGGCCACGTTCACGCCCTGGGCGATCTCGACCATGGCCTGCTCGGCCTCGACGCGGGTGATCTTGCCGATCACGCCGTTCGACAGCACCACCGTATCACCCCGCTTCAGGCCGGCGATCAGCGCCTGGTGGGCCTTCATCGCCTTCTGCTGCGGACGGATCAGCATGAAGTAGAACAGGATGATCACGGGGACGAAGAAGATCAGGGTGCCGAAAGGCCCCGCCATAAGTTCCGCCACGATAGTCTCCGAATACGTTTGGGGCCGCTCAATGCGACCCTTGAAAATGAGGCGCGGAAACTAGGGTGCGCTGCGTCACATTGCAACGCGACCTGTGCTCGCGGGCCTCGCGGGACGCTATTGCGGCAACACCGTCAGCGGATCGACGGCCACCGGCTGGTCGCCGCGCATGCGCCAGGCCTCGAAATGCATGGAGGGCCGCCCGTCGCCGGCGGTGTTCCCGACCGTGCCGATCGCCTGGCCCGCGCGGATGTCCGCACCGTCCCGCACCGTCGCTGTGCCCAGATGGCCATAGACGGTGCGCCAGCCGTCCCGGTGCACGATCAGCACCGTCAGCCCCTGCCCGGCCAGGTCGTCGCCGACATAGCCGACCCGCCCCGCCGCCGCAGCCCGGACCTCCGTCCCGGCCGCTGCGCCGATATTGATGCCGTTGTTCCGCTCGCCCAGCCCGACCGGCCCGAAGCGCCGCAGGATGTCACCCCGCACGGGCCAGTCCAGGCTCAAACCCGTCGCAGCGGGCACCGGGGTCGGTGCGACAGCTTCGGCCGGCGCGCGCGGCGCAGGCGGCGCAGCCACACTCTGCGAAGGCGGCGGCGGCGGCGGCGGCGGCGGTGGCGGCGGTGCAACCTCGTCCGGCACGGCCACGCCGCCCGGCGAAGGACCGGTGGCATAGGGATCACCGCCGATATCCACCGCACCGGACGGCAACAGGATGCGCTGTCCCGGGCTGATCGCCGCACGGGGCCCGAGGTTGTTCAGATCAATCAGGGTCTGCACCGGGGTCTGGAACCGCCGGCCGACGCCCGAAATCGTATCCCCGGGCTGGATTTCATAGGCCACAGCCGAGGTCGCCGGCGGTGGCGGAGCCGCGAACCCTTCCGAGGCCGGGCCGGCGGCGGGTGAACTGCGCGGGGCCGCGTTGACCGGCGCCCCCAGCGTCCCGCCCTCGATCTCGGCCACGGGGGCGGTCATGGGCGGCGGCACCTCACGCGCGGGATCGGTCGGCCCCCGAACGCCCTCGCCGCTCGGGGCCGGCCGGTCCGGATAGGCGGGAGCCCGCGCCGGCGGCGGCGCAGCCCCTGTATAGATCGGATAGCGGGGCGCATCCGGATAGCTTGCGCAGGCCACCAGCGTCGTCACGGCGCCCAGCACCGCCAGCCCCCTGATCGCGAATTGAATCGTCATGTCGTCTCCCGCCGCTCGCCGCCGACCCCGTGTGCCTCGACCACCGATTCCAGCCAACCCGTCAAAGGGCGCGAAAGTTGGGCGGGAAGGTTAACGGGGTATGGGGTGGTTAGTGGCTAGTGGCTAGTGGTTGGCCGACACCGGTGCGAGGGCGCGGCCTGCGCCGCCCTTCCGCAGACAGTCGTCCTGCAACCACTAGCAACTAGCCACTAGCCACTAACCACTAGCCACCCCCTCACCCCTCCTTCGCCGTCCCCTCAACCAGCGGCACAAACCTGACCTCGGCCAGGCTCTCGCGCTGGAAGCTGCCGTCCGGCTGGCCGACATAGCGGTGCAGCCTCTGCACCGACGACCGCCCGACCGGGCACACCAGGATCCCGCCCGGCTTCAGCTGATGCAGCAGTTCGGTCGGCTCTCCGGGCGAGGCCGCCGTCACCATGATCCGGTCGAACGGCGCCTGTTCCGGCCAGCCCAGCCCGCCGTCGCCGTGGCGGGTGATGACATTGTCGATCTTCAGGGCCTTCAGCCGCGCCTCGGCCTCGGTCAGCAGGCTGCGGTAGCGTTCGATCGAATAGACATAGCGCGCCAGCCGGCTCAGCACCGCCGCCTGGTAACCGCTGCCCGTGCCGATCTCCAGCACCCGGTGGCGCGGCTGTACGTCCAACGCCTGGGTCATCAGGCCGACGATATAGGGCTGGGAAATCGTCTGGGCGCAGTCGATCGGCAGGGCCTGATCCTCCCAGGCCTGGTCGAGGAATTTCTCGTGCACGAACACAGCCCGGTCGATCGACTCAATCGCCGACAGCACGCGCGGGTCCATCACCCCCTGCTGCCGCAGCCCGAGGATCAGCCGTCCGGCGCGATCGTCATTCAGTTTCATGGGACCACCCACAAAATCCGCTCATCCCCGCGAAAGCGGGGACCCAGTGCTTTGGGTGATGGAAAAGCGATGTCGGCCCTCGAAAGGTGAACCTGAGACGCCGTCGCCAGGCTGGACAAGACTGGATCCCCGCTTTCGCGGGGATGAGCGGGGAAAGAAATCATACCGCCACCACACTCTTCGGCGGTGCCCCGCCCAGCACGCCCTTCAGGTCATGCAGGCTCGGCGCATGGGTCAGGTCGATATGCAGCGGCGTGACCGAGATCTTCCCCTCATCCATCGCCCGCAGGTCGGTCCCTGCCGGATGGTCGTGCTTCGTCCCGCGGAAACTCATCCAGTAGTAGTCGCGGCCGCGCAGGTCGGTGCGCTTCACCGCATGCATCTCGCCGATGTTGCGGAAGCCCTGCCGCGTGACCTCAACCTCGGTCACAGCCTCCGGCGCCCGGGCGGGGAAATTCAGGTTCATCACCACGCCCGCCTGCCAAGGCTGGGCGAGCAGGCGTGAGATGATCGCCGGGGCGAAGGCCTCCGCCGTCTCCCAGTGTGCCCGCACCTCGTCATGAAACCGCTCAAGCGACTGGCTCAGGGCGATCGAGCGGATGCCGAAGGCCATCCCCTGCAATGCCCCGGCCACCGTCCCCGAATAGGAGCAGTCCTCCCCGACATTATGCCCGCGATTGACCCCCGACAGCACCAGATCAGGCCGCTCAGGCATCAGGTCATTGACCGCCAGCACCACACAGTCGGTCGGCGTCCCGGTCACGGCGAACCGCTTGTCCGAGATCTGATTGACCCGCAGCGGCTCGGTCAGGGTGATCCCCCGCCCCTTGCCCGACTGCTCCGTCTGCGGCGCGCAGACCCAGACGTCATCCGACAGGGTCCGCGCGATCCGCGCCAGGCACTCCAGCCCTTCGGCCTCGATGCCGTCGTCATTGGTCAGGAGGATTCGCATGGGGCCTGACTAATGCCTGGGCCGTCGCCGCGCACTCGAAAAATCGTGACCCTCGGAGCGCTCCCTTGTCATCCCGGACAGCGCGAAAGCGCTGATCCGGGACGATGACAAAGGCGGGCACCGCGTCCCGGCTCTCCGCTTCGCTTCGGCCGGGATGACAAGGGGCAGGAAACTACTGCAGCACTTCGACCCGGTCGGCCAGCAGCACCGTCTCGCCGCGACAGACATTGCGGACGACCGAGCCGCGGAACTCCATCCGGTTGTTCTCGGCCTGGGACCAGTCGGCCATCACCCCGGTGATCTTCACCTGCCGGCCATTCAGGTCCTGCACCGCCTGTCGCATCAGGTCCCGCGAGGCCACGCCCGACAGACAGGGCCGCGAGAACGGCCGCAGCACCTGGGCCTCGCGCTCATACAGCTGGAACTCCCCGTCCGAGAACCGCACCCAGCCCACAATCTCCGTGGGCACGGGATCATGGGCAACGACGGCCGGTGCCGGGGCGAAACCGGCCAACAGGGTGCCGGCAGTCAGGGCTAGAAGGGCTTTCATCTCTAATGCTCCCGTCAAATCCGCTCATCCCCGCGAACGCGGGGACCCAGTTCTTTGGGTGATCCGAACCAGACCGGAACGGACTCGCCCCTTATCCCACCCACCCGTGCGAAACGACAGCACTGGGTCCCCGCGTTCGCGGGGATGAGCGGGGTTATCCTGGCCCGCCCACGTGGGTCATGCCCTTGGGCATATAGGGAACCAGCGCCTCCGGAACCCGGATCCGCCCGTCCGCCTCCTGATAGTTCTCCATCACCGCGACCAGAGTGCGGCCGACGGCCAGGCCCGAGCCGTTCAGCGTGTGCACGAACTCGGTCTTCTTCTCCCCGGCCCGCTTGAACCGCGCGTCCATCCGCCGCGCCTGGAAATCCCCGCAGTTGGAGCAGGAGCTGATCTCCCGATACGTCCCCTGCGACGGCAGCCAGACCTCCAGGTCAAACGTCTTCTTCGCCGAAAAACCCATGTCGCCCTTGCACAGCAGCATCCGGCGATACGGCAGGTTCAGCTTCTCCAACACCACCTCGGCGCAACGCACCATCCGCTCATGCTCAGCCTCGGAGTCTTCCGGCCGCGTGATCGAGACCAGCTCCACCTTGTGGAACTGGTGCTGCCGGATCAGCCCCCGCGTATCCCGCCCCGCCGACCCCGCCTCGGCCCGGAAACAGGGCGTCAGGGCGGTGAACCGGATCGGCGTCGCCAGCTCGTCCTCGGACAGGATCTGCTCACGGACGAGGTTGGTCAGGGAGACTTCGGCGGTGGGGATGAGGAAGTGGCGATTGGCGTAGTCTTCGGCCCCCTCTTTGGAGAGCAGGCTATCGAAGCGGTTATGAGCCTCCATGGTGAAGGAGGTCTCTTTAGCTCCACGCAGAAAGTCCTCGCCGTCCGCGCCCTCTTCAACAAGTGCATCTCGGGTTCGCATGTCCTCCTCGGAGAGCTCGCAATCCCGCAACGCCCCGAGCGCCTCACCGACATAGGCATGGAGCCGGGCGACGTGGTCGAACCCGGTCGCTGCGAACAAGTCCTCCTCGAACTTGGGCAACTGCCCGGTCCCGAACATCGCCTCATCCCGCACCAGATAAGGCGGATTAACTTCCAGATAGCCGTGCTCGCCCGTCTGGACGTCCAGCATGAACTGGCCGATGGCCCGTTCCAGCCGCGCCAGCCCGCCCTTCAGCACCGCGAACCGCGACCCCGACATCTTCGCCGCCGCCTCGAAATCCAGCAGGCCCATGGCCTCGCCCAGATCGGCGTGATCCTTCGAAGGCCCGCCCTCACGCGGCGTGCCCCACGGCTGACCCCACAGGACATTGCCCGCCTCGTCCTCGCCGTCCGGCACATCGTCCGCCGCCAGGCTCTTCTGCGCCGCCAGCAGGTCTCTCAGAGCCTTGCCGACCCGCGCCTCCTCGGCCTCCGCCGCCGCGATCTCGCCCTTCAGGCTCTCGACCTCGCCCTTCAGCCGCTCGGCCTCGACGAGGTCCTTTTTCCCCATCGCCGCGCCAATGAGCTTCGAACTCTCATTGCGCTTCGCCAGCGCCGTCTGCCCCGCCGTCTGCGCCGCCCGCAGCGCCGTATCCAGCGTCAGAATCTCATCGACCAGCCCCTGCGCCCCCTCGACCCCACGCGACGACCAGCCGCTCACGAAGGCGGCGGGATTGTCTCGAATGGCGCGGATGTCGTGCATGGTCGGTCTCGGCAGGAGGAAGCGATGCTCTAACCGACTCCCTCTCCCAATGGGAGAGGGCTTGAGCGCACGGCGGCGCAGCCGTCGTCCTTGCGCGAAAGGGTGAGGGTCGCCTGTCCGGGGGCGGCTTCGCCGCTCCACCCATCCGACCCACATCCGGCCTTCGGCCACCTTCTCCCAATGGGAGAAGGCTCCGCACGCCCTTCCCTTGCCGTACAATCTCGCCCTTCTCGACCCCGAACAGTGTCTTCTCGCCCCTGCCCGCAGAGCCGATTCCACCCTGCGTCCGAATCTGACGCAGCCGCGTGCCTTAATGCCCAAACCCCCACAGGGCCGGTCTTTGACAATCCTGATCCATCGCTACGCCCGCACCAGGACGCAGCACCCCGACCCGACCGGGTACATTTTTTGTACCGCCCGGACCCAATTTTTGGGGTCGACTGAAGACTCTCCGCGCCGACCCGGCCGGAGCCGTCATCCTCGGGCTTGACCCGAGGATCAGACCATCCGGTGCTCCGTGAACGGTCGCACGGGCGAGGTTCCGGGGCCGCACCGGACACCCAGCTGGCCTTTGCGCCTGATCCTCGGGTCAAGCCCGAGGATGACGGACGAAAACTCGCCCGTCAGATCAGCCCGGCCATCGGCGAGCTGGCACTGGCATACATCCGCCGCGGCATCCGCCCGGCCAGATAGCCCTGCCGCCCCGCGATCACCGCATGCTTCATCGCACTGGCCATCAGGATCGGGTCCTTGGCGCCCGCGATCGCCGTGTTCATCAGCACCGCGTCACAGCCCAGCTCCATGGCCAGCACCGCATCCGAGGGTGTCCCCACCCCCGCATCGACCAGCACCGGCACCTTGGCCTGTTCGATGATCAGCCGGATATTGACCCGGTTCTGGAGGCCCAGGCCCGAGCCGATCGGCGCCGCCGCCGGCATGATCGCCGCAGCCCCCGCCTCCTCCAGCCGCCGGCACATCACCACATCGTCGGTGCAATAGACCATGACCTGGAAGCCGTCCCTGATCAGCAGGTCCAGCGCCCGCAGCGTCTCGATCATGTCCGGATAGAGGTGCGCCGTGTCCGACAGCACCTCCAGCTTGACCAGATCCCAGCCGCCCGCCTCACGCGCCAGCCGCAGCGTCCGCACCGCGTCCTCGCCCGTGAAACAGCCCGCCGTATTGGGCAGGAAGGTGAACCGGTCCGGCTTCACATAGTCGACCAGCATCGGCTGGCTGGGGTCCGACAGATTCACCCGCCGCACCGCCACGGTCACGATCTCCGCCCCCGCCGCCTCGGCCGCGTCAGCGTTCTCCTGATAGGTCTTGTACTTGCCGGTGCCGACGATCAGCCGGCTGGAAAAGGTCCGGCCGGCGACGGTCCATGTGTCTTGGGGAGAGGTCATGAAACGGGGTTTAGCCGTTCATCCGCCCGAGTCGAAGGGGGCGGCAGACTTATCCGCCGCCGCCGCCACCCCGGGCCTCGCGCGCCTCGATCAACGCCGAGACATTGATGTCCGAGCCGACCACACAGGTGCTGGCGCTCAGCGGACAAATGCCCAGGGTCCGCTCGATCTCGCGCAGCCGCACCACCTCCGGGTTCGACCGGATCGATTCGGCCAGCAACCGGTTGGCCTCGGCCTGGCCGCGGGCCTGGGCGATCCGGGCCTCGGCATTGGCCCGCTCCAGATTGACCCGCTCGAGGGCGGCGCGGGTGTTCTGTTCGGCCGTGGTTCGCGACTGGATGGCCGCCAGAACCGTCTCCGGATAACGGATCGAGCCGACCCACTCCATGCGGATGATCTCCAGCCCCTGCGGGGCCCATTCCCGCTGCAGGGCCTGCATGGCCTTCTGCAGCACGATCTGGCGCCCGGGTCCGATCAGCTGTCCGGGGCAGTCATCGCTGTCCGGCGTGCCGGCAACCGCGGGCCCGGCAACGGCCCCCGGCGCGATCGGCTGAACATTCGGCGTCGCTGACTGCTGCGCATTACAGGCCACCGGCAGCTTTTCCGTCTCCCGCGCGATCGCCGCCCGAACCGAGGTCCGCAACGGCCCGTCGATGAAGGCATTGAACTCCTGACGCCAGGTCGCAAACAGGTCCGCCGCCTTGTCCTCACGGATCCGGAACGTCAGCGCCACATCCGCCGTCATCGGCAGGCCGAGCACGTCCGAGAAGGTGATCTCCTCATTCTCCCGGCCGTCGGGATTGGCTTCCCGGGTGTAGGAATAGGTCCGCTGCAGGGTCTGATAGGTGATGATTTTCTCGCCTATGCCTTCCCAGTGAAAGCCCGGCCCCAGTTCGGCGCGCTGGACCCCGGGGTTGGCCCCGAATTTGGTGGTCTTGATCCCCATATAGCCGCTCTCGACCGTGACGCTGCACGAGCTCACGGCGACCGTCGAAATGGCGATCAGCACCCCGACCAGGGCCACCAGCGAGACCACACGCGTCGGCGATCCCCCGCCGGTCGGCAGTTTGATGTTGGGCATCCCGGATCCGAAATTCGACATCGCCTATTCCCTCAACGTTTCAACGACTGCGAGGCCCAGGACCACAGTTTCCATCCGGCCCAGACCAGCAGCAGATTTCCGGCGATACCCACGACCGTCGCCGCGATCAGACTGCCCGAGAAGCGGGCTTCAAGAATGACGGGCACAAGGAACCTGACCAGAAAGATGAAAGCGATGACCAGACCGGCTATTCCGGCGGCGGCCCCCAAGGCGATCTTGATCTCACGGTCCATGCACCTCTCCCTTGAGACGTATCAGAGCGCACCCGCCGCGATTGCGCAAAGGTTTTCACCCCCCGCCGACGAACTGCACCAGTTCCACCCGGTCCCCGTCCGCCAGAGCCGTCGTCGCATGCAGCGACCGCGGGACGATCTCCAGATTGCGCTCCACCGCCACCTTGCGCACGTCCAGCCCAAGTTCCTCCACAAGGGCAAGGATGGTCGCGGCTTCAACCACGCGATGTTCCCCGTTGACCTGAATGCGCATTCCCTTACGTCACTCTTTCACACGTGCGGTTTGATAACCGTCACGCCTCAGCTAAAAGGCCGGTCCGATTCCGGTCGGACCGCCACAATCGCGAGCGCAATGCCCGAGACCCCCGTCCTCTACGTCCTGAACGGCCCGAACCTCAACCTGCTTGGGGTCCGCGAGCCCGCCATCTACGGACATGAGACCCTCGCCGACGTCCAGGCCCTGTGCGAACAGGCCGCAGACGGGGCGGTCGTGGTCTTCCGCCAGACCAACCACGAGGGCGAGCTGATCGAACAGATCCATGAGGCCCGCGAAAAGGCCTCGGTCCTGGTCATCAACGCCGCCGGCTATACCCATACCTCGGTCGCCCTGCTCGACGCGCTCAGGACGCTGACGATCCCGATCGTCGAATGCCATCTCTCCAACCCGGCGGCGCGTGAGCGCTTCCGTCATCGCTCCTTTGTCTCGCCGGTCGCCACCGGCGTGGTTTCGGGCTTCGGCCCATTCAGCTACGAACTGGCCGTCAAGGCCGCTCTTCGTCTGGCGCAGGAACACCGCGCCACCGCCGACCGTTCGGTTCAGTAAGGTAACAAGAGGCTCCCATGGCCGACTCCAAAACACCCGCTCCGAAGCTCAGGAATGAAGCCGAGATCGACACCACCCTGGTGCGTCAGCTGGCAGACATTCTCAACGACACCTCCCTGACGGAGATCGAGGTCGAGCGCGGCGAGCTTCGCATCCGCGTCGCCCGCGAACTCGTGGCCGCTCCGGTCATGCAGTATGCCGCCGCACCGGCCGCCGTCGCCCATGCACCGGCTGCAGCGCCTGTCGCCGCCGCGCCGGCCGCCATGCCGTCGGACCCCGCCACCATCGTCGCCAAACAGGGCGAAGAGGTGAAATCACCCATGGTCGGCACCGTCTACCTGCAGGCCTCGCCCGAAGCCCCGCCCTTCATCGCCGTCGGCGACAAGGTCAAGAAGGGCCAGACCCTGTTGATCGTCGAGGCCATGAAGACCATGAACCCGATCCAGGCCCCCCGCGACGGCGTTGTGGTCGAAGTCCTGGTCGGCGACGCCCAGCCGGTCGAGTTCGGTGAACCCCTCGTCCTGCTCGAGGCCTGAGACGGCCATGTTCACCAAGGTCCTGATCGCCAACCGCGGCGAAATCGCCCTGCGGATTCACCGCGCCTGCAAGGAGATGGGCATCTCCACGGTCGCGGTGCACTCCGAGGCTGACCGCGGGGCCATGTGGGTCCGCCTGGCCGACGAGAGCGTCTGCATCGGCCCGGCACCCGCCGCCAAGAGCTATCTGAACATCCCCTCGATCATCGCGGCCGCGGAGATCACCGGCGCCCAGGCCATCCACCCGGGCTACGGCTTCCTGTCCGAGAACGCCCGCTTCGCCGAGATCGTCGAGGCCCACGGCATGACCTTCATCGGTCCCAGGCCGGAACACATCCGGGTCATGGGTGACAAGATCACCGCCAAACAGACGGTGCTGGAAGCGGGCATCCCCTGCGTCCCCGGTTCGGCCGGCGAGGTCGAGACCATCGAGGACGCTATCGCGGCCTCGAAGACCATCGGCTTCCCCCTGATCGTCAAGGCAGCCGCCGGCGGCGGCGGACGCGGCATGAAGGTCGCCCTGACCGCCGATGACCTCATCGAGGCCGTCCAGACGGCCCAGTCCGAGGCCACCGCCGCCTTCGGCAACGGGGCCGTCTATATGGAGCGCTATCTCCAGAAGCCGCGCCATATCGAGCTTCAGGTTATCGCTGACAGCCACGGCAATGTCGTCCATCTGGGCGAGCGGGACTGCTCCCTGCAGCGGCGCCACCAGAAGATCCTCGAAGAGGCCCCCTCACCGGCCCTGTCGGCGGCCGAACGGGTCGCCATCGGCGAGACCGTCAACAAGGCCATCGCCGCCATCGGCTACCTCGGCGTCGGCACCATCGAATTCCTCTGGGAGGACGGCGAGTTCTTCTTCATCGAGATGAACACCCGACTGCAAGTCGAGCATCCGGTGACGGAAATGATCACGGGCGTTGATCTTGTGCGCGAGCAGATCCGCATCGCCGCCGGCCTGCCGCTGTCGTTCAAACAGTCGGACGTGACCTTCACCGGGCACGCCATCGAATGCCGGATCAACGCCGAGAACGCCGAGACCTTCACCCCCTCGCCCGGCACGATAACCGACTTCCACGCCCCCGGCGGCCTCGGCGTCCGGCTGGATAGCGCCATCTTCGCGGGCTATTCGATTCCGCCCTACTACGACAGCCTGATCGGCAAGCTCATCGTTCACGGCCGCGATCGCGAGGAATGTATCGCCCGCCTGAAGCGCAGCCTGAACGAGATGGTCGTCGGCGGCATCGACACCACCATCCCCCTGTTCCAGAAGCTGCTGCAGGAGCCCGACATCCTGTCCGGCGACTATGACATTCACTGGCTGGAAAACTGGGCCAAACGCCAGAAGGGCGAAGGCTGAGCGACCCCCGTTTCAGCGCCGACGAGCCCTTCGGCGGCTTCGGCCCCGACGAGCTGCTGGATTGCTACGCGAAGGGCGTCTTCCCCATGGGCGAGGCCCGCGATGATCCGCGGATCTTCCTGGTCGAGCCTGAACAGCGCGGGATCATCCCGCTGGACCGGTTCCACGTTCCGACCCGCCTCAGGCGCACGGTCCGCGCCGACAGCGTAACGGTCCGGGTCGACACCGCCTTCGACGCCGTCCTGGACGCCTGCGCCGCCTCCGGCCCGGGCCGCGAGGACAGCTGGATCAACGCCCCGATCCGCCGCCTGTACATCGAGTTGAACGCCCGCGGCCAGGCCCACAGCATAGAAGTCTGGCGCGATGAGCACCTCGTCGGCGGCCTGTACGGCGTCACCCTCGGCGGGGCCTTCTTCGGCGAAAGCATGTTCAGCCGAGAGCGCGACGCATCGAAAATCGCCCTCGTGCATCTGGTCGCCCGGCTGAAGCGCGGCGGCTGGCGTCTGCTCGACACCCAGTTCCTGACCGGGCACCTTAGCCAGTTCGGCGCGATAGAGATCCCGCAGGCGGCCTATCTCGAATTGCTGCATGCAGCCTGCATGCGAAGGCCGAACGTCCGGTCAATGTTCAATCCCATGACCGGATCGGAAGCTCTGTTCTACGCCTTGCATCCGACGATCCAGGCATCATAGATCGGATGTTGGAGCCCGTTCACAGCCGGCGAAGAGGCAAACATCCACCCCCTGAAAATCTGCCGCGGCTCGCTGACCTGGATCACACCCCGCGACTGCAGGCTGACCTCCAGATAGGCGACAGCATCGGACACCTGTTCATCCGATGCAGAGACCTCGCAAGCCCTGGCACTGAAGATCAGCGTCCTCTGGAAACGGACCGGGCGACCCCCAACCTCAACCTCGAACCGCATGGATTCGGCCGTGATCTTGTCGATTGCCTGGACGATGGCCACCCGACGGCGCTGTCGCCGCGACGGGGCGGTGACGGCATCCGCTCGCGTCGCCGGCACCTCGACAGCCGGCTCCTCCTCGCCCGGGCTCTGATCAGACTCCGCGAGCTCGGTTTGAGGGGTGCCCGGGCTCGCCGCGACCGGTGCCACAGGTCCCGGTGTCGTTTCCGGTGCGGACTCGATCGGCAGTGTTTGGGCAGTGGTCTGGCGGTTCAAGGCAGCAGTTGGCTCCTCGATCGGGACCGCGTCCTGCGGCAACTCATTGATAACGGCGGCCAGAACCGCACCGGATACCAACAGGGTTACAGCCGTGACCCCTCCAAGGATCGCGCCCCGGAGTTTCATTCGGGACGCCAGGCTTGATAGTCGCCAGTCGCGGGTGGCCGGACGCCATCAGCAACCAGCGAGCCCTTCGGCCGCCACGCCATCGGCGTGCCGGTCAGGTTGGGCAGATGATCTTCTTCCCATTTGCGTCTCGGCAATGGCTGATCTGTCGGCAGTTCATCAAAGGTATAGTGCAGCCAGCCATGCCAGTCCGGCGGCACCTTCGACGCATCGGCATAGCCATTGTAAGTCACCCAACGACGACGCCGACCATCATAGCTGGAGCGGTCGCGCGACAGATAGTAGCGGTTCCCGAACTCATCCGTGCCCACGTGCTCGCCACGCTTGGCAATGGTGAAGAAGGTGCCGATGGTGGCACCGCTGGTCCAGCCGAAAATCCTGCCTAGCACGTCGGAAGTCCACCCAAGCTTGGTCGCTCGGCGAAGGCCGGCGTTGGTGAACGTATCATAGAAAGCGGTGACGCCTGCGTCCAGCACCACGCACACAGCTTTCACCTCAACATCTTGGGGGTAACCGAGCAAAGACACGCCAGATTTATTGCCGATCAGGCGGACAGCCCGCTAACCTGACAGACAGGCCAAATACGGGACCGCCGCATGCGCTTTCCATTCGCTTTCCAAGCCGCTTCGATGGATCGGCCGGTTCGTGAGATTGAGCGAGCGAACCGCATTGTCAGTGTGCGCGCGCCTGAGGGCTGGCCAGATGTCCAGGTCGAGGCATGGCTGGATTGGGCCGACGCCGAAGGGCTTCGTTGGGAAAGCGATGATGGCCTTGTGGAAGTCATGCTCGCCTGGGCCCGCCGTTTTGACCCCGCGAAGGCAGAGAGCCTCGCAGCAACCATGCTGCTGGGACTGGCCACACCCTCACGCCCAACGCAGATTTCGGCCAGCGTGACCGATCTGTCTGAGCCCGACGCATCCCGAAGGCTTCGGGCAGCCTCAGCGCTGCGAAGGGGCCAACGACTGGCTGCCGGAGCCATTGATGCCGCAGCGGCGGGACTCCAACGGGTGACTGACGCCGTGTACCGTTGTGAAGGCCAGCGTAGCGACTGCGGCGACCCGCTGAAAAATCCCGCCCTGATGCGGGCTGCCCTTGCCGCAAGAAGCATGGGAGCCGCCGACCCAGACATTGTTCGGGCCATTCAGGGTGAGCGGTTCGACGTCGCTCAGCCGCCACTGTTGCCTGCACCTCCACTCCTGGCGCTCGCCGACCGGGCCATGGTCGCCTCCGGCGCGCCCGAAGCCCTGGCAGCCGCTGAGGCCGGTCTGGACGGTGACCTGATTTTGGTATTCGACCCGGAAACTGCCGAGGCCGTGTCCAGCTCTCCCAGGGTCCCGGCGGTCCTTCTTTCTCTTTCCGCGCTGAAGCAGGCCGTCGGGCCGCAGTTTGAACCCGTACTCTCAGAACTGGTCCACCTCTGGACGACAGCCCTCTCAGGGGCTGGAAATCCGGTCGTGGCCATAGGGCTCGGAGGACTGGCCGATCACGTGCTTGGCAGCGCCCCATCAAGCGAGATCTCCTGGGTCGATGAACTTGCGAAAGGCGTCCAATCGGCGGCAGGCGATGTAACGGTCTCCCTGTTCGTCGATGACAGCGAGGCCGGTCTCCGGCTGGGTCTGACGCCGCTTTCGGTTTTCGAGACTTGGCAGACCGCGGATGGAAGCGTGTCACAACGCCTGCGATCCTCGGTGGCCGCTGCGATTGCTCATCTGGGCGGCGATGTCGAAGCCGCTGAGCGTTGGCTTTTCGGACATCAAACCCTTTTTGAAGCGCCGGGGATCGATCATTCGGCCTTGCGGGCAAGGGGCTTTACCGATGTAGAGCTCGACGGGCTGGAACAGGCCCTCACTCAGGTCGGGACCCTGGCTGATGCATTCCGGTCGCCGACCCTTGACGCCGGTTTTCTACGAGATGTGCTGGGGTTCGATGGCGCAGCCGGCGAACTCCTGCCTCAGCTGGGTTTTTCCGCCAACGACATCGCCCTGGCGCAGGCCTGGACCTTCGGCCACGGTGATCTGGCCGGCTGGAGCGGCGCTCCGGATGGACTTCAGTCGATCCTGGCGGACTTGGCGAGCTTCGAGGCTGGTCTCCGCGCCAGGTTGGATACGATCAGTGCGATCCCGGACATCGCTCCAGTCCGCATCGACTGGCGCACCACACCGGCCCAAGCTGCGCGGCTCATGTCAGACGCCGCACGGGAAAGCAGGCGCGCCATCCGGCTGAAAAGGGCCGCACCGCCTTCCGGGCCGCTGCTCGATCTGGTCGAGGCCGAGCCGGCATCGAGACCCCGCCGCTGGGAGCCGGAAGCAAGAGCCGTCGAACGGATCGTGGAAAAGGTGGTCGAGCGAGACCGCACGCGCCGCAAACTGCCCGACCGCCGCAAGGGCTACATCCAGAAGGCAGCTGTCGGTGGGCACAAGGTCTATGTCCACACCGGCGAATATGAAGACGGAGAACTCGGCGAGATCTTCATCGACATGCACAAGGAGGGGGCTGCGTTCCGCTCACTCATGAACAACTTCGCCATAGCGATCTCGATAGGCCTCCAGTACGGCGTTCCGCTGGAAGAGTTCGTGGATGCCTTCGTCTTTACCCGTTTTGAGCCGGCCGGGACCGTCACGGGGAATGATTCAATCAAGTCGGCGACATCGATCCTCGATTACATTTTCCGGGAACTCGGCGTCTCCTATCTGGATCGGCATGAGCTGGCCAATGCGGCACCCGATCCGCTCAGCGGCAACGGTCTGGGCGCACTGGAAGGCGATGCAAACACACCGGAAGCCGTGCCGGCCGCCCGTTTCATCTCCAAGGGCTTCGCGCGCGGTACCGCAACGGACAATCTGGTGGTCCTGCCCTTTGGTCAGAAGCGGGAGATGCCGATGGTAGCCCCTGTCGCCAACGAGGCGGTGGCCTGCCCGGCCTGTGGTGACTTCTCGCTTCAGCAGCGCGGCGCCGGCTGGATCTGCGATACCTGCGGGGCAGCCCCTTCGATGCAGGGTTAGTCAACTTTTTGGTGTCATCGTGAAACCGTTCTGTCCGCACCTGAGGCCGAGACCGGAGCCCGCGATGAAACTGATCCTGACCGTAGCCGCCCTCGCCGCCGTCGCCCTGCCTGCGGTCGCCCAGAACGCGAGCCAGATCGCGAGGGTGCGCGGGGGATCCAGTTGCGCGGGCTGCAACCTGTTCCAGGGCGCTTTTTCGGGCCTGGAAGCCCGTGGACTGAATCTGTCCGGGGCAAGACTGCGGCAGGCAGACCTGAGCCTCGCGGTGATGAACCGGACCCGGTTCACCAACGCGGATCTGCGGGACGTAGAGGCCTATGGCGGCGTTTTTTCCGGATCGCACTTCTCGGGTGCTGACTTGACCAATGCCAGCTTTGTGGGGGCCTACCTGGACGGATCGTCCTTCTCGGGAGCCAACCTCTCGGGGGTGAATTTCTCGGGCGCGTCGATGCGAGGCGCTACTGGACTGACCCAAGATCGTCTTGATCAGGCCTGCGGCGACGAGGCGACCCGGCTGCCCGTCGGCCTGTCCATTCCCCTCTGCCAGAGGCCCATGGACCTTACAGGGAATTAAGTAGGGCTGGCATGGGTTTGAGGTCATGAAAGAGGCGTGAAACAGTCCGCTTCCTCCCTGTCCCGTCGTCTCCAGCCCGCTGGCCTTGCGTTCACCGCGGCGATGGCTTTTGTCGTTCTGGCGGGTCCGGCCGGGGCCGAGACCCAGCTGCAGTTCCAGTACCAGGATCGGGACGTCGCCCGCATGGTGTCGCTGGGTGGCAGCTGCAATCGCTGCGAGCTGTCTGGCCGGGATCTCACCGGCGCGGCCTTTACCGGCGCAGTCTTCACTAACGCCACCCTGGTCGGTGCCAATCTGCGGGGCGCCGAGTTGACCGGGTCGAACTTCTCCGGCAGCGACTTCAGCCGGGCTGACCTGTCGGGCGCAGAGATGGTCGGAGCAAATTTCACCGGGGCCAATTTCTCGGGTTCGGACCTGACGGGCGCAGAAGTCATCGGCGCGACCCTCGTGCGGGTGCGTCTTGCGGGAGCAGATCTCACAGGGGCTGCTCTGGATGGAGCCAATCTGAACAGCGCGGTCCTGACCGGCGCAGACCTCAGCGCGGCCGAGTTGAACGCCGTCACTCTGGCCAACGTGAATGCCCGATCGGCGGACTTCTCCGACGCGGAAATCGCCATGTCCGACCTGACAAACGGGGATTTCCGCTCGGCCGACTTCAGCAATGCGATCCTGAACGGGGCCCGCCTGACCGGAGGCCGGTTCGGCGGTGCAGACTTCGAAGGAGCTTCCATGGCCCGGACCGACATCCGGGGTGCGGACCTGTCCGGAGCCGAGGGCCTGAGCCAGTCGCAGATCAGCCGTGCCTGCGGCGACGCGGCGACCCGCCTGCCCGGCCGACTGACCGTCCGGGTCTGCCGCGGCGTCAGCATTGTGCGGGTCGCCCCGCCTGCAGCGCCGACACCACCGGTACCGCCCCGCTCGCGAAACACGGTCGTCAGTAGCAGCGACCGCTGATTTCCGGCGTCAGACCTTCAGCGGCAGGGCCGCGCGAATGTGTAGCTCCTTGTACTGCCGCTCGGCCGCATCGGACGGCGCGCTCATCAGCAGATCCTGACCCTGCTGGTTCAGCGGGAAGGCGATGACCTCGCGGATCGCGACCTGGTTGGCCAGCAGCATGACGATCCGGTCGATGCCGGGGGCCAGACCGCCGTGCGGCGGCGCGCCATAGCGGAAGGCGTTGAGCATGCCGCCGAACTGGTCCTCGACGACCGAGGCGTCATAGCCCGCGATCTCGAAGGCCTTGAGCATGATGTCGGCCTTGTGGTTCCGGATCGCGCCGGAGCAGAGCTCATAGCCATTGCAGACGATGTCGTATTGGTAGGCGAGGATATCGAGCGGGTCCTTGGTGGTCAGGGCCTCCATCTCGCCCTGCGGCATCGAGAAGGGGTTGTGCGAGAAGTCGACCTTCTTTTCTTCCTCGCTCCACTCGAACATCGGGAAGTCGACGATCCAGCAGAATTTGAACTCGTCGTCCGAAATCAGGTTCAGGTCCTGGCCCAGTTTGGTGCGGGCGTTTCCGGCGAATTTGTAGAAGACCGACGGATCGCCGGCGGCGAAGAAGGCGGCGTCACCCTTGCCCATGGCCAGGGACTTCATCAGGGCGTCGGTCGCCTCGGCACCGAGGTTCTTGGCGATCGGACCGCCCCAGCTTCCCTGGTCCTCGGACCAGAAGATGTAGCCGAGGCCCGGCTGGCCCTCGCCCTGGGCCCAACTGTTCATCCGGTCGCAGAAGGCGCGCGAGCCGCCGGTCGGGGCGGGAATGGCCCAGACAGCGTTCTTCGCGTCTGCCCCGAGGATCTTGTTGAACAGGCCGAAGCCGCCGTCGCGGAAATGGTCCGAGACGTCCTTCATCTCGATCGGGTTGCGCAGGTCCGGCTTGTCGGTGCCGAACAGGGAGATGGCCTCCCGATACGGGATACGGACGAAGGGATAGGGGTCGACCGTCTTGCCGTCGGCAAACTCCTCGAACACACCATGCATGACGGGCTCGATGGCCGCGAAAACATCCTCTTGCGTGACGAAGCTCATCTCGACGTCGAGCTGGTAGAACTCCAGCGACCGGTCAGCGCGCAGGTCCTCGTCGCGGAAACAGGGGGCGATCTGGAAATAGCGGTCGAAGCCAGAGACCATCAGGAGCTGTTTGAACTGCTGCGGGGCCTGCGGCAGGGCGTAGAATTTGCCCGGATGCAGGCGCGACGGAACGAGGAAGTCGCGGGCGCCTTCGGGCGACGAGGCCGTCAGGATGGGGGTCTGGTATTCGAGAAAGCCCTGCTGAACCATGCGCTGGCGGATCGAGGAGATCACACGCGAGCGCAGCACGATGTTCTTGTGCAGGGTCTCGCGACGCAGATCGAGGTAGCGGTGCTTGAGGCGAATTTCCTCGGGATATTCGGGCTCGCCGAAGACCGGCAGGGGCAGTTCGGCGGCTTCGGACAGGACCTCGACGCCGGTGACGCGCAGCTCGACCTCGCCGGTCGGCAGGTTGGCGTTCACGACCGAGGCCTCGCGGGCCACGACCTCGCCGTCGACGCGGATGACGCTCTCGGCGCGCAGGCGTTCGACGGCCTCGAAGCCCGGCGTCTCGGGGTGCAGCACCAACTGCGTCAGGCCGTAGTGGTCGCGCAGGTCGATGAACAACAGGCCGCCGTGGTCGCGCTTGCGGTGGACCCAGCCGGAGAGGCGGACGCTGGATCCGGCATCGGCCAGACGGAGGGCGCCGCAGGTGTGGGAGCGGTAGGCGTGCATGGTCGGTTCGTCTTGGATTACAGGCCGCAAACGGCGCAATTCGGGAGGGCGGAAGGGCGCATCATCGCCCCGGAAAGTCAAGGTTTGCGGCCTGACAGGGGTCAAAAGACACGACCCGTCCGAAAATCCAGAAAAGCTGTCTTGTCGATACATTCGCCCCTTCGCCGCGCTGTTGATCAACCGAGGCTAGCCGAACCCTGCGTCAGGAACGGACGCAGGCGCTGTTCGGGCCCGGGCTGGACCGATTGATGGGGTAAGACGGCAGCATCGGGGGTCGGGAAGACGCTGAAGATCGGGGTCGGGAAGACAGCCCGCGCGTCCACAGGCGCGTGACCTTGTCCACGGGCGTGCGAGCCGTCCCGTCCCCCGTCTGCTATGAGGGAGCCGATGACCGCCCGCCCCTCGCCCGCCGACCAGATGCGATTGCCGCTGCAGCGCGACCTGCCCGAGGGGGCCGAGGGTTTCGTCGTGTCGGACTGCAACCGGGCGGCGGTCGAGGCGCTGGCGGACTGGCCCAATCTGATCGGCGGGGTGATGGCGATCTGCGGGCCGGCCGGTTGCGGCAAGAGCCGGCTGGGACAGATCTGGGCCGAACGGGTCGGGGCAGTGGCCATCCAGGGCGCCGAGGCCGCGCTGATCGATCCGCTGGGGCTGGAGGGGCGGCCGGTGCTGCTGGACCCGGCCCGGGACGTGGACGACGAGACCCTGTTCCACCTGATCAACCTGGCCCAGTCACCGGGCGGGGCCCTGTTGATGGTGGCGCGGTCGGCGCCGTCCAGCTGGGAGGCCACCCTGCCCGACCTGCGCTCGCGGCTGGATGCGGTCATCAGTGTGCCGATGGAGGTTCCCGACGATGCGGTCCTGTCGGCCATGCTGGCCGCGCGGTTCGCCGAGCGCGGCATTCGTCCGCAGAAGGATGTCGTGCCCTATCTTGTGCGCCGTATCGACCGGTCGGCCGCGGCGGCGGCGGATGTGGTCGAGCGGCTGGATGACCTGCACAGGCCGGTGACCCGGGCACTGGCGCGGGAGGTTGTGGAGGGGGCGGAGGCGAGCGGGGAGCTGTTTGAGTAGACTTCCGGGCTCGCCCAGTCTCCCCGTCATCCTCGGGCTTGACCCGAGGATCAAAAGACGGGCGAGGCTGGGCGATTGAGAATGCCCACGCGACAGCGACTCCAAGCCCGACTACGCAGCACCGGACGGTCTGATCCTCGGGTCAAGCCCGAGGATGACGGCCTAGACATTGGCGGCCGGCGACAAAGCACGGCGTCAGCGACCTGCTCACTGGCGCGACCAGAACCTCCACCAAGGCCGCGTCCTGACCTGGATCCATTCACCGCCCCCGTCAGGCCTCTGGAATTCTGCCCCACCTATCGAAATCGTTGATTCAGACTGACCCGTGACTTCAACCAGCGACGGCTGAAACCAGGCTGACGGAAGCGTTCGGTCGAAGTCGACATTGATGGCGCAGTCGTCTTCCGCATCACCGATGACCTCGACGTTCGTCAGGCTTACGGTTGTCAAGCCGAACACAACACCCTCGGCCCCGCCGTAGCCTGCCGCGTCCGTAACGGGAGTCGAGCGAATCTGAACGTTGTCGAACATCGGCATTGGGTCACAGCCCCAGCTTGGCCTTCAGGATGTCGTTGACCGCGGCGGGATTGGCCTTGCCGCCGGTGGCCTTCATGACCTGGCCGACGAACCAGCCCAGCGACTGGGGCTTTTCGGCGACGCCGGCGGCCTTGTCGGGGTTGGCGGCGATGATCTCGTCGATGGCCCGCTCGATCGCCCCGGTGTCAGTGACCTGTTTCAGGCCGTGCTTTTCGACGACCTCGGCGGGCGAGCCTTCGCCGTTCCAGACGTGGTCAAAGACTTCCTTGGCGATCTTCGACGAAATGACATTGGCCTCGATCAGTTCGACCAGCTGGGCGACATGGGCGGCCGGGACCGGGCTCTGGTCAAAGTCGAGGTGGTCCGCGGCGAGACGGGCCGACAGCTCATTGGTCACCCAGTTCGACACCAATTTGGCATCCCGGCCCTTGGCGGCGGCCTCGAAATAGTCGGCCTTGGCCTGTTCCGAGATCAGGACCACGGCGTCGTATTGCGACAGGCCGTAGTCGGCCATCAGGCGGCGGCGCTTGGCGTCGGGCAGCTCAGGCAGATTGGCCTTGATGTCGTCGATCCAGGCCTGCTCCAGCTCCAGGGGCAGCAGGTCGGGGTCCGGGAAATAGCGATAGTCCATCGCCTCTTCCTTGGACCGCATCGAACGGGTCTCGCCGGCTGTGGGGTCGTAGAGGCGGGTCTCCTGGGTCACCTTGCCGCCGTCCTCCAGGATCTCGATCTGGCGCCGGGCCTCATAGTTGATGGCCTGGGAGATGAAGCGGAACGAATTGACGTTCTTGATCTCACAGCGGGTGCCCAGATGGCTGAAGTCGCCGGTCGCCTTGAACTTCGCATACTGGCCCTCGCGACAGACCGAGACGTTCACATCAGCGCGGAGATTGCCCTTCTCCATGTCGCCGTCGCAGGTGCCGAGATAGATCAGGATGGTCCGGATCTTCTTGACGTAAGCCACGGCTTCTTCGGGCGAACGGATGTCCGGACGCGACACGATCTCCATCAGGGCCGTGCCGGCGCGGTTCAGGTCGACATAGCTCTCGGTCGGCGACAGGTCGTGGATCAGCTTGCCCGCATCCTGTTCCAGATGCAGGCGCTCGATGCCGACGTTGAAGAAGGAGCCGTCCTCGGCCTCGACCTCGACGACGCCCTCGCCGACGATCGGGAAATAGAGCTGGCTGATCTGATAGCCGGTGGGCAGGTCGGGGTAGAAATAGTTCTTCCGGTCAAACTGGCTGCGCCTGTTGATCTGCGCATTGAGGCCCAGGCCGGTACGGACCGCCTGTTCGACGCAGTGGCTGTTCAGGGTCGGCAGCATGCCGGGGAAGCCGGCGTCGACCAGCGACACCTGCTCGTTCGGGCCTGCGCCGAAGCCGACGGCAGCGCCCGAGAACAGCTTGGCCTTGGAGGCCACCTGGGCGTGGATTTCCAGGCCCATGACGATTTCCCAGGCGCCGGTGCGGCCCTGGATGAGTTTGGACAGAGAGGTCGCTGTGTCGGTCATGGGCCTGTCCTAGCGTCCAGTCGGCCTTGAGGAAAGTTCCGGTCTTGAGAGCGTCACGAAAAGACGCTTAGCTGGTGCCTCAATCCCGGAGGAAACCATGTCAAAACTCGCCGCTGCCCTCGCCTCGATCGCCCTCGCCGCCGTCGCGGGCACTGCCCTCGCCCAGACCCAGACGCCGCCCCCGGCCGCGCCGGCTCCGGCCGCTGCCCGGCCGACGATCGCCAGCCCGATCAAGGACCTGATCGCCAACGCGCAGACCCGCGCCGTGCTGGAAAAGCATCTGCCCGGCATTTCACAACACCCTGCCTTGCCGCAGTTTCAGGACATGACGCTGGCCCAGGTAGCTCCGGCGTCGAACGGCGTCCTGACACCGGAACTCATCGCCGCGATCGATGCCGACCTGAAGGCCCTGCCGGCCACCTAGGGCTTCCGGATCCCTCTCCTTGCGGGGAGAGGGACCTTTTCCTCACCACCACTTCTCCGGCCGGGCCACAAACCCGGCCGCGTCTTCCAGCGCGCTTGCGACCTGGAAGACGGTCGCCTCGTCCAGCGCCTTGCCGATGACCTGAAGACCCAGCGGCAGCCCGCCCTTGTCGAGGCCGGCGGGGACGGAGATCCCCGGCAGGCCGGCGAGGTTGGCGGTGACGGTGAAGATGTCGTTCAGATACATCTGCAGCGGATCGATCTGCTTGTCCCCGAGGGCGAAGGCCGCCGAAGGGGTGGAGGGCGTCAGAATGGCGTCGACCTTGTCCCAGACGGCGTCGAAATCCATGGCGATGCGACGACGGACCTTGAGGGCGCGGACGTAGTAGGCGTCATAGAAGCCGGCCGAGAGCACATAGGCCCCGATGGTCAGGCGGCGCTGGACCTCCTTGCCGAAGCCCTCGGCACGGCTGGTCTCATACAGGTCGGCCAGTGAGGTCGTCCCCTCGGCGCGGTGGCCGAAACGCATGCCGTCGTAGCGGGCCAGGTTGGACGAGGCCTCGGCGGGGGCGATGATGTAATAGGCCGGCAGGGCGTATTTGGTGTGCGGCAGGCTGATCTCGACGATCTCGGCCCCGCCGGCCTTGAGCCAGGCGACGCCCTGGTCCCACAGGGCCTGGATCTCGGCGGGCATGCCGTCGACGACATATTCCTTCGGCACACCGATGCGCAGCCCCTTGACGCCCTTGTTCAGGGACCGGGTCCAGTCGGGCGTTTCGACGTCGAGGCTGGTGGCGTCCTTCGGATCATACGAGCACATCGAACGCAGCAGGATGGCGGCGTCCTCGACCGTCTTCGTGATCGGGCCGGCCTGGTCCAGCGAACTGGCGAAGGCGACCATGCCGAAGCGACTGGCGCGTCCGTAGGTGGGCTTGATCCCGACCGTGCCGGTGAAGGCGGCGGGCTGGCGGATCGAGCCGCCGGTGTCCGAGGCGGTGGCAGCGAGGCAGAGGTCGCCGGCGACGGCGGAGGCCGAACCACCCGAGCTGCCGCCCGGGGTCAGGTCAGCGTTGGACGTCGTTGACTTCCAGGGGTTCACGACCGGACCGAAGGCGCTGGTCTCGTTCGACGAGCCCATGGCGAACTCGTCCATGTTGAGCTTGCCCAGCATGACGGCGCCGTCGCGCCAGAGGTTGGCGGTGACGGTGGACTCATACGGCGGGACGAAGCCGCGGAGCATGTTGGAGCCGGCGGTGGTCTGGACGCCGTCGGTGCAGAACAGGTCCTTGATGCCCAGCGGGGCACCTTCGAGGGCACCGCCCTCCCCCCTGGCCAGACGGGCGTCGGAGGCGCGGGCCATCTCGATCGCCTTGTCCGTGGTCTGGACGACGAAGGCGTTCAGGCGCGGATTGGCGGCGTCGATACTGGCGACGAACGCCCTGGTGATTTCCTCGGACGAGAAGTCACGGGCCTTGAGGCCGTCGAGGGCGGCCTTGAGCGTGAGTTGGGTCAGGTCGGACATTCTATTCGACCACCTTGGGCACGACGAAGAAGCCATCAGCGGCGCGCGGGGCATTGCCCAGGACGTCAGCGACCTTGTCGCCGTCGGTGACGACGTCGTCGCGCAGACGCATCGGCTGGGCCACATTGGAGGTCATGGGCTCGACGCCGGCGACGTCAACCTCATTGAGCTGTTCGATCCAGGCAAGGATACCGTTCAGCTCGGCGGCGAGCGGCTCCAGCCGGTCTTCCGGGGTCTTGATGCGGGCGAGGTGCGCCACACGGCGCACGGTCGCGGCGTCGATGGCCATGCGGCCCTCCACATTATTGAACGCTGGCCGAAACCAGAACGGGCGGGATTAGCGTTCCAGTCCCGGTTTCACAAGGATTCTGACGCTAAGGCGCGGGCGCGATCGTCACAGTGGCCGGACCGGTGGCGGTCGGGGGGGCATAAGCGGCCGGTGCGGCCTGTTGGACAGGCAGGGCGGCCTTGCGGCTCTCGACCTGGGGGTCACAGGCGGTCAAACCGAGCAGGACGACGAGAAAGGTCACTGGCTTCATCGGATGAGTCTCGTATCAAGGTTACCGCAGCTTGCACTTTGACAGGGCGGCTCGCCAGTCCTACCGCCACAGCGTGACAGTTCTATCGCTCGAAGACCTCGCCGCCTCGACCCCGCCGGGCACCCCTTGGCTGGGGCTGGATCTGGGTGAGAAGACCATCGGCGTAGCGATCAGCGACACGACGCGGATGATCGCCAGCCCGCTGTCGCTGGTCCGCAAGACGAAATTCACCGACGACGCCAACGCTGTTCTCAGGCTGATGGACGGGCGCAAGGCGTCGGGGCTGGTCATAGGCCTGCCGTTGAACATGGACGGCAGCGAAGGGCCGCGGGCCCAGTCCTGTCGGGCCTTCGCCCGCAATCTGCAGCGTATCCGCGGCGTGCCCTGCGCCTTCCAGGACGAGCGGCTGTCCACCAGCGCGGTCGAGCGATTCCTGATCGAGGATCTGGACCTGAACCGGAAGCGCCGCGCCAATGTGGTCGACCGCACCGCTGCCGCCTGGATTCTGCAGGGCGCACTGGACCGGCTGAGGCCATGACCGCCCTGCTCACCGGCATTGTCCCGGTCTTCGCCATGATCGCCCTCGGCTGGGGGCTGAAATGGCGGAGCTTCCTGGACGATGACGGCTGGCGGGCGGTCGAGCGGCTGACCTATTTCGTCTTCTATCCGGCCTTCCTGATCCCGGCGGTCTGGCGCGCGGATTTTGCCGGGGGTGCGGCCGGCCCCGTGGCGGCGGCGACCGTAGCCGTGGCCCTAAGCGTGGCCCTGCTGACGGTGCTGGCCAAGCCGATGCTGCGGATCAGTGATCCCGCCTTCACCAGCGTCTTCCAGGGCGTGATCCGGTGGAACGGCTTCGTCTTCCTGCCGGTCGCAGGCGCGGTGTTCGGCGAGCGGGGGCTGGGGATTGCGGCCGTGGCCTTCGGCGTGCTGGCGCCGGCGCTGAACGTCGTCTGTGTGCTGGTGCTCGCGCGATGGGGCGCGGGCCAGGGCGGAGGCTGGCGGCTGGCCCTGTCGTCGCTGGCGCGCAATCCGATCATCTGGGCGTGCGGGTCCGGCGCGGCGCTCAATCTGACCGGTGTACCGAAACCGGATCTTCTGATGGGCGTGTTCGACCTGATGGGGCCGGGCGCGATCGCCCTGGGTCTGATCACGGCCGGGGCCGGCCTGAGTTTCCGCTATGCCGCGTCGCGACCCCTGCTGATGCTAACCGTGACCGTGATCAAGCTGATCATCCTGCCGGTCGGGATGTACTGGCTGACCGGGATGTTGGGCGGGGACCGGATGGCGCAGGGGCTGGCCCTGCTGGCGGGGGCCTCGCCCGGTGCAGCAGCGAGCTATGTCATGGCACGGCAGATGGGCGGCGATGCGCCCCTGATGGCGGGGGTCGTCGCCCTGACCACGGTAGTCAGCGCCCTGACCATTCCGGTCCTGCTGGCGGTGTTCAACTACATCTGAACACAGGAACTGAACATGGGCGGCTTCCGTTCCGTCGCACACGGCCCTATAGGCGGGCCTCGATGAGCCAGCCTGCCGCACTCACCGAACTGATTCTCGAGCGGCTGGCGCCGTTTCCGCGCAGCCATTTCCTGTCAGCCGGCGACCTGAACGCCGCGACTACCCCGCCCCTGCTCGATCTGGCCGACGCCTTCGTCGACTTCAATCGCCAGTCGTCCAAGTCATTGGACTTGATGCGCGGCCGCACGGTCATGAACCTGTTCTTCGAGAACTCGACCCGCACCAGCGCCTCGTTCGAGATCGCCGCCAAGCGGCTGGGTGCCGATGTGACGGCGCTGAGCCCCCGCAACTCGTCCACGGCAAAGGGCGAGACCCTGATCGACACGGCCGCGACGCTGAACGCCATGAAACCCGACGTGCTGGTGGTCCGCCACGGGGCCTCGGGTGCCGCGGCCCTGCTGTCGCAGAAGGTCGGATGTGCCGTGGTCAACGCCGGCGACGGGCGGCATGAGCACCCGACCCAGGCCCTGCTGGACCTGCTGAGCCTGCGCCGCGCGTTCGGCGATGTCGGCGGACTGACCGTCGCCATCTGCGGTGACATCGCCCACAGCCGGGTGGCGCGGTCCAATGTCTCGATGCTGTCGATGATGGGCGCGCGGGTGCGGCTGATCGGGCCGCCGACCCTGGTGCCGGGCGACGCCGACCGGTGGGGCTGTGAAGTCTTCCACGACATGCGCGAAGGCCTGAGGGGCTGCGACGTCGTGATGATGCTGCGGCTGCAGCTGGAGCGGATGGAAGGCGCGCTGGTGCCCTCGACCCGCGAGTATTTCCGCTTCTGGGGTCTGGACCGAGAAAAGCTGTCCTGGGCCAATTCGGGCGCGAAGGTGATGCACCCCGGACCGATGAACCGGGGCGTCGAGATTGATTCCGACGTCGCCGATGATCTGACCGTTTCCCTGATCCAGGATCAGGTGGAGATGGGCGTGGCGGCACGGATGGCCGTGCTGGCCGCCCTGTCGGCGCGGCTGGATGGAGCGACGTCATGAGCGCGCGCGCTTCCAATACCCTGGCCATCCTGAACGCGCGGCTGCTGGACCCGGCCACGGACTACGACGGTCCGGGCGCGGTGCTGGTCGAGGACGGGCGGATCATCGAGGTCATCCATGGCGGCGGCGCGGTCGCGCCGGCCGGCGTTACGGTCGTCGACGCCGGGGGTCTGTGCCTGTCACCCGGCCTGATCGACATCCGGGTCAAGACCGGCGAGCCGGGTGCCGAGCCGAAGGAGACGCTGAAGTCGGCCAGTCTGTCGGCGGCGGCGGGTGGTGTGACCACCATCGTCATCCAGCCCGACACCGACCCGGCGATCGACGACCCGGCCATGATCGAGTTCATCCTGCGACGCGGCGCGGCCCTCGGTCTGGTCAATGTGCGCGCGGCGGGTGCGGCGACGAAGGCGCGGGACGGCGTCCACATGGCCGAGCTCGGCCTGATGGATGAGGCGGGTGCCCTGTATTTCACCGACGTGGACCGGGTCATCGCCAACACCCGCACCCTGCAACGGGTGATGAGCTACGCCGCCGCCTTCAACGCCCTGATTTCCTGCCGCCCCGCCGATCCGTGGCTGAGCGAGGGCGCGGTGGCGACCTCGGGCGAACTGGCCACCCGGCTGGGACTGTCCTCGGCCCCCGCCATCGCCGAGCGTATCCAGCTCGAGCGCGATCTGGCGCTGGTCGAACAGACCGGGGCGCGATTCCTCGTCGACCAGATCTCGACCGAGGGCGCTCTGGAGACGCTGGCGCGGGCCCGGGCCCGGGGGCTTGAGGTCGCCGCCTCGGTGTCGATCAACCACCTGTGCTTCAACGAGATCGACATCGGCGACTACCGCACCTTCTACCGGCTCGATCCGCCGCTGCGGCCCGAGAGCGACCGGCAGGCGCTGATCGAGGCGGTGCGTGACGGCCTGATCGACGCCATCACCAGCGCCCATGCGCCGGCCCCGGCCGAGGACAAGCGCCGACCCTTCGCCGAGGCGACGCCCGGCGCGGTCGGGCTGGAGACCCTGCTGCCGGCGGCCCTGACCCTGCATCATGAAGACGGGCTGGCGTTGCTCGACATCCTGCGCCCGCTGACACAGGGGCCGGCGACCCTGCTGGGTCTGGACGCCGGCGTGCTGGCGGTCGGAGCACCGGCGGACCTGATCCTGTTCGATCCCGGCGCGCCGGTGGTGGTCGAGGCGGACGCGCTGAAGAGCAAGTCGAAGAACTCGCCGTTCGACGGACGGCGATTGCAGGGCAAGGTCTTGCTCACCGTCGTCGGCGGCCGCATCGTACACGACACACGCTAAGAGGGAGCGAATCACTTGCAGGATCTGGTCGGCCCAACCTTGGGAACGCTCGCGCTCGCCGCGGTCGGCGGATACCTGCTGGGCTCCATTCCCTTCGGCGTGATCCTGACCCGGCTGGTGACGGGCGAGGATGTGCGCAGCATCGGCTCGGGCAATATCGGCGCGACCAATGTCCTGCGGACCGGACGCAAGGATCTGGCCCTCGCGACCCTGATCCTCGACGCCGGCAAGGGCGCGGCGGCTTTCCTGATCGCCCAGGCGTTGTTCCCCGGCGTGCCGGCCATAGCCGCCGTCGCGGGCGGTGCGGCCTTCCTCGGCCACCTGTTCCCCGTCTGGCTCGGCTTCAAGGGCGGCAAGGGTGTGGCCACCTTCATGGGCTTGCTGCTCGCTGCGGCCTGGCCCCTTGGCCTGATGGCCATAGCGACCTGGCTGATCGTGGCGGTCCTGTTCCGCATGTCCTCTTTCGCTGCCCTCGTCGCAGCCCTGGCCTCGCCGCTGCTGGCCCTGCTGCCCCTGCCGCTGGCAGGACTGCCGGCGTCGGGCCCGGTGCTGGCCCTGGCGTTGGCGTCCGCGTTCCTGATCTGGATCCGCCACCACGAGAACATCGCCCGCATCCTGAAAGGGACCGAGCCGCGAATAGGAGCGAAGGCGCGGTGACCCTGACGGACGCAGAGCGTTTCGCGCGCCTGCGTCTGGCGCGGACCGACCAGATCGGTCCGGTGACCTTTCGCCAACTGCTGGAACGGTTCGGCTCTGCCGGGCGGGCCCTTGAGGCCCTGCCCGACCTGACAAGACGCGGTGGCACCCATGGGCACACGATACCGCCGGTCGACGATATCTCCGTCGAAATGGAGGCAGGCGAACGGATCGGGGCACGGCTGATCGTGCTGGGCGACGCCGACTATCCTGACATGCTGGCGGCCGTCGATCCGCCTCCGCCGCTGCTGTGGGCGCTCGGGGACGCGAGTCTGATGGCCCGCCCCTGTATCGCCGTGGTCGGCGCGCGAATCGCCTCGGCGGGCGGACAGAGGATCGCCCGCGGCCTGTCGCAGCAGCTGGGTGAGGCCGGTCATGTCGTGGTCTCGGGGCTGGCGCGCGGCATCGACGCCGCAGCCCATGCCGGGGCCTTGCCGACCGGAACCGTGGCCGTGCTGGGCGGCGGGGTGGACGACATCTATCCGCCCGACAATGCCGACCTCTATGCGCAAATCGTCGATCGCGGCTGTGTGGTCTCCGAGAGCCGGATCGGAGCCCGGGCACAGGCGAAGGACTTCCCACGTCGCAACCGCATCATCTCAGGCCTGTCGCGTGGTGTGATCGTCGTCGAGGCGGAACTGAAGTCCGGATCGCTGATCACCGCCCGGTTGGCCGGCGAACAGGGCCGGGACGTCTTCGCCGTCCCCGGCTCGCCGCTCGACCCCCGGTCACAGGGACCGAACGAATTGCTGCGGCAGGGCGCCATACTGTGCGAGGGGCTGGAGGACGTGGAGCGGGCGTTCAACACCCTGCGGACCCTGCGCGAACCTTCACCCGCCAATCCCTTCGACGGCGCGCCCGACGACGTCGAGGCCGCGGTGATCGAACAGGTCGCGGCCCTCCTGTCCCCCACCCCGACACCCCGCGACGAGCTGGCCCGCGCGCTGGGACTACCGATCGGGACCGTGGCAGCGGCCCTGCTGGAGCTCCATCTGATGGGCCGCGCCGAGCTTTTGCCCGGCGGTCTGGCCGCGACAGGATCACCCTGAATTCCAGCGCCGATTGACAGCAGCCCTCCCGCCAACCACGTTCCGCCCCCTTTCCGAGCCCGCGCAAGGCCCCCTCCCCGCATGAACCTCGTCGTTGTCGAGAGCCCCGCAAAGGCCAAGACCATCAACAAATACCTGGGCCCGGACTTCACCGTCCTGGCGTCCTACGGCCACGTCCGCGACCTGCCGTCGAAGGACGGCTCGGTCCTGCCTGACGATGACTTCGCCATGAGCTGGGAAGTCGACGCCCGCGCCTCCAAGCGGATGTCGGAGATCGCCGAGGCGGCGAAGAGGGCCGACCGCGTCATCCTCGCGACCGACCCCGACCGCGAGGGTGAGGCGATCAGCTGGCACGTGCTGGAGATCCTGACGAAGAAGAAGGCGCTCAAGGATACGGCCGTCGAACGGGTCACCTTCAACGCCATCACCAAGTCCGCTGTGCTGGAGGCCATGGCCAATCCGCGCCAGCTGGATATGGAGCTGGTCGAGGCCTATCTGGCCCGTCGCGCGCTGGACTATCTGGTGGGCTTCACCCTGTCGCCGGTGCTGTGGCGCAAACTGCCGGGTGCGCGGTCGGCGGGTCGGGTGCAGTCGGTCGCCCTGCGGATCGTCGTCGACCGCGAGATGGAGATCGAGGCGTTCCGGCCCCAGGAATACTGGTCGGTCGAGGCCGATCTGGCCGCTGACAGCCCGCCCTTCACGACCCGGCTGGTCAAACACGCCGGCAAGCGGGTGCAGCGGCTGGACATCACCTCCGAGGCCATGGCCAGCGCTGCGCGCGATGCCATCAAGGCCGGCAGTTTCACGATCAGGTCGATCGAGAAGAAGCCGGTCAAGCGCAGCCCCTCGCCGCCCTTCACCACCTCGACCCTGCAGCAGGAGGCCGCGCGCAAGCTGGGCTTTACCGCCCAGCGCACCATGCAGGCGGCGCAGAAACTGTATGAAGGCGTCGACGATACCGGCGGCCTGATTACCTACATGCGGACGGACGGCCTGTCGGTCAGCCCGGAGGGCATCGCCCAGGCCCGGGAGGTCATCGCCGACCGGTTCGGCCCGGCCTATGTTCCGGAACAACCCCGATACTACAAGACCAAGGTCAAGAACGCCCAGGAAGCGCACGAAGCGATCCGGCCGACCAATCTGACGCGCCACCCCGACAGCCTGCGGCTCGAGGGCGACCTGTCGCGGCTGTATGAGCTGATCTGGAAACGGATGATCGCCAGCCAGATGGAGTCCGCCCGGCTGGACCGGACCACGGTCGACGTCGAGACACCGGACGGCCAGACCGGCCTGCGGGCCACCGGCCAGGTCGTGGCCTTCGACGGCTTCATCGCGGTTTACGAAGAGGGGCGCGACGACAAGCCGAAGGACGGTGCCGATGACGAGGACGACACCACCCGCCTGCCCGCGCTGAAGGAAGGCGCGGTCGCCAAGGTCGAGGCCATCCGTACCGACCAGCATTTCACCGAACCGCCCCCGCGTTTCTCGGAAGCGACCCTGGTCAAGAAGCTGGAAGAGCTCGGCATCGGCCGGCCGTCGACCTATGCCTCGATCCTGACCACCCTGCGCGACCGCGAATATGTCCGCATGGACAAGAACCGGTTCATTCCCGAGGACAACGGGCGGCTGGTCACGGCCTTCCTCGAACAGTTCTTCACCCGGTGGGTGCAGTATGACTTCACCGCCGCGCTGGAGACCCGGCTTGATGAGGTTTCGGCCGGGGATCTCGACTGGAAGGTCGTGCTGCGCGACTTCTGGAGCCAGCTGAAGCCGGCGACGGACGCGGTCACCGCGCGGCAGGGCGTCATCGACGAGCTGGACACGGCGATCGGGCCCTTCCTGTTCCCCGACAAGGGTGACGGGGCGGACGCCCGGCTGTGCCCGCTGTGCAAACAGGGCCGGCTGCATTTGAAGGCCAGCTTCAAGATGAAGTCGTCCTTCATCGGCTGCTCCAACTATCCGGAGTGCCGCTATACGCGCGGCTTCGGGGCCGCGACGGGCGTCGAGGACGGCGGCGATCGTGACCTGGGCGTCGATCCCGTGACCGGCGCGCCGGTGGCGCTGAAGATCGGCCGGTTCGGCCCCTATGTGGAAACGACAGTGGCCGGCGAGGAGAAGCCGAAGCGGTCCTCCCTGCCCAAGGGCTGGTCGCCGGCGACGCTGGTGCTGGAACAGGCCCTACGTCTGCTGGCCCTGCCGCGCGAGGTCGGCATCCATCCGGAAGACGGCAAGCCGATCTCGGCAGGTCTCGGTCGCTATGGACCCTTCGTGCTGCACGCCGGGACCTATGCCAATGTCGCTGACATCGATGAGGTTTTCGACATCGGCCTGAACCGAGCCGTTGTGATCCTCGCCGAGAAACGGGCAGGCAAGTTCGCGGGCCGGGGCGCGGCGACCGCGCCGCTGAAGGACCTCGGTGCCCACCCGGAATCGGGCGAGCCGGTGCATGTCATGGCCGGCCGGTTCGGCCCCTATGTGAAGTCCGGCAAGATCAACGCCACCTTGCCCAAGGGGACTGCGCCCGAGGACATGACGATGGAGATCGCCCTGCCGCTTCTGGCCGCACGTGCCGCGGCCGCGCCGGCCAAGGGCAAGAAGGCCCCCGCGGCGAAGAAGGCCGCTCCGAAGGCGGCGGCGAAGAAGCCTGCAGCGAAGAAAAAGGCTCCGGCGAAGAAGCCGGCCAAAACCTAGGGCTTCAACAGCCGGTCGCGCGCCGCATTGAGCCGGGACGCCAGGCCTTCCGTGCCCCCCTGGTCGGGGTGCGCGCGGGCCATCAGACGCTTCCAGGCGGCGTTGATCTCCTGGGGCGTCGCCTCGGCCGTGACGCCGAGGAGGGCGCGGGCTTCGGCCGGGCTCATCGCCTCGGACCGGGGGGCCGGCGCACGTTGACGTGAGGACAGGGTCAGCCAGACCCCGGCTCCGGCCAGGGCCACGGCCGGGAGCCAGGCACCGCGGGCGGCGAGCAGCACCGCTCCGGCGATCATGACAGCGCTGAACAGTGTCGCGGTGACGCGCCAGTGGCCCTGACCCCGTCGCTCGCCCTGGCGGCCCAGCCGAACCAGTGCCCAGACTGCGATCGCGGCAAGGGCCAGCCAGATAAGGGTCAAGACCTCATGCCGCCGCGTCCAGCGGGGCGTCCAGCGCGCTGCCGTCCAGCCCGAGGGCCAGCATGAGACTGCGCATCTCCTGCCGCGCCGCGACATGGGCGAGGGAGACGGCGACCGGCCGGACCTCATTGGACAGGTCGGCCACGGTCAGGCCGAACGGGAAGAGCTCGCGGTAGATGACCCGGTCGCGCAGGCCGGGCCCGATGCGGAAGCCGACCCGGCGCGACAGCTTCTCCATCCGGTCCTCAAGCCGCTGGCGGTTGCGGGCAGCGGCAACGGCCATACGGTTGACCACGACGATCCAGTCGATGCTGGCCTGACGGCCCTCGGTGATCGCCCGGTGCTTGCGGGCCTCCCAGACACTCTCGGAATAGATCGAGGGCTTGAGCAGGTCGAGCGTGACCGGATCGATCTGACCCAGCAGGTCGAAATCGACAAAGCTGTCGTTCATCGGCGTCACGATCTGGTCGGCCAGGCCATGGGCGGTGCGCGACAGAAGGGTGTCGCCGCCGGGCGTGTCGATCAGGATGACATCCGCCTCGGTCCGGGCCTGGGCGAACGCCGTCTGGAAGCGGGCCAGCTGATCCTGCTCGTCGGCCCGGGCCAAGGCCTTGCCGTCGCCCATGTCGGGCTCGACCGGCATCGGCAGGACCTGATGGTTGCCGGTCATCCAGGCCGCCCGATTGGCAAAGAACCGGGACATCGAGCGTTGCCGCAGGTCCAGATCAATGATCGCCACACGCCGGCCGGCGTGGAGCAGGCCGCAGACGATGTGGATGGCGAGGGTGGATTTGCCCGCCCCGCCCTTTTCGTTGCCGACGACGATGACCGCAGGGTCAGCCATGGATGTTCTCGCCCCTCAGACGACCGACGACTCAGACGCGCGGCATCAGTCGGGCAGAATCGCGTCCATGGCGGCGGACGTCAACGGAAGGATGGACGAGGCCTGTGGATGCGTCGATCAGAGGAGGCGATTGCACCACGGGTCATCAACCCGGGCAGCGGCGCAGACAGCGGCGGCTCCGGCGGCGGGAGCGGCCACCTTGAGCCGTACCAGGCGGCGTCCACCGAGCTCGACGCTCTCATAGACCGGTGACAGGCCGTCCAGCGCCCGGGCAGCCTCGCCGGACTTCAGGCGGGACCAGGCCGAGCGGGCGGCAGCTTCACTTGAGTATGCCCCGAGCTGGACAAGACCCCGATCGGGCCGTTGGGCGGGCGGGCGAGCCCTCGCGATGGCCGGTCGCAGGCCGGCGTCCGACGAAGCGGCATCGATCCTGGCCGAGACCTGGCGCACTGCAGCGTCCGCCACGATGGGCGCGGCGGCCGCAACCACTCGCGGAGCCGTCTGTTCGACGGCCCCTTCCAGACCCTCGCGGGCATCCCAGAGGGCGTGGGGGTCCATGACCTCGACACGAAGGGCCGGGCGCAATCCGGCACCGGCGGCAGTCCGTTGCGGGGCCGTCGCAGTGCGGCCGCCCTCGACGTCGATGGCGGCCACGGTGTTGGCCAGGTTCTCGAAACGGTGTGGATCGCTGTCGACCATGCCACAGGCATTCAGGCCGAGGGCCGCGGCGAGCACCGCGACTGGACGAGTGATGAGGCTGGGCTTCATAAGCCGATACTGGCACGGCAAGTTCTGCCGCACGGTTCACAATCAGGCTTAAGCCAAAGGGTTAATCCGTTCATCATGACCGAGACTGGCGTCCTTCCGGTGGTCCGCAGCATCGCGGCATTGCGCGAGGCACTGACCGTTTGGCGACGGCAGGGACTCACCGTCGGTTTTGTACCGACCATGGGTGCCCTGCACGCAGGTCATCTGACGCTGGTACGGGAGGCCGGACAGCGCGCGGACAGGGTCGTCGCCAGTATCTTCGTCAACCCGACCCAGTTCGCCGCCCATGAGGACCTTGGAACCTATCCGAGGCAGGAGGCACGGGACGCGGAGCTTCTGGCCGGGGCGGGTTGTGATCTGCTGTTCGCGCCGTCAGTGGAAGAAATGTATCCGGCCGGGGCGACCACCACCATCAACGTCGGGGGGCCGGCCGAGGGACTGGAAGGTGCCTTCCGGCCACAAATGTTCGGCGGCGTGGCCCTGGTGGTCACCAAGCTGCTGAACCAGGTCCAGGCGGATGTGGCCGTGTTCGGCGAGAAGGACTGGCAGCAGTTGATGGTCGTGCGACGGCTGGTCCGCGATCTGGATATTCCCACCGTCATCGTCGGCTCTCCGACCATGCGGGACGACCACGGCCTGGCCCTGTCGTCGCGCAATGCCTATCTGGGAGAGGCCGAACTTGCAGTCGCCCGGCGACTGAACGGGGTGTTGGCGGAGGCCGCGGACCAGGCGGCCGCCCGGCGCCCCCTCGCCGCGGTTGAGCGCGACGCGCATGCCGCCCTGCTCAAGGCCGGGTTCGAGCGCATCGACTATGTGGCGATCCGGCGCACGGACGATCTCGGGGCCTTCCGGAACGGCGTTGTGGATGCGCCGGCCCGGATTCTGGCCGCCGCCTGGCTGGGGCGGACCCGTTTGATCGACAATATGGCCGTAGCCGCCCCGGCCTGATCCGGCTCAGGCCAGTTTCAGATCCATGTCTCCGCCGATCCATTCGATCCGCGACCGGCGACGGGCCTCGGCCGAGGCGGTCGCATTTCCGAGGGCGGCTTCGGCCTCGGCCAGCACGAAATAGCTGTAGGGGTCGTTGGGCCAGTCCTCGATCAGCTCCAGCACCTTGGCACGGGCACCGGCAGCGTCGCCCTTCATCAGCAGGGCCGCGGCGAGGCTGCGACGGGTCGGGTACCAGATGATGGGCGGGTCGCCGCCCTCCTCGCCCTGCCCCTGAATCGCCGCTGCACGGGTGAAGGCCGTGACAGCCGCATCGGCGTCGCCCGCGATCATCGCCGCACGGCCTTCAAGCACGCGCTGGGACAGTTCGGTGAAGTCGCGCCGCTCGGCCGCCATCGGTCCCGAGGCGAAGAACGGGTTTGCGCGCACGGCCTTGATCGCCTCGGCCTCGGCCCGCACGGCCGCAGCATCACCGGCCCGTGCCGCCGCCTCGCCGCGCGCATAGTGCCAGCTGACAACCAACATCGGATGGGTCGCGGCGGGTTCGGGCAGAGACGCGACCTGCTCAGCCGAACCAAACCGCCCGTAGTTGGCATAGGCATTGTTGGCGACCATCTGCCGCCACATGTTGTCGGCCGGAATGTCGGGGTAGGTGGCGAGGAACCACTCTGCGAGCTTCAGCCCCTCCTCGGCCCCGCCGGCCATCAGGGCCCCGCCCATGCCGAAATGGATGTTGTGGCCGTGCAGCGGCATGCCGGGCACCCCGCCGGGGGGCCGCGCGAGCCGGTCGTAGGCCCGGTCCAGCGCTACAGCATTGACGTTGGACATCATGGCGTCCCGATAGCGGCCGACCCGATAGAAGGTGTGCGACGGCATATGCACCAGATGGCTGGCCCCGGGTGCCAGCCGGGCCAGACGCTCCCCATAGGGAATGGCCTTGTGCGGATCGTCCGACCATTCGGTCAGGTGAATGTAGAGGTGGATGGCACCGGGATCGTCCGGCGATGTCGCCAGCGCTTGTTCGAGAAGACCCATGGCCCGGGTGATGCCGGGGTCCTTGGCCTTGCCGTCTTCATCCCACCATTCGTCGGCCTTGAGCATCCAGGCGTCAGCCGTGATGGCCGCGACCGTGATATCCGCCGGATGGCTGCGGGCGATCCGGTCCATGGCCTGGGCAAAGCGACGGCTGCGGGAGTCCCTGACCCCGCCGTAGCGCTGGACCAGGGCGTCGATCATCTGACGCTGCATCGGTGTGGCGCGCCGCGCCAGTCGACGGGCGTCGCGCGCGGCCCTCAGGGCGGCGGCCTGGCTGTCGTCGTCGTTGCCCCCGCCGTTCAGATTGGGGCCAAGGGCCCAGGCCTCGCCCCAGGCGCACATGCCACAGCCCGGGTCCAGCAGCCGCGCCTTGCGGAAGGCCCGGACCGACTCCTTGTGCTCAAAGGCCCAGCGCAGCCGGACGCCGTGATTGAACCAGGCCTGGGCTTCAGGAACGGCCGTATCGACCGCAAAGCCTCCGGTTCCGAAGCCGTCGACCATGACCATGTCGGCGACCGGCGTCCCCGTATTGGCCGAAACGGCGGGGCCACAGACCTGGGGCCGCTCGATCCGGTCAAGCATGGCCCGTTCGGCGGTCGCGTCAGCAACAGCGGCGGGGCCGATGAGCGAAACCGTCAGGGCGACGCCGGCCAGCAGGATTGAGCGCATGATCGGGGCCTCCCCTGCCCTCGCGGCCACCTTGGCCTGAAAGGGCGCGATCGCCAAGATCGGTCTCAGCCGCAGCGGACCTGCTCAACGAGGCCGCTCTGATCATTGAAGAAGATGTTCAGGCGACCGGGTACGAAATCCTGTGTGATCGGACAGGTCGTACAGGTGACGCGCCGGTTCACAACATTCACTGGCACCGGGATCTGCGTCCTCGGTTTTCCGACCAGCCATTGCAGCTCACCCGCCCGGCATATGTCGACTGTCGGGCCCGGCGGGCTCGACCGGGCCGGCGGCTCGACCCGGACCTCCTCGATGGTCTGCGGAGCCGGCACGTCCGGAGCCGGCGTCGAGCAGGCCGCCAGCGCCAGCAAGGCGATCAGGCCGCCTTTTCCCAGCGTCCTTCCGGCGACTGTTTCCAGTAGGCCAGCGCCGCACCCGCCTCTTTCAGGGTCTTCCACCGAACCCGCGCACCCGCCAGCGCGGCCTCGTCCCGTCCGTCGAAGATGATGAAGCATCGCTCCATGCCTTTCATGTCGCCAAGGTCTGAGCCGTCCACAATGAACAGGGCCTGAGCCGCGTTCGGGTTCTCCAGCCCTTCGGTCAGGAGGATCGGCTGTCTTGCCGCCTCGGGGCCTGAGTCCCGGCCGTGGGCCAGGAAGCTGTCATCGCGATACGTCCACAGCCGTTCATCGATATCGCCGAGCAAACCGGGATCGGCGGCCCGCACAAGCGCCCGCCAACCCCGCTCGCGCGTCTTTTCCATCAGGCCGGGCAGCACCTGTTCGAGGGTCGACCGCTCGAGGTGGTAGAACCAGATTTCGGGACTGACGTCAGACACCCGGCTCCACCTTCCCAGAGACTTAAGACTCGTAGCTGTCGGCGACCATCCGGTCGAGCGTGCGGACGCCCCAGCCGACGGCGCCGTCGGGCACGGTCGGATTACGGCTGTCCTTGACCCAGGCAGTCGGGGCGATGTCGATATGAGCCCAGGGCACACCGTTGGTGAAGCGCTGCAGGAACAGGGCGGCGGTGATCGAGCCGCCGGCGCGGCCGTTGCCGGTGTTCTTCACATCAGCGATCGGCGTGTCGATATGGCGCTCGTAGAAGGCCGGGATCGGCATCCGCCAGGCGTTCTCGCCGACCTTGGGACCCGCGGCGAGGAAGTTGTTCGCCAGTTCGTCGGAGTTGGAGAACACCCCGGCGTATTCGAGCCCGAGCGCCACGATCATCGCGCCCGTCAGGGTGGCCAGATCGAGCATGAATTTCGGCTTGAACCGCTCCTGGGTGTACCAGAGGCAGTCAGCCAGGACGAGGCGGCCCTCGGCGTCGGTGTTGAGGATCTCGACCGACTGACCCGACAGCGACATGACGACATCGCCCGGACGCTGGGCATTTCCATCGGGCATGTTCTCGACCAGGCCGATGACGCCGATCGCATTGACCTTGGCCTTCCGGCCGGCCAGCGCGTGCATCAGGCCGACGACGGCGGCCGAGCCGCCCATGTCCCACTTCATCTCTTCCATGCCGTCGGCCGGCTTGATCGAGATGCCGCCGGTGTCGAAGGTCACGCCCTTGCCGACGAAGGCGATCGGCTGCTCGTCCTTCTGGCCGCCGTTCCACTTCATGATGACGACCTGACTGTCGCGCACACTCCCCTGGCCGACGCCGAGCAAGGTGCGGAAGCCGAGCGTCTCGAGCTCCTTCTCGCCCAGGACCTCGACCTCGAGGCCGAGACTTTCGAGCGCCTTCACCCGCTTCGCATATTCTTCGGGGTAGAGAACGTTGGCGGGTTCGGCGACGAGGTCACGCGCGAACTCGACCGCCGAAGCGACGGCGGCATGGGTGGCCCAGGCAGCCTCGGCCGCCTTCACATCGCCCGTGACGACCCGGATCGTCTCGATCGACGGCGTCTTCTCGGGCTTGAGCGTGGTGCGGTATTTCAGGAACCGGTAGCTGGCCAGACGGGCCGCGAATGCCGCGCGGGCGGCCTGATCGGCCGAAAGGTGCGAGGCGTCGATGGTCAGGGTCTTCGCGCCCGACAGCTTGACGGCATGATAGGCAGCCCCCGCAGCGGCCTCGAGCGCCAGATCGTCGAATTTGGCGATGTCACCCGCACCACTGAGCAGGATGGTCGCGGCGTCGACACCCGCGGGCGCGGCGACGGTGAGGGTGCTGTTCGATGCGCCCGTAAAGCGGCTGGCGGTCATCGCCTTCGAAAGCGCGCCGGACGTTGCTGTGTCGAGCCGGGGGCCTTCGCCTGCGAGGGCCCGCCCCTCGTGGACCATGACAGCCAGAACCTCAGCGGCGTCCGCGGACGCGACGAACTCGATCTTCATTCACAACTCCCGCCGGGCGATACGCCCCGGCTCTGTATCGATGGTGCAAGTGCGCGCAGTTCCAACTACGCGTTCGGGTGTGTATTAGATGCTCTCCCTCCCCGCCGCCTGCAACCGGCGATTTCCTGCCGCATATGACCCTGATTCAAGGCTATCTTTTCCGGCAGATCGCACGTCCCGTCGTCGGCGCGTGCGCTGCCTTGGCCGCGATCGGCATTCTGAGCCAGAGCCTCGATCAGCTGGAAATCATTGTCGAGCGGGGCCAGAGCGTGTGGGTGATGGTCAAGCTGACCCTGCTGGCCGTGCCGCAGTTGCTGGCGGTCATCATTCCGATCGGCCTGTTCGTGGGGGCCCTGATTGCGCTGACCCGTCTGCAGCGCGAGCAGGAACTGACGGCCGTCTTCGCTTCGGGTGTCACGCGGTGGTCGGCGATTCGCCCGGCCGTGTGGATCGCCCTGATTGCGGCCGTCCTCACCCTTGTCGTCACGACGGTCGGTCAGCCGTGGGCTCAACGGCAGGCGCGGGCCGAGGCCTTCGCCGTCCGGACCGACCTGGCGGCCCTGCTGGTTGAGGAGGGGCGGTTTGTCCAGGGACCGAATGGCCTGACCGTCTATGTCCAGCAGATCGAGCAGAACGGCCTGCTCAAGAACCTGTTTGTCTATCTGGAGGACGGAGACCGGGTTACGACCTGGGACGCGGCCGAGGCACGGTTCAGCCGCATCGACGGCCAGCCCTATCTCACGCTGCTGAACGGATCCTGGCAGCGTTATTCCTCGAGGGGGGTGCTCGAGTATATTTCGTTCGGCCGCAACGACGTGCCGCTGGCTCGATATACCGAGGTAACCGACAGGGTTCGTTACAAGCCGACCGACCTCTATCTGACCCAGTTGTTCAATCCGTCACCGCGTGACCTGGAGCAGGTCGGCCCGGCGGGCGAGCTGATGGCCGAGGGCCATCTGCGACTGTCCGCCCCCCTGTATGCCCTGATGGCCATGGCCATGGCGCTGACGGCCATCATGGGCGGGCCCTTCAGCCGCACCGGCTATGGCTTGCGAATCGCCAAAGCGGCAGGCGCGTTCCTGCTGGTGCGGGTCGCCGGCTACGGCATCGTTTCGGCCAGCGCCTGGAACAGCTGGCTGAACGTGTTCCAGTATCTGCTGCCGATCATGGCCACTGCGATCGCCCTGAGACTGCTGTTCCGCGCTCTGAAGCCACGGCCGCGAGCCGTCGGCGGGCTGTTCGGGCGTTTGAAAGGGCGTTTCGCATGACCGGTCGTACCCTGCCGGTCCTGTCCTGGCTGAGGCTTGGCCAGATCGAACGCTATGTGCTGGTGCAGCAGGCCCGGTCGCTGGGGATCGCCCTGGGCGTCATCGCCGCGCTGATCATGCTGATCGACTTCGTCGAGATATCGCGGGGCGTCGGCTCGGACGTCGATCTGTCGGGTGCCCGGATCTTCGGCCTGATGCTGCTGAAGTCGCCTCAGGTGATCATCCAGCTGCTGCCGTTCGTCTTCCTGTTCGGCACCCTCGCGGCCTTCGTCGGCCTGAACCGGCGAAGCGAACTGATCGCCATGCGGGCGGCAGGGGTTTCGGCCTGGCGATTCGTACTGCCGGCCGCAGGCGCTGCCCTGTTATTCGGCCTGGTCACCGTCACAGCCCTCGGACCCTTGGCCGCTTCGGCCGATGGCCTGTTCCAGCGCGAGCGGACGCGGCTGTCGGGTTCAGCGGCCGGCGTGGAAGCCCCCCCGACGGTCTGGATCCGCGAGGGCGACGATACGCGCCAGATGGTGATCCGTGCCGAGCGTCAGGACCGTTCCAACGCCCGGCTGCTGGACGTCACCTTCTTTATCTACACCAACGACGCCGAAGGGATGCGGACCTTCTCGGAGCGGATCGATGCGGACTCGGCGTCCCTGTCGAACGGAAGCTGGCGGCTGGTCAACGCCGTGGGCGCGGAGATCGGCCAGCGCGCCGTGCGCTATGCCACGCTGGATCTTCCTTCCAGCCTGGCCGATGAAGAGGCCTTCGAACGCTTTGCCCGACCGCAGGCGACCTCGTTCTGGTCCTTGCCGGCCCAGATCGACCGGATCGAGGCTGCGGGCTTCTCCTCGACCGCCTATCGCCTGCGGCTGCAGCAACTGCTGGCGACGCCGTTGATGTTTGCAGCCATGTCGATTCTGGCCGCAGCTTTTTCCCTGCGCCTGATGCGCCTCGGCGATCTGGCGCGGATGAGCGTGGCGGCCGTGGTGCTGGGATTCGCCTTCTTCTTCGTCAACCAGGCGGCGTCCGCCTTCGGCTCGGCGGAAGTGATCCCGCCCTGGCTGGCGGCGTGGCTACCGCCCTTGCTGACGGCGCTCGCCGCCTTCACCTTGCTGTTCTATACCGAAGACGGCTAATCGGTCCGGCAAGCCCCCCGGCTGGCCGGATCCGAGGCCCTTCAGAGTGATTTCCTGTATGCAGCGTGTCCGCCGCGCGCCCGATTTGGGAGCCTTGCGCTACCGGCTTCTGTCCGGTGTGGCTGCCGTTGCATGGACCTGCCTGGCCGGAAGCGCCCTAGCGCAGGTGGCCCCGGCCGCCGGCGGCACGACCGGGGTCGGCGCTGACGGACTGACCCCGGACGCCGTCTATATCGAGGCGGACTCCACCGTCCGCAACGGCGATGTCATCACCGCTGACAGCGCCGGTGCCGACCGCGTTCTGGCCCGGTTCCGTAACGCGACCCTGCGGGCCGGGACTGTCAGTTATGATCTGGGACTGGGGATCGCCTCTGCGAACCGGCAGGTTGAGTTCAGCGACCCCGCAGGCAATGTCGTTTTCGCCAGCCATCTCGAGCTTGATGCCGATCTGAAGGCCGGGGCGGCCGTGGATTTTGCCACCCGCTTCAGCAACGGCGCGAGCCTGATGGCGGCAACGGCGGTGCGCCGCAGTGAGAACGTCAACCAGCTCAACTACGCCCTCTTCACGCCCTGCCCCATCTGCGATGCCGAGGGGAACCCGAAGGTGCCCAGCATCGCGATCCAGGCGGAAACGGTGGTCCAGGACGAGGATCTGCGGGCCGTCCTGTACCGCAACGCCGTGTTCCAGGTCGGCGGGGTGCCGGTCTTCTACCTGCCGGCCTTCGCCCATCCTGATCCGACCGTCGAACGGGCCTCCGGCTTTCTCGTGCCGACCCCGAGCTATGACGAAGGCCGGGGCGTGAGCCTGGAGATCCCTTATCTACGGGTCATTTCGCCCTCCGAGGACTGGCTGTTCAGCCCACAGTTCAACACCGATGTCGCGCCCCTGATGAACCTGCAATGGCGTCGCCGGTTCGTGGACGGAACGGTCGTGGCCCGCGGCGGCTATACCTACGATCGCAGCTTCGGGGATTTCGACCTCGACAACGACGGCGATGCGGAGAGCAACGTCAAATACGGCGACCGAACCAGCCGGAGCTATTTTCTGGGCCACGGCCGTTTCGATCCGCAGGGCCCCTGGCGCTGGGGTTTCACGATCGAGCGCGTATCGGACAAGACCCTGTTCGACCGATATGACATCCGTGATCCCTATCAGGACAACGGACTCTATTATGGGGATCAGCGGCGGCTGATCAGCCAGTTGTATGCCGAAAGGCAAACCGCGCGGTCTTACCTCTCGGTTGCGGCCTTCGGCCTGCAGAGTCTGCGCGTGACCCGGTTCGATGCCGTCACGCCGGCACTGAACGAGTTTGAGGCTGACGGAGCCCTGCCGGTGGTGGGGCCCCTGGTCGAGGCCCGCTGGGAGCCGGCGGGACCGGTGCTCGGAGGACGGCTTCGGCTGCGGGGATCGGCTGTCGCACTGTTTCGCGGCGACTATGTCGGTGGCCCGGTGTTGCGTCCGGCGATCATCCCTGCGGTCGCGTCAGCCGGCCTGCCCGGGGTCGACAGCCGACGGATCTCGGGCCAGGCCGAATGGCGACGGACCCTGATTTCTCCGCTCGGGGTGCGCTGGGAGCCCTTCGCGGACGTTCGCGCCGACCTCTATTCCGTTGAAGACCTGCCACCCTTGCCCGGCGTGGAGGAAGGCATCATCTCCCGCGGCCGGGCCATGGCGGGCCTGGACATCAACTACCCCCTGTTTCGTCGCATGGGCCCCGAGGCCGATCTGATCCTCGAACCCATGTTGCAGCTGTCCGCGTCGACCGCCTCGGACCTCGACCCACGCATTCCGGTCGAGGACAGCCAGACCCTTGAGCTGGACGAGAGTTCACTGTTCCGGACCGACCGCTTTCCGGGCTACGACCAGTATGAGGGCGGGTTCCGCGTGTCGCTCGGCACGCGCGCCACCCTGCGCTGGGCCGGAGGGCGACAGGCCAGCCTGTTCATCGGCCGCAGCTATCGCTCGCAGGCGGAGCCCGCCTTCCTGACGCCCGCACCCGATATGCCCGGACGGCTCTATGATCCGACGGGCCTGGCGTCCCGGACGTCTGACTGGGTCGTGCAGGGCAGTTTCTCCCCATCGGACCGCATCCGCGGCTGGGGTCACGCCACGCTCGACGATTCGGGTGAGGTCCGGCGAGCAGAGACGGCGCTTGACGGGCGCTGGGGCCGCCGCAACCTGGCGACCGTAAGCTACATCATCGACCGTTCGAACCCTGTGGCCGGACCGCTGAACCGGAACTACGAATTCGTGCAGTTTTCGGGTCAGCAGTTCGTCTATGGCAATTGGGGCGTGACGGTATCCGGGATCGCCGATCTGGAGCGGGACATCATCACCCGATCGGAAGTCGCCCTGTTGTTCGATGACGACTGCTTCCGGTTCGAGATCGGCTTCCGGCGCGACAACACCCGCGTCCGCCCGACCGGACCGTCGGAAGGCGTCTTTGTGCGCCTAAACCTCGCCACTTTCGGCGGTACAGGGTATTGACGCAGCGACGGGCGCTGACGGCCGTGCGCCCCAGGGGCGCGCGGTTCGAAAATTCGGCAAAAAAGCCGGACCAGCGCCGCTTGAGGAACCAGGACTGACATGGGTTTGCAGCGTTACATGACGGGCGTGGCGATCGCCGCCCTCCTGGCCGGTTCAGCCATGGCGCAGACCGCGCCACCGGCCCAGCCGGCCGCCGCGGGTAATCTGAATCCGGCGGCTGAGGCCGCGCCGGTCCCACCGCCGGCCGCACCGGCCTTCCAACTATCCGATGGCATCCTGGCCACGGTCAACGACAGCGTCATCACCGGCTTCGACCTGAGGCAGCGGATGCTGCTGTTGATCGCCATGACCCAGGTCCAGCCGACGCCGGAGAATATCCCCGCCATCCAGCAGCAGGCCCTGAATGCCCTGATTGATGAGCGGCTGCAGGCGCAGGAACTGACCAAATATGAGGACCTCGTCGTCGACGACGAACAGGTCCAGGCCGAGATCACGGCCATGGCGCAGGAAGTGGGTGCCACGCCCACCGCCTATGTTGAATTCCTTGCCCAGGGTGGCATTCGCCCCAGCACCCTGCGCGAGCAGCTGCGGACCCAGCTCGGCTGGTCCCAACTGGTCGGCGGCCGGTTCCAGAGCCGCGCGCGCGTGAGCCGCGCCGCCGTGGCAGCGGCCATGCGGCAGGTGGCCGAGGCTGCCACCAAGAAACAGTATCTGATCGGCGAGATCTATATCGAGTCCGCCCGTGTTGGAGGCCAACAGGCCGCGCTGAACGGTGCCAACCAGCTGGTTCAGCAGATGGTGCAGGGCGCGCCCTTCCAGGCCGTGGCCCAGCAGTTCTCTGCCGCACCTTCGGCTACACGTGGGGGCGATGCGGGTTGGGTCGTTGAAGGTACGATGCAGCCTGCCCTGCAGCAGGCGCTGGACCAGCTTGCTGTGGGCCAGCTGTCCCGCCCCATCCCGGTCGAGGGCGGCGTTTACATCGTCTATATGCGCGACAAGCGGGACGGGGCGTCGGCCAGTCTGGTGCAGATCAAGCAGGTCATGGTCGAGCTGCCGGACACGGCCACCGAAACCGAGGTCGCCGCAGCGACCCAGCGACTTGAGACCCTGCGGCCGCAGCTGACCTGCGACACCATGCTGGCCCGGGCGACATCCGAGCAGGGGCTGTTGGGCGCAGATCTGGGTGAGGCCGATGTGCAGAACCTCGCCCCGCAGTTCCAGCAGGTCGCCCGATCCGCTGAAGTCGGGTCTGTCAGCACGCCGGTACGCACCCCGCTGGGCGTCCACCTGCTGGGCGTCTGTGGTCGCCGGGTCGGCGGGGCGGAAGCGCCCAACCCTCAGGAAGTCGAGAACAGCCTGTTCCGTCAGAACCTCGCCACGCTTGGCCGCCGCTATATGCGCGACCTGCGGGAGGACGCCCTGATCGAGATGAAATGATGAGCGCCGGCCCGGCGCCGCTGGCCCTTTCCATGGGTGATCCGGCAGGCGTGGGGCCGGAAGTCATCGCAAAAGCCTGGGCGGCGCTGAAGCTCGAAGGGCCGTCCTTCGTCGTCATCGGCGACGCCGCCTTGCTGCGACTGCAGGGCCAGCCGGTCGAACCGGTCCTTTCCGCCGCTGACGCTACGGATGTGTTCCGCCGGGCCATTCCCGTCCTCGACCACCCCCTGCCCGCATCCGTCATTCCCGGCCGTCCCGAACCGGTCAACGCCGGGGCCGTGGCCGACTGGATCGAACAGGCTGTCAATCTGGCCCTGTCGGGTGAAGCCTCGGGGGTCGTCACCGCCCCGATCGCCAAGGCCCCGCTCTACGCCGCGGGCTTCCGCTTCCCCGGCCATACGGAATTCATCGCCGAACTGACGGCTGACGTCCCGTTCAGCGGAACCCGCGGGCCAGTGATGATGCTGACCGCCAGGGACCTGCGCGCCTGTCTGGTGACCATCCATACGCCCCTGTCCGAGGTCCCGGAACTGGTCACGGCTGAGCGGGTCTGCCGCACCGCCCGCGTCGTGCATGAGTCGATGAAGCGCGATTTCGGCATCGCCGCGCCGCGGCTTGCCCTTGCGGCGCTCAACCCGCACGCTGGCGAGAGCGGTTCGATCGGGCTCGAGGAAATCGAGGTCCTGATACCGGCGGCAGCCGCCCTGCGCGCTGAAGGGATCGACATCAGTGACCCCCGGCCGGCCGACACCCTGTTCCACGACGAGGCCCGCGCGACCTATAACGCCGTCCTGTGCCTGTATCACGACCAGGCCCTGATACCGGTCAAGACGCTGGACTTCTGGGGCGGGGTCAACACGACCCTGGGGCTGCCGGTGATCCGCACCTCACCCGACCACGGCACCGGCTTCGATATTGCCGGCAAGGGGGTGGCGCGGGCCGACAGCCTGATCGCTGCGGTGCGGCTTGCGGGGGAGATGGCGGCGGCGAGGCGTGGTTAGTGGTTGGTGGTTAGTGGTTAGTGGCTGGCGGACGCCGGGGCCATGGCACGGTCCGCGCCGCCCTTCCGCAAGCGTCGAGGCCGCAATCACTAACCACTAACCACTAACCACTAACCACTTCTACCGGCTATGACACACCGGTGAACCCCACCGACCTCCCCTCCCTTCGCGAAACGCTCGACGCCCACGGCCTGCTGGCGAAGAAGAGCTTTGGCCAGCATTTCCTGCTGGATCTGAACATCACCCGGAAGATCGTCCGGCTGGCGGGGCCGTTCGAGGGTCGGGCCGTGATCGAGGTCGGCCCCGGTCCCGGCGGACTGACGCGCGCCCTGCTGGAGAGCGATGCGGGCCGGGTGGTGCTGGTCGAGAAGGACCCGCGCTTCCTGCCCCTGCTGGCGGAACTGGACGATGGAACCGGGCGACTGGTCACCGTCGAGGCCGACGCTCTCAAGGTCCGCGAGGTCGAGCTGGTCGAAGGACCGGCGCATGTGGTGTCCAACCTGCCCTACAATGTCGGCACGCCCCTGCTGATCAAATGGCTGACCGGGCCCTGGACCCCGCACGCCCTGACCCTGATGTTCCAGAAAGAGGTGGCCGAGCGGATCGTCGCCGCGCCCGGAGACGATGCCTATGGGCGGCTCGCGGTCATTGCGCAGGCGGTTTGCGAGACCCGGCTGGTCATGCACCTGCCCGCCGCCGCCTTCACCCCGCCGCCCAAGGTCGCCAGCGCCGTGGTCCATCTGGTTCCGCGTGAGGATCGACCGGAACGGGCCCTGTTGACCGCCCTGGAACGGGTCACGGCAGCGGCCTTCGGTCAGCGTAGGAAGATGCTGCGGTCCAGCCTGAAGACGCTGGGCGGCGCGGACCTTTGCGAAGCGGCCGGGCTGGAGCCCGATGTCCGGGCAGAGGTCGTCGATGGCGCCGGCTTCCTGCGGCTCGCACGCGCGGTTCTCGGCCAACCCCTTGAGCCGCCCGGGTCAGACGGGGACGGGGTCACCCTCATGCGGCGCAAGCGGACCTGAGCCGGCGGCAGTCGTTTGCTGTCTCCCTCTCCGAGCGAGAGGGAACGGTGTGAGATGTCGGTCGCGGTACAGGCTCCAGACCAAGACAAACCGCCCAGGACAACCTCGACATCCCGCCCTCGACTTCCGCGACATAGGATACACCCTAGACAATTGCTGGCCTTTCGGTGGCGGCCACCACAATTCCGAGCGCTAACCGCCTGATCGAACACGGCTTTCGTCCAGCTCCAGCGTCCCAAACCCGCCTCAGGAAGCGGCGGAGCGATCCTGTCGGGATGAAACAGACAGACGCGCTCCGACCCCGCCGAAACTACAAGATCCGCAGCAGGCGGACCTGGACCCTGATCCGGGAGCGGTATCTGGCGGGCGAGAGCGCGCCGAGGCTGGCCGCGGTGTTCGACGTGACCGAAGCGGCGATCCGGGCACGGGCGGGGCGGCAGGGCTGGACCAAGCGGGCGCTGGCCGAGGCCATGGCGCCTGGGCCGCCGGACGCGGGGCCGGCGGAGATGATCGCGGGGCCGCTGGACGGGGATTTGAAGCCGCGGGAGGCGGCGCGGCTGGCGCTGAACGAGGCAGTCACGCTGTTGCGCGGGGGCAGGATGGGGTTGGCGGGCGAGGCCGCGCGGGTAGCCGATGTGATGGGACGGGCGGCGGCAAGGCTGGGGGAAGAGCCCGCTGAGGCGGAGGAGCCGGACGAGTCGGCGTTCGAGGCGGTGAGGCGGAAGGTGCTGGGTATCGGCGCGGACAAGACCCCTCTCCCGGTGGGAGAGGGAGGGACCCGCGCCGGAGGCGTGGGAGGGTGAGGGTCGGCTGGGCCACCGCGGACGCAGTCGACCCTCATCCGCCCCTGCGGGGCACCTTCTCCCATTGGGAGAAGGAAACGGAAGCGCGGCTGGACCGCCTGTCTCCGGCCGAGCGGAGGTTGTTGGCGGCGGACTGGACGTTGGCGGCGCACCCGGGACAGAGGCCGCCGCACGACGACTGGACGACCTGGCTGGTGCTGGGCGGGCGCGGCGGGGGCAAGACCCGGGCGGGCGCGGAATGGATCGCGGACCGGGCGCGGGAGGGTGCCAAGGGGACCGGCCGCATCGCCCTGGTCGGGCAGAGCCTGCATGACGTGCGCGAGGTCATGATCGAGGGAGCGTCGGGGGTGCGGGCCCTGCCTCGCTACGGTCTGGGCGGGCGGCCGCGCTGGGAGGCCAGCCGGCGCAGGTTGGTCTGGCCTAACGGGGCGGTGGCCATGGCCTTCTCGGCCGAGGACCCGGAGTCGCTGCGCGGGCCGCAGTTCGGGGCGGCGTGGGCGGACGAATGGTGCGCGTGGCGGAAACCGGAGGCCACGCTGGCCCTGTTGCGGATGGGGTTGCGGCTGGGGGACCGGCCGCGTCTGGTGGTGACCACGACGCCGAAGCCCACGGCGGCATTGCGCCGACTGCTGAAACAACCAGGACTCACACGGTCGGACCTGCCGACGCGGATCAATGCGGCCCATCTGGCCCCGGCGTTTCTGGAGGGGCTGGAGGCATTGTACGGCGGGACACGGCTGGCCGCACAGGAGCTGGAAGGGCGGGTGGTCGAGGGGGATGGGGCGCTGTTCACGATGGAGATGATCGTGGCTTCGCGGGGTGCGGCGCCTGGCCGGCTGGACCGGGTCGTTGTCGCGGTCGATCCGCCCTGCTCGGCGGGCGGCGACGCCTGCGGGATTGTGGTCGTCGGGCGGAAGGACGGGATGGCCTGGGTGCTGGCCGACCGGACGGTCCGGGGAAAGTCGCCGCAGGGCTGGGCCGGCGTGGTGGCGCGGGCGGTCGAGACATTCGATGCCGCGCGGGTGGTGGCAGAGGCCAATCAGGGCGGGGAGATGGTCGAGGCGGTGCTGAAATCGGCGGGAGTCGGCTGCCCGGTGAAGCGGGTCCATGCCCGGTTCGGCAAGCGGACGCGGGCCGAGCCGGTGGCGGCCCTGTACGAGCAGGGACGCGTCCGGCATTGCGCCGATCTGGGCGCACTGGAGGAGGCGTTGATGGGGCTGGGCGACGACGACGGCGGATCGCCGGACCGGGCGGATGCGCTGGTCTGGGCGGTAACGGATCTGCTGATCGACGGAGGCGGTTTGGGGCCGAGGGTGAGGGTGGTGTGAGGGGGTGGGGTGTAGCGCCCTCCGCCCCCAAACGCCGTCAGCCTGGGGCTTGACCCGGAGATGACGGCATCAAGCCGCTCAGACCACCTCGTCCAGCAGGGTGTTCTTGTAGGCTTCCACCCAGATGTTGCGGAACCGGCGGCTGCGCTCGGCGTGATAGATGTGCGCCAGTTCGGCATAGCTGCGGTCGAAGTCGTCGTTGACGAAGACATAGTCGAACTCGCCGCAGTGCTCGATCTCGCCCTTGGCATTCTGGATCCGGCGTTCGATCACCTCGTCGGCGTCCTGCGAACGGGTGACCAGGCGGCGGCGAAGTTCCTCGAGGCTGGGCGGCAGGATGAAAACGCGGACGGCGTCCTCCGGGCATTTCCGGGCGATGTCGCGGGCCCCCTGCCAGTCGATGTCGAACAGGACGTCGCGCCCCTCCGAGAGGGCGCGCTCGATCGGTGCGCGCGGACTGCCGTAGCGGGCACCGTGGACGTCGGCCCATTCGAGGAAGGCGTCGGCATCAATCAGCCGCTGGAACGCCTCGGCGTCGACGAAATGATAGTCGCGGTCGGCCACCTCGCCCGGGCGGATGCCGCGGGTGGTCATGGAGATGGACAGCTCCAGACCGCCATGGTCGGCCATAAGGCGGCGGCACAGACTGGTCTTGCCCGCCCCCGAGGGACTGGCCACGATCAGCATCACACCGCGACGGGGATGGCGTTCACTCGACATTCTGGACCTGTTCGCGCAGCTGTTCGATCACGGCCTTGAGCTCGAGGCCGATTCCGGTGAGCGCGGTCGTAGCGGATTTCGAGCAGAGGGTATTCGCCTCCCTCATGAATTCCTGCATCAGAAAGTCGAGTTTCCGGCCGGCGGGGGGTTGCTGCAACAGGGTGCGGGCCGAGGCGACGTGGGCGGTCAGTCGATCCAGCTCCTCGCGCACATCAGCCTTGGTCGCCAGTGACGCCGCCTCAAGGAAGATCCGTTCCTCGAGGCCCGGCGCGTCCGGAGCCAGCTCGGTCATGCGGCGGGCGAAACGCTCGCGGATGGCGGCGGCCTGGGCGGCCGCTTCCGTCTCGGCCGCTGCGGTCAGGGCGGCGATCCGGTCGATGAAGTCGGTGACGACCGGCAGGAGCTGGGAGCCCTCGCGGTCGCGGGAAACCTTCAGGGCATCGAGAGCCCGATCGATCGAAGCCGCCATGGCGGTCTCGACGGCGGCGCGGGCTTCGGGGTCGTCGACCTCCTCCGGGGCCTCCAGCACACCGCGTAGCGACAGCAGGCCGTGGGCCGATGGCGGGGTGGCCCCCTCCTCCGCCAGTTGGTTGGCCAGGTTCAGATAGCGGGCGAGGATGTCCTGATTGACCTTGAGCGCCGCGGCGCCGGGGTCGGCACGCTTGCCCTGGATACCGAGGGTGACCTGGCCGCGACTGAGCCGGGCCTGGGCGGCCGCCTTGGCGTGGCGCTCTAGACCGTCGAACCCTGGTGGGCCGCGGAAACGAACCTCCAGATTGCGGCCATTGACCGAACGGGCCTCGACCGACCAGGTCCAGTCGCCATGGGCACCGTCGGCCCGGCCGAAGCCGGTCATGCCGGAAATGGCGCTCATCCGGCGGGGGCCGGAGCGGGGATGCGGATGACCTTTGCCCCCGGCGGGACCGTCACGCCGGGCGGCACGGCGGCGGCTCCGGAGGTTGTCCCGGCTTCGGCCGTAGCCGAGGCGACCGGTGCCGGCGCTTCCGGCGGCAAGCCCGCGCGCTGACGCTCGATGGCCCGCCAGCGAGCGACGTTGGCGCGATGCTCTTCATAGGTCCGGGCGAAGGCGTGGCCGCCCGAGCCGTCGGCGACGAAGAAGATGTCGCTGGTCGAGGGCGGATTGAGCACGGCGGCGACGGCGTCGCGGCCCGGATTTGAGATCGCCGTCGGCGGCAAGCCGTCGATCTGATAGGTGTTCCAGGCATTGGGCCGGTCCAGCTCGGACCGCCTGAGACCCCGGCGCAGCGGCACCCCCTTGGTCAGGCCGTATTCGATGGTGGGATCGCTCTCCAGCCGCATGCCGGAGCGCAGACGGTTGGTGAAGACGGCCGCGACCCGCGGGCGTTCAGCGGCGAGTCCGGTCTCCTTCTCGACGATGGAGGCCAGGATCATGGCCTCCTCAGGCGTACGGACGACCGTGGCAGAGCTTCGGGCCGCCCAGAGACGGGCGAGATTTTCGTCGCGGGCGCGACGCATGCGGGCGATGACCGAGGCGCGGGTCTCGCCGCGGCTGATCTCATAGGTGTCGGGCCAGAGACTGGCCTCTTCGGGAACAGCCTCGATCGTCCCGGTCAGAATGGCCTGTTTGTTCAGGATCTCGACCGCCTGGGCCGAAGACCAGCCTTCCGGCAGGGTGACGTAATGGCGGACCACCCGGCCCTCGACCAGCAGGACGAGAATGGAGCGCAGAGAGGTCTTGCTGGGCACCTCATACTCGCCGGCGCGCAGCTTGCGGTCGGCTCCGGTCAGGGTGGCGGCGGCCTTGAACATGTCGGTCGAACGGATCACGCCGGCCGACTTCAGGGTCGCCGCGATGGCACTGACCCCGGCACCACTGGGCAGGCTGACGATGGTCGTTTCCCCCTCGCGGGCGGCCGGGCCGGGCGCATAGAAGACGCTCCATGCCGCCACGAGGGCGATGATCAGGAAGGTGCTGAAGGTGGCCGTAGCGGCCAGAAAGGCGGTCTTGCGCCCGGAATGCGGCTCAAACGCCATCAGCCGATCTTCCGGAAGATGACCGAGGCATTGGTGCCGCCGAAGCCAAAGCTGTTGGACATGGCCACATCGATCTCCATCGGCTGCCCCTTGTCGCGCACCAGGTTCAGGGCGGTCTCGCGCTCGGGATTATCCAGATTGATGGTCGGCGGGGCGATCTGGTCGCGGATGGCCAGGATGCAGAAGATGGCCTCGATGGCTCCGGCGGCCCCCAGCAGGTGGCCGGTCATGGACTTGGTCGAGGACAGGGCGACGTTGGGGGCGTGGTCGCCCATCAGCTTCTCGATCGCGCCGGCCTCGATCCAGTCAGCCATGGTCGAGGTGCCGTGGGCGTTGACATAGTCGATGTCGGCAGCGGTGATCCCCGCCCGCTTCACCGCCATCTGCATGGCGCGATAACCGCCGTCCCCGTCCTCGGCCGGGGCGGTGATGTGGTAGGCGTCGCCGCTCATGCCGTAGCCGACAACCTCGGCATAGATGGTGGCCCCCCGGGCCCTGGCGTGTTCGTATTCTTCCAGCACCACGATGCCGGCGCCCTCGCCCATGACGAAGCCGGAGCGGTCCCGGTCCCAGGGCCTCGAGGCCTTTTCGGGCGCATCATTCGAGGCGGTGCACAGGGCCTTGCAGGCGAGAAAGCCGGCGATGCCGATGGGTACGATGGAGCTCTCGGCTCCGCCCGCGACCATGACGTCGGCGTCGTCCATCATGATCATCCGGGCTGCATCGCCGATGGCATGGGCCCCCGTGGCGCAGGCGGTGACGACCGAGTGATTCGGACCCTTCAGCCCGTGCCGGATGGAGATTTGTCCCGAGGTCAGATTGATCAGGGCCGAGGGGATGAAGAAGGGGCTGACCCGGCGCGGCCCCTGCTCCTTGAGGATGATGGCGGTGTCGGCGATGGGGCCGAGGCCGCCGATGCCGGAGCCGACCATGACGCCGGTGCGCTCGCGCTGTTCCTCGGTCTCGGGCTTCCAGCCGGCGTCGGCCAGGGCCTCGTCCGCGGCGGCAATGGCATAGACGATGAAGTCGTCGACCCGTTTGCGGTCCTTGGGCGACATGACCAGTTCGTGGTCGAACACGCCCGGCTGGCCCGGGGCCCCGCCGCCGCGACCGTCCACACACGGGATTTCACCCGCAATGGTGCAGCCATAGCCCTCGGTGTCGAAATTGGTGATCGGACCGATGCCCGAACGCCCCTCGAGGATGCCCTTCCAGTTGTGCTCCACGCCCCAGCCGAGCGGGGTGAGCAGACCGAGGCCGGTGACGACGACACGGCGCATGAGCGCTCCTCGCAACAGAATCCTGACCGCAAACAGTAATGGCCGCCGGGCGGCCCCGCTAGGGGTCCGCCGCGGCGGCCATCAATGCCGTTCGAAAAGGGCGGCGATCAGCCGGCCAGCTTCTCATCGATGAATTTCACGGCATCGCCGACCGTCTGGATGTGTTCGGCGGCGTCGTCCGGGATTTCGATGTCGAATTCTTCCTCGAAGGCCATGACCAGTTCGACGTTGTCGAGCGAGTCAGCGCCCAGGTCGTCGATGAAGCTGGCCTTTTCAACGACCTTTTCCGGATCGGCGTCCAGGTGGTCGATGACGATCTTGCGGACGCGTTCCAGGGTGTCGGACATGGGTGTCTCTGCTTTCAGGGCCGCCGCAGCGGCTGTTGTCTCAAATCCTGCCGTATGACGACGGCGACGGCGACGCAAGCCTTGAACGCAGACTCACCCCGACCGGGTAAAGAGGCTTTAGCACGCCGGCGCAGGCGGGAAATAGCCCGTTACCGGGTTTGACCGCTCCGGTTGACCCACCAGACCAGCCCCGCACCCACCACGGCCATGGGCGCGCCGTAGATCGCCCAGATGATCTGCCCGGTCATGAAACTGCCCGGCAGGACGTTGAGCCCCTGCAGCACCCAGATGATCCCGATCAGGAGCAAGGGTCCGCTGAGGATGGTGGCGATGATGCGAAGGATGATCATTGGCCTCTTCTTTCCGCTCATCCCCGCGAACGCGGGGACCCAGTTCTGTCCAGCTTGACGCCGGTGTTTCAGGACAACCTGCTGACGCCCAAGGAATCCGACCACATCACCCAAAGGACTGGGTCCCCGCGTTCGCGGGGATGAGCGGATCAAACGGGGTCAAACCATCGCCATGCCGCCGTTCACATGCAGGGTCTGGCCCGTGACATAGGCAGCCTCGTCCGAGGACAGATAGACGGCGGCGGCGGCGATCTCGTCGCCCGTGCCGAGCCGGCCGGCCGGAACGCCCTTCAGGATGGTCTCCCGCTGCGTGTCGTTCAGGACGTCGGTCATCGGCGAGGCGATAAAGCCCGGCGCGATGCAGTTCACCGTGATCCCGCGCGAGCCGACCTCCTGCGCCAGCGATTTGGAGAAGCCGATCATCCCGGCCTTGGACGCCGCATAGTTGGTCTGGCCCGGGTTGCCGGTGACGCCGACCACCGAGGTGATGCCGATGATCCGGCCCGAGCGGCGCTTCATCATCCCCTTCATCGCGGCGCGCGAGAGGCGGAAATAGCTTTCGAGATTGACCCGGATCACGTCCTGGAAGTCCTCGTCCTTCATCCGGATCAACACGCCGTCTTTCGTGATGCCGGCATTGGCGACGAGGATGTCGAGCGAACTTCCCGCGGCCTCCTCGGCGCGAGCGATCAGGCCGTCAACCGATTCAGCGTCCGACAGGTTGGCGGCGGCGGCGAAGGCGCGCTCGCCGAGCTCCCCGGCCAGTTCCTGCAGCACGGCTTCGCGGGTGCCGGACAGGACGACGGTCGCGCCCTGGGCGTGCAGGGCCCGGGCGATGGCCCCGCCGATGCCGCCGGTGGCGCCGGTCACCAGGGCAGTCTTGCCGTTGAGATTGAACATCGTTGCCTCTTCTTCCGTCATCCTCGGGCTTGACCCGAGGATCAGACTATCAGGTGCGCCCAGCCAGTGAGTTGAACGCGGTTTGGGGGTCGTCCCGGGCGCACAGCTTGCCCAGACCGCTGATCCTCGGGTCAAGCCCGAGGATGACGGCGGGGTATCAAAAACTCTTCGCGAACGTTTCCAGGTCTTCCGGCGTGTTCAGCGCCAGGCTCTCCGCGTCGGGCGCGATGCGTTTGGCCATGCCGGTCAGGACCTTGCCGGAGCCGATCTCGACGAAGCGGGTGATGCCGCCCTCCCCGGCCATCCATTCCATGCTCTCGCGCCAGCGGACCCGGCCGGTGACCTGTTCGACCAGAAGGCGGCGGATATCCCATTTGAGCTCATTCCAGTCGCCGCTCACAGGCCGGGCCGTCACATTGGCCACCAGGGGCACGCGGAGCGGTTCGACGCTGACTTCAGCAAGGACCGCATCCATCTCGGCGGCAGCGGGCTCCATGAGCGGGCTGTGGAAGGGGGCGGAAACATTCAGCGGGATGGCGCGCGCGCCCAGTTCCTTGGCTTTCTCGATGGCGCGGTCCACGGCGGCCTTGTCGCCCGAGATGACGATGTTGCCGGCGTTGTTGTCATTGGCGACGACGCAGACGCCGACCTCGGAACCCGCGGCAGCGGCGGCCTCGGCCAGGGCCAGGTCGGTCTTCGGCCCGATCAGCGAGGCCATGGCACCCATGCCGACGGGCACGGCGCGCTGCATGGCCTGACCGCGCAGCTGCAGCAGTCCCGCCGTGGTGCTGAGCGAGAAATAGCCGGCGGCACACAGGGCGGAGTATTCGCCGAGCGAATGGCCGGCGACGAAGGCAGCGCGGGTCACGTCGACGCCGAACTCGACCTTCAGGACGCGGACAGCGGCCAGCGACACCGCCATCAGGGCGGGCTGGGCGTTCTCGGTCAGGGTCAGCTGGTCTTCGGGTCCCTCGCGCATCAGCACCGACAGCTTCTGGCCCAGCGCCTCATCGACCTCGGCATAGACCTCGCGCGCCGAGGCAAAGGCGTCGGCGAGCGCTACCCCCATGCCGACCGACTGGCTGCCCTGTCCGGGGAACAAGAGGGCGAGGGTCATGACGGGTCTCCGGCGGTGTTGAATCGAGCCGGAGGGGTAGGACGATCAGGCGGAGGGGGCAAGCCGCGCCCGCTGGGGAAAGCAGGCCGAGGGAGGTTCATCACAACGACCACAACGGATTCACAACGAACACGACGGGTCCGGCGGGCCCGCGGCTCCCGCCCGGGAGACGCAAGCGATTCAGATTGCGGGCAAGGGCCCGCGGGGGCTGACGTGGACACGCTCCCGTCGTGTCCCTTGTGACTCTTCGTTGTGGTCGTTGTGATGAACCCGGGCGGCCGACGCAGGGTGCCAGAGGCGGATATGGCCCTTAAAACAGCACCGCCGGATTCATGATCCGGTGCGGGTCGATGGCGTGCCGGACGGCCTGCATGGTGCGGATTTCCAGCGGTGACTTGTAGCGGCGCGCCTCGTCGGTCTTGAGGCGGCCGAGGCCGTGTTCCGCGCTGATCGAGCCGTCGTAGCGGGCGACGATGTCGTGGACGATCTGGGAGCCCTGCTCCCAGCGGGCCAGAAACCCCTTCAGGTCGCCGCCCGGAGGACACAGGACGTCATAGTGGAGATTGCCGTCGCCGACATGGCCGAAGGCGCTGACCCGCGCTCCGGGATGAAAGCGTTCGACGGCGGCCGTGGCCTCGTCGAGGAAGTCGGCGATGCGGGAGAGCGGGACCGAGACATCGTGTTTCCAGCCGCCGCCCTCGGGCTTCTGGGCAGCCGACTGTTCCTCGCGCACCTTCCAGAAGGCGGCGCGCTGGGCGTCGTTCTGGGCGATGGCGGCGTCGTTGATCAGGCCGGTCTCGAAGGCGTGGGTCAGCAGCCGCTCCATGGCCGCATCGGCCGCGCCGGGCTCGCCCGAGACCAGTTCGATCAGGACATACCAGGGCGGCGTCGAGTCCAGCGGCTCGCGCGTATCCGGGATGTTGCGCAGCACGAACGCCATGCCGATGCGTTTCATCAGCTCAAAGGCCTCGACCCCGCCGCCGGTCTCGCCCTTGGCGCGGGCCAGCAGTTCGATCGCAGCGGCGGGGCGGTCCAGCCCGACCATGGCCGTGGCCCGGCTGCGCATGACGGGGAACAGTTTCAGCGTCGCGGCGGTGACCACGCCCAGGGTGCCCTCAGCCCCGATCAGCAGCTGTTTGAGGTCATAGCCGGTGTTGTCCTTGCGCAGCCGTTTGAGGCCGTTGAAGACCTCGCCGTCCGGCATCACCGCCTCTATGCCCAGCACCAGATCGCGCATCATGCCGTAGCGGAGCACGGCGGTGCCGCCGGCATTGGTCGAGATGACGCCGCCGATGGTGGCCGTGCCCTCGGCGGCGAGGCTGAGCGGAAACAGCCGGTCGGCGGCGGCGGCGGCCTGTTGGGCCTCCAGCAGGGTGACCCCGGCCTCGACGGTCATGGCATCGTCCAGCGGGGTCACATCGCGCACGGCGCGCAGCTTGCGGGTCGAGAGCAGGACCTCGCCATAGGGGATCTGGCCCCCCACGAGGCCGGTGTCGCCCCCCTGGGGCACGATGGCAATGCGGTGTTCGGCGCAGACGCGGACGGCGGCGGCGACCTGGGCGGTCGAGCGGGGCGTCAGCATCAGCGGCGAATGGCCATGCCAGCGGTTACGCCACTCCGTCAGCCAGGGGGCGATCTCAGCGGGATCCTCGGTCCAGCCGCCGGCGCCGAGGGCGGATTTGAGGGCGGCGAGGGCGGCAGGCGAAGGAGCGGTCATAGAGGCCTTGTCTCAAAGTCATGGACGCGGCGAAAGGGCCAAGCCACGCTGGTCGGATGACCGGTCTTCTGCCCACCCCCGTCCCCGCCGTCGGCGTCGTCTGTCTGCGCGGTGATTCGGTGCTGCTGATCCGGCGCGGGACGCCGCCGCGTCAGGGCGAATGGAGCCTGCCCGGCGGCCGGATCGAGCCCGGCGAAAGGGCGGTCGACGCCGCCTTGCGGGAGTTGGGCGAGGAGACCGGCGTTGAGGCCGAGATCACGGGCCTGATCGACGTCGTCGACGGGCTCTTTCCCGAGGCGGGCCGCCACTATGTCCTGATCGATTATGCCGCGCGGTGGGTGTCCGGCGAACCGGTCGCCGGGGACGACGCCCTCGAGGCCCGGTTCGTGGCGCTGGATGAGGTCGATAGCCTGATCGAATGGTCGGAGACCCGGCGCATCATCCGGCTGGCCGCCGCCGGTCGCTGAAGGGCGCGGATGACGCGGTTGTCATCAGCCGGGCGACCGGTTTCTGTGGCGTACCGGTCACAGGGTGCTAACCTGTACCGGACAGGGAGATATCAGCAATATGTCGGTTCTATTCACGGCTGCATTGGTGGCACTGGCCTTCGTGCTGCTGTTCAGCGTGGTCAAGATCGTGCCCCAGGGGCGCGAGATGACGGTCGAGCGATTCGGCAAATACACCCGGACCCTCACCCCCGGCATCAGCATACTGACGCCCTTCGTTGAGCGGATCGGCCGCCGCATGAACATGATGGAGCAGGTCCTGGACGTGCCCCAGCAGGAGGTCATCACCAAGGACAACGCCATGGTGAAGGTCGATGCCATCGTCTTCATCCAGGTGATGGAGGCCTCGGCCGCCGCCTACCGGATCGAGAACCTGCCCTATGCCATCACCCAGCTGTGCTCGACCAATCTGCGCACCGTGGTCGGCTCGATGGAGCTGGACGAGGTCCTGTTCCAGCGGGACTCGATCAACTCGCGCCTGCTGACCGTGATCGATGCGGCGACCGAGCCCTGGGGCGTCAAGGTCAACCGGATCGAGATCAAGGACCTGACCCCGCCCGCCGACATCACCAACGCCATGGCGCGTCAGATGAAGGCCGAGCGCGAACGCCGCGCCGTCATCACCGAGGCCGACGGCGAGAAACAGGCCGCCATCGCCCGCGCCGAAGGGGCCAAACAGGCGGCCATCCTCGAAGCCGAAGGCCGCCGCGAAGCCGCCTTCCGCGACGCCGAGGCGCGCGAGCGCGAAGCCGAGGCCGAGGCCAAGGCGACCGCCATGGTGTCCCAGGCCATCGCGGCCGGCGACGTCAATGCCATCAACTATTTCGTGGCCCAGAAATACGTCGAGGCCTTCGCCGAACTGGCCCGCAATCCGACAGCCAAGACGGTCATCGTCCCGGCGGAGATGTCCGGCCTGGTCGGTACCATCGCCGGCCTGGGTGAACTGGTCGGCCTGGCCAAGGAGCAACAGCAGGGCCGCAGCGACGTGCGTCGCGACGCCCCGTCGCCGCCGCCCGCGCCGCCCCGCACCACCCCGCCCCGCCCGCCGCGTCCCTCCGTTCCGAGCACCTGATCCATGGAAGCCCTGACTAACCTGCACGCGGCCCAGCCGTTCTGGATCTGGCTGGCCCTGGGCGTTGTCCTGCTGGCGACCGAGGCGGCCTTCTCGACGGAATGGCTGCTGTGGCCTGCAGTTTCCGCCGGGGTGGTCGCCGTGGTCACGGCACTCGGCCTGCCCCTCGACCTTACCGGGGAGGTCGCCCTGTTCGCCGCCCTGACCGTCGCCACGACCCTGCTGTCGCGGCGTTTGATCCAGAAGGTCAATCCATCGGATGCGCCGGACATCAACGCCCGCGACACCCGTCTGATCGGCCAGCGGGCCCAGGTGGTCCAGGCCTTCGTCGACGGCCGTGGCCGGGTCTTCGTCTCGGGTGCCGAATGGGTCGCCGAGATCGAGGGCGCGACCCCGGCAGAGGGCGACAGCGTGATCGTCGAGGGGATGGACGGACCTAAGCTGAAGGTGCGGGCGGCCTAACCTGCCCGCATGTCCTCGATCCCGCGATTGGCCAGTTGGTCGGCGCGCTCGTTCAGCTCATGGCCGGCGTGGCCCTTGACCCAGTGCCATTTGACCTCGTGACGGGCGCGGGCGGCGTCGAGGCGTTTCCACAGGTCCTCGTTCTTGACGGGCTTCTTCTCGGCCGTCTTCCAGCCGCGCGCCTTCCACGGGCCGATCCATTTGGTGATGCCGTCCATGACGTAGCGGCTGTCGGTGTGCAGATCGACACGGCACGGCCGGGTCAGGGCCTCGAGCGCGCTGATCGCCCCCATCAGCTCCATCCGGTTGTTGGTGGTCAGGGGCTCGCCGCCCCACAGCTCCTTCTCGTGACCGCCGCCGGTCTGGAGGATCGCGCCCCAGCCGCCGGGGCCGGGATTGCCCTTGCAGGCACCGTCGGTGTGGATGATCACGTGACTCATGCGCGCCTCCTAACAGGTTCACTTGGCGTCGCGCCACCGAACCGCCTATATGCGATGCAAGTGTTTGAACGGGCCGCGCATGGGCCCGAACGAGGAGACGGTTCGTGGGTACTATGAGCATCTGGCACTGGGCCCTGGTCGCCGTTGTCGCCCTGCTGCTGTTCGGCGGGCGCGGCAAGCTGTCGGGCCTGATGGGCGACGCGGCCAAGGGCATCAAGGCGTTCAAGGACGGTCTGAAGGATACGGATTCGGACAAGCCGTCGGACGAGCGCGCCGGTGCCCTGCCCCGCACCAATGCCGAAAAAGAAGATCTGAAATCGTAAGCCCCGCATTGACGTCGGAGACCTGACGGATGGGTGGCCTCGCCCCCGGTATCGGTGGCCTTGAAATCCTCGTGATCGGCATCGTGGCCCTGCTTGTGGTGGGGCCAAGGGATTTGCCGTTGCTGATGCGCAAGATCGGCAAGGTGATGGCCCGTGCCCGCGCCATGGCCCATGAGTTCCGCTCGAGCTTCGACGAGATGGCGCGCCAGTCCGAGCTGGACGAGCTGCGCAAGGAGGTCCAGGCGCTTCGGACCGGTCAGGGCATGGTCCCGCTGGGGGCCGAGGCCGACGCCGCCTTTCGTGAAATCCGCGACGACCTGAACCGGCCGCTGGACCAGCCCGTCATGCTGGCCGCGCCGGACGAATGGCCCGACAACCCGCCGGTGATGACGCCCCTTGAGGCCGAGCCGATCCGGCAGAAGAAGCCGGGGGCCAAACCCGACATCCCCGCTGAGGAGGCATCCCCGGCCAAGCCTCGCGCCAAGGCCCGTTCGACCGGGACCGATGCGAAGGCGACAACTGCCTCCAAACCGCGCGCGCCGCGCAAGACGGCGGTCAAGTCGTGACCCGGCTCGATACGGATGAGGACGAGATCGAGGCCTCGCGCGCGCCTCTGATGGATCATCTGATCGAACTGCGCGGGCGACTGGTGATCTGCGTGGTCGCCTTTGTCCTCGCCTTCTTTCTCTGCTTCGCCTTTGCCGAGCCGCTGTACATTTTCCTCGTCAAGCCGTTTGCGGCGGCGGCGGCCTTTCACCAGTCGGTGGGAGCCCATGGCCACGTCTCGCCACTGGACCTGATCATGGGCACGGCGGGGCTGATCCCCCTGCCCGGCGTCGACGGGCAGACGGTCAATCTGATCTATACAGCGCCGCTGGAAATCCTGTTCACCAAGATGAAGCTGGCCGGTTTCGGGGCCATCGTCCTGGCGTTTCCGGTGCTGGCCTGGCAGCTCTACCGGTTCGTGGCCCCGGGCCTCTACCGGAACGAAAAGGGCGCCTTCCTGCCCTTCCTGCTGGCCGCACCCCTGCTGTTCACCCTCGGCGCGGCGCTGGTGTATTTCGTCATGCTGCCGTTCGTCATGTGGTTCTCGCTGAGCCAGCAGATCACCGGTGGCGGCGTCTCGGCGGCCCTGCTGCCAAAGGTGTCGGACTATCTGAACCTGGTCACGGCCCTGATCCTGGCGTTCGGCCTGTGCTTCCAGCTGCCGGTGGTGATGACCCTGCTCGGCCTCGCCGGCATCATCTCCTCACGGATCATGGCAGAGGGTCGCCGCTACGCCATCATGGCTGTGGTCGTGGTCGCCGCCGTGGTGACACCGCCCGATCCGATCAGCCAGATCATGCTCGCCATACCCCTGGTGCTGCTCTACGAGCTCTCGATCTGGTGCGTGCGGCTGATCGAGCTGCGGCGCAAGAAGGCGGATGCAGCCGAGGGGCTGGCCTGAGCCGAGGCCCCACCGGAACCTCGTCAGAGCCTGGCCGTTTGCATCGGATTCCCCCCAGGAGTCCGAGCATGATCACCGCCCATCGCCTCTTCAGCCTCACCGCCCTCGGTGTCATCGCCTTCGCCGGCGTGGCCTGTACGCCGGCAGACAACACCGTCGACCGCGCCACGGATACGACCATCATCGAGACCCGCGAGGTCCCCTCCGACCCGATCGTGATCGAGCGCGAGGTCGCTGTCCCTTCGCCGCCGGTGGTCATCGAGGGCGACCGCCGCGAAGGCGACTCCACGACCGTCCGCGCCGACGCGAATGGCCTCGAGGTCGAGACGACCGAACGCTAGACCGTTCGTCGGCTCAGTTGGAGCGGGCCGAAAGGTTCATCACGGCGAGCACAACGCGGTCACAACGGACACGACGGGACCGTGCGGTTGCCGCGTGTGTCGATCCTTCCCGGCA
>NZ_JAIYCP010000003.1 GCF_027487935.1 Brevundimonas sp.
CAGCGGTCCGCGCGGGAAGCGCGCGGCGAGCAAACAGGAGCCATCCATCGACCCCTGCGAGGACCCCCGGAGTATCCGTCCCCCGGGCTTCATCGCTCGACCACAGCCCGCCGACATCGGGGCGCTGGATCCGACGCCCTCCCCACCGACGGGATGGCCAGGAGTCTGACACGGGGTCCAGCGCGGATGGTTCGTGACGCTGTTTATTCTGAAAGGCGAGCGGAGTCAGGGGGTTGGCGGCGGGGGATATGCTGACAATCGGCGGATTGTGAGCATCCCGTCTCCTCCCTGTTCGCGCAGCGAATGGGGAGGGGGACCATCCGAAGGATGGTGGAGGGGTAGAAAGGACCGTGCGGTCGGCGCCCCTCCACCACGCTACGCGTGGTCCCCCTCCCCGCGAAGCGGGGAGGAGACGTGCGGTCGGCGCCCCTCCACCACGCTACGCGTGGTCCCCCTCCCCGCGAAGCGGGGAGGAGACGGGGGGCGCGCCCCTCCACCCTCCTTCGCCTCTACGAGGCTTCGGACGGTCCCCCTCCCCATCGCAGATGGGGAGGGGACGGGGGGTACCGGCTGGAAAATGCAGCCGGTCCGGCCAGCCCCTAGAACAACCCCTGCCCTTTCGGCAGTTCGGCATAGCGATGCACCCGCGTCGACAGGATCAGGCCGAAGCCGATCATCACGGTCATCATGGACGATCCGCCGTAGGACAGGAGCGGCATCGGGACCCCGACCACCGGCGCCAGGCCCATGACCATGGCCCCGTTGATGAGCACGAACAGGGCGAAGAATGCCGTCATGCCGGCGGCGGCGACCCGGCCGAAATGGCTGTGGGCCAGGGAGGCGATGCGCAAGGAAATCAATATGATCGCTATGTAGCAGGCGATCAGTCCGAACGAGCCGACGAAGCCGAATTCCTCAGCCACCGTCGAGAAGATGAAGTCGGTGTGGCGCTCCGGCAGGAACTCCAGCTGGCTCTGGCTGCCGAGCCCGTAGCCCTTGCCCAGGACGCCGCCCGAGCCGAGCGCGATCTTGGACTGGATGATGTTGTAGCCCGTGCCCGAGGGGTCGGACTCGGGGCTGAGGAAGGTCAGGACGCGATTGCGCTGATATTCCTTCATCCCGAACATGACGAACGGCGGAATGATGGCTGCGGCGGCGACCGCGCCGGCGGCAATGACCCGCCAGCTGAGGCCGGCCACGACCATGATCGCACCGCCGGTCAGGCCGATGATCATGGCCGATCCGAGGTCCGGCTGTTTGGCGACGAGGATGAAGGGCACACCGATCATGCCCGCCGGGATCAGCAGCTTCCAGGACCAGCGGGCCTCCTGGGCGGTATGGCTGTGGTACCAGCGGGCCAGGGCCAGAACGAGGCCGAGCTTCATGAACTCCGCCGGCTGGATCCGGATAAAGCCGAGATTGAGCCAGTTCCGGGCCCCGCCCGCGACATAGCCGAGGGGCGTGAACTCGATCATCAGGACCAGCAGCAGCAGCACCCCGTAGAGCGGATAGGCGGCACGGAACCACCATTTCGGGTGCAGCATGGCCAGGCCCAGCATCACCACCAGCAGCAGGCCGAAGCGGATCGCATGTTTGATCGCCCAAGGCTGCCAATCGCCACCTGCGATCGAATAGAGCATGGCGGTGCCGACGAAGGCGACCAGGCACAGCAGGGCAACCAGACGCCAGTCCAGTTCGGTGATCTTGGTCGAGAGGCGGTCGCGTTCGCCGGGACGGGTCAGGGCCGAGGCGGTCATTGCGGCGGCTCCGGGACATAGGGGCGCGGTCCGGCGCTCGCGGCCGGCGCAGCAGGCTGGGGCGCTGGGTCTACCGGGTCAGCGGCCACACCCGTGACCTCGCCACCCGGCCCGGCGCCGAGTTCGCCCTCGTCGGCACCGGCGGGCGAGAGCGCTTCGGGCGGCAGGGGGCGCTCGATGCGGGCGCGCATGTCGGGATCCTTGAGCAGGACGGTCTTCATGATCTCGCGCGCCCGGGGCGCGGCATCGGCCGAACCGCCGACCGGCGCATGCTGGATGATCAGGGCGATGGCGTAACGCGGCGCATCGTGCGGGGCGAAGGCGACGAACAGGGCGTGGTCGCGGCGGGTCCAGACGGCGTCACGCGGTCCGCGCGAGCCCGAACCATAGTCGCGTGACTGGGCCGTGCCGGTCTTACCGGCCATCTGGATGTCGCCGAGGCCGAGCTGGGACGCCCGGTAGGCCGTGCCGGTCACGTCATTGGCCACGGCCGCCATGCCGTCCCGGACGATGTTGAGGTGTTCCTGGCTGAACGGCAGGTCGGGCACGGCCGCGCCCGACGGCCGCTCGACGCCCCCCACGGAGCGGACCAGGCGTGGCGTGATGGCCTTGCGACCATTGGCGAGGCGGGCGGTCATGACGGCCAGTTGCAGCGCCGTCGTCTTGATGGCCCCCTGGCCGATGGCGACGGACAGGGTCTCGCCGGGATACCAGATGCGGGCGTCCGGGTTCGGATTGCGGGTCCGGCGGGCATAGTCGGCCTTCCAAGCCCGGCTGGGCATGGTGCCCTTGCTCTGACCGCCGATGCCGATCTCATAGACCTGGTTGAAGCCCAGATCCTCGGCGACCCGGGCGATCCGGTCGACGCCGGCGCGGTTGCAGAGGTGATAGAAATAGGTGTCGCACGAGTTCTTGATGGCATTGTGCATGTCCATCGAGCCGTGTCCGCCGCGCTTCCAGCAGCGGAAGGTCCGGTTGCCGTAACGATAGCCGCCGGTGCAGGTCACGCGCTCGGCCGGATTGATGCCCGCGTCCAGCAGGGCCAGGGCGGTGGTCATCTTGAAGGTCGAGCCCGGCGGGAAGCTGCCGTAGATCGCCTTGTCCAGCAGGGGCTTGCGCTCATAGTCGCGCAGGGCACCGTAGACCCGCGAGGGCACGCCGCCGACGAACATATTGGGGTCGAACGACGGGGCCGAGACCATGCACAGGATGTCGCCGTTGCGGATGTCCATGACCACGCAGCCGCCGGACTCCTCGCCAAAGACCTCGAGCGCGCGGTTCTGGACGTCGGCGTCGAGGGTCAGGACGACGTCGCTGCCCGGCACGGCGGGTTTGGAGCCGCCGATGTCCTCGGCCACCACCCTGCCCCGGGCATCGACCTCGACCCGGTTGCCGCCGGCCTCGCCGCGCAGTTCGGTATCGAACGATTTCTCAACGCCCTGGCGACCGATCCGGAAGCCGGGATTGTAGAGAATTTCCGGGACCTTCTCGCCGCGATCCTCGATAGCCTTGATGTCGCGGTCGTTGGGCTTGGCGACATAGCCGATGACATGGGCGAAGGCCCCGCCGAACGGGTAGTAGCGGGCCTCGTTCATGTCGGCCATGACGCCCGGCAGCTCGTTGGCATACAGGTTGACCCGGGCGAACTCCTCCCAGGTCAGGTCGCTCTTGACCGGAACCGGCGAGAAGCGCGGGGCGGCGTTGACGTCGCGGATGATGGACCGGCGCCGGTCCAGGGTATCCGGCAACAGCCGGCCCAGCAGGTCGAGCGTCTGGTCCAGGTCCTTGGTCTCGTCGCGCACCACCAGCACCCGGAAACTGGGGCGGTTGCCGGCGATGACCACGCCGTCGCGGTCGAGGATGCGGCCGCGCGGCGGAGGCACCAGGCGGAAGTTGAACTGGTTGTTCGACGCCATGGTGGCGTACTGGCCGGCCTGGATGACCTGAAGCTGGGCCAGTCGGCCGGTCAGGGCCAGTCCGCCCAGGGTGGTCAGGCCGCCGAGCACGAAGGTGCGGCGCAGGAAGGAGCCCTGGCGCTCATTGACGTCCGAAAAGAAGATCGAGGGTTCCGAGCTCATCCTCCTTCGCTCCCTGCGGGAGCTTCGGAGGACAGGTCCGATCCTGCGAAGCCTTGGCGGAGAAGGATCACCGGAACCTCACGTCGCCGTCCTCGAACCGTTCGATCATCCAGTTGGCGAACGGGAAGAGGAGCAGGGTCGGGACGACCTGGCCGATCAGGGACAGGATGCTCGGCGCGTTACGGGCGAACAGGGACGCGACCACATAGGCCATCAGAAAGGCCAGGCTGCAGCAGGCGGCATACCAGGCGAACAGGACCGCCGTATCCTGACCGATCAGGAAGCTGCGCGAGGCCAGAACCACCGCAAAGATGGCCAGCAGGACCAGACCCCAAAGGCCGAGCGGACCATAGGTCAGGATATCCAGAAGCAGGCCGAGCACGACCAGCACCAGCGGGGCCGTGATCGAGGGGCGGATCAGCGGCCAGGCAAAGGCCAGCACCATCGGAATGACCGGCTCGGGCAGGTGGAGGCCGAACAGCTCAACCGGTGTCGCGAGCAGGATGGTGACCGCAAGGGTGACGCCGGCCGGTATGAAAATCCACTGCACCGGCCCGACCACACGAACCGCGACCGGGCGTCTCATTCGGTCCCTCCCGCCGGTGCGGGCGCGGGCGCGGGGGAGATCGGGGCCGGGCTTGCCGCTGCCGGAGGCCGCGGGCGGGCGGCCTCGGCGGCCGTGGCTGCGGCGGTGTCGGCCCGCCTCTGCTCGGCCTGCACGCGCGCCGCATCACGACGGGCGGCAGAGTCGGTGATGGCGGAGGCCTGTTCGGGGGTCGCCTCGGGCAGGGTGCCGAGCGCCGCCAGGGGCGGAGCGTTCAGCTGTTCCGGGGCGATCAACTGGCCGAAATCCTCGAACAGCATGACGCGGACATAGTCGATGGCCCCCCGGTCGCTGAACAGCTTGACCCGCCAGCTGCCGTCGATGCCGCGGGCGGCGACGCCGATGGGAACGCCGCGCGGGAAGCCGCCGCCGTCGCCGGACGACAGGATGCGGTCGCCGACCTGGATCGAGGCGGTGCCGCGCATGAATTCGAGCCGGGGATTGGCGCTGCCGTCGCCCTTGAGGATGGCGCGGGCGTCGGTGCGATCGACCAGCACCGGGATCTGGCTGGCTACGTCGGTGACCCGCAACATGCGGCTGACGCCCGGCGAGACACCGACGATACGACCGACCAGTCCGTGCTCATTGATGACGGGATTGCCGACCTTGATGCCCTTTGCCGACCCCGCATCGAGCAGCCGGGCCCTGGAGAAGGGGCCGCGCGTGTCGAGAATGGAGCGTGCCGTCTGCATGGCCACGGGCGGCTCGGGCCGGATGCCCAGCATGGTCTCATAGCGGGCGTTGACGTTCTTGAGCGCAATGGCCTGGTCGCGCCACGGCTGCAGTTCCGCCAGTTCGCGCTTGAGCCGGCGGTTCTCGGAGACGGCGAAGAAATAGCCGCCGACATAGTCGCTGGCATGGCCGAACCAGCGCACCGGGGCGGCGAAGATGCCACCGACCGGACCGGCGACCGCTTCCACGCCGGCGCGCACCGGCTGATAGGGCGAGGTCTGGGCGCGGGCGTCGCTGATCAGCAGCAGGACGCAGCCGATGGCCGCGACAGCGACGGTCACGGCCGCGGTCCAGACCAGCGGCACCTTGATGTTCTCGAACGGTCCGTCGCGAAACGCCACGGCGCGCCTTCCTCAGAAAAAGGGAATCGGCGGGACGCCCCCGGCCGATCTGAGCAGCCTATCGCAAAATCCGTGCCGGTTGGGAACCGGCCAGGACACAACGATAGAGGGGATTTGAAGCCTTTGTTCGACCGGGCCCCTAGAGGGCCGAGTCGAGGACGCCCTTCATCCAGCGCGGATGCTCGAGCACCCGGCCGCAGCCGATGGCGACGCAGGACAGCGGATCATCGGCGACCGATACGGGCAGGCCCGTATGGTCGCGGATTTCGGCGTCAAGACCGCGCAGCAGCGCACCGCCGCCGGTGAGCATGATGCCCTTGTCGGCGATGTCGGCGGCCAGTTCGGGCGGGGTGGCTTCCAGGGCGACCTTCACGGCCTCGACGATCTGCGAGACCGGCTCGGCCAGGGCTTCGGCGGCCTGGCGTTCGGAGATGCGGACCTCGCGGGGGACGCCCTGCATCAGGTCGCGGCCCTTGACGTCGATCGACAGGCCCTCGCCGTCGGCCGGGATGCGGGCGGTGCCGATGTCCTTCTTGATTCGCTCGGCGGTGGTCTCGCCGATCAGAAGGTTATGGTTGCGGCGCATGTAGGAGATGATCGCCTCGTCCATCTTGTCGCCGCCGACGCGAACCGAGCGCGAATAGACGATGCCCGACAGGGACAGGACGGCCACCTCGGTGGTGCCGCCGCCGATGTCGACGACCATGGAGCCGGTCGGCTCGTGGATCGGCAGGCCGGCGCCGATCGCGGCGGCCATGGGCTCGTCGATCAGGCCGACGCGGCGGGCCGAGGCGTTGAGGCAGGAATCGTTGATCGCGCGCCGCTCGACGGCGGTGGCGCCCGACGGCACGCAGACGATGACCTTGGGGTTCACGAAGCCCTTGCGGTTATGAACCTTGCGGATGAAGTGTTTGATCATCTCCTCGGCGACTTCGAAGTCGGCGATGACCCCGTCGCGCATGGGACGGATGGCTTCCATGTGACCGGGGGTGCGGCCCAGCATCTGCTTGGCCTCGATGCCGACGGCGTGCACAATCTTGCGACCGCCGACGTTGCGCAGGGCAACCACGGACGGTTCATTCAGCACAATGCCCTTGCCCTTCATATAAATCAGGGTGTTGGCGGTGCCGAGATCGATGGCGATGTCGTTGGAAATCGCGCCGAAAATGCTGGAGAACATGGGTCCGGGATACCGTTCGTTCGGGCCTTGGAGGGGCGGGCGTCAGTCTCGATCCGCTTCGGCGACGCCCCGGCGTCACGCATCCCCACGCGCCGCCTCCTGATCGTTATCGCCTGACCGACCTTGGCGCTCGTTTGCCCTTGTGCGAGGGCGATTACAAGTCTTTTGGGGTGATGTCGGCGCGGTGGACGTATCGGGAAGCGTCGCGGCCGCCCCCCGATACAATCACGTTTCCGGCACCTTTCCGGGATCGAGGACCTAGACGGCGCTCAGGCCCTCTGCGGCCAGCACGCGCGACACCGCCGGGCGGGCCTGGACGCGGTCGAGGTGGGCGTTCAGGCCGGGGAAGCGCGCGCTGTCCAGAAGGTGCGCCGATCGCGCCCAGCGCGTGAAGACCGCGAGGTAGCCGTCGGCCAGGGTGAAGCCGTCTCCGAAGACCCACGGCCCCTTCAGCCAGTGATCCTCGACCAGCTGATATTTGGCGAGCGCCAGTTCGACGGCTTCTGCCCGGGCCCCGGCCTCCAGCGGCGGACGGCTGAACAGCACCTTGCCGATGGCCGGGTGCAGGGAGGACGACAGGAAGCCGTTGAAGGCGTTGAAGGCGGCGAAGGCATGGGGATCGTCGATCGGCGCCAGGTTCCGGTCCGGATGGGTCTGGGCGATGAAGGCGAGGATGGCGGGGTTCTGGGTGATCACCCCCCGATCGGTCTGCAGCGCCGGGGTGGAGCCGGCGGGATTGACGGCCAGATATTCGGGCGTCCGCTGCTGGCCGGACCTGAGGTCGATCACCTGGGTCTCGAAGTCTGCACCCGCCTCTTCCAGGGCGATGTGCGATGCGAGGGCGCAGGCCCCCGGCGAGATGAAGAGTTTCAGCATGAGAAGGCTCCTGAATGGACGAACGCGGCGCTGCAGATAGGCGGCGCCCCTAACCGTAACAAGGACTGTGCCGATCAATCCGGAGTGAGCCGGTTTTCCCGCCGTTTCACCAGTTCGCGAACCCCCAGCATCAGCCCCAGCCAGACGACGGCGACACCCGCCAGGATCAGCGAGGTCCACACGCCGTCACCGCTGACCGCCGAAACCACCGCCCCGCCGAAGAAGGCGACGAGGGCGGTCTTGGGCAGGACGCCGAGGGCACAGCCGGCGAGGAAGGCGGGAAAGGACGCCCGGGTCGCGCCGAAGGCCATGTTGACGACGATGAAGGGGGCCGAGGGGACGTTGCGGATCATAAAGCTGGCGTAGAAGGCGTTCTTGCCGACAAAGCCCTTGAGCCGGCCCATGGTCCGCCCACTGACCCGGTCGACCAGCCGCGCCGTCGGTCCCCGCCCCAGCCAGTAGGTCACCCCCGCCGAGGCCACGGTCGCGGCCCAGCTGTAGAAGAAGCCCAGCGACGGCCCGAAGGCGACGACACAGGCGGCGATCAGGATGAACTGTGGCGCCCCGATGAAGGCGGCGGCGATGAACAGCACCACGGTCGCGACAAACGCCCAGGGGCTTCCGCGATAGCCCTGCAGCCAGGCCTCGAGGTTCTCCTCGGCCGCCAGCCCCAGCTGGCTCTTGCCGAGCAACAGCAGGCCCAGCGTCGCGCCGAGCAGCAGCGCCGTCGCCAGCACCGCCCGCCAGCGGCGGCCTTCCATATTGAGGATGAAGTCGAGGAGGCGGCGCATCAGGGCCGATTTAGCACCGCTGTTCGCCCCGGGCGAGCGCGCACGGTTTGATCCCGCTTTCGCATCTGCGTAATGAAGCGATCCGCCCGGGAGTCGCCATGTCCAGCCTGCAGTCCGCCGCCCTCGCCCGCGTCAAGCCGTCAGCCACCCTCGCCGTGACCGCGCGGGCGCGGGAGCTGAAGCGTGAGGGGCGTGATGTGATCGGCCTGGGGGCTGGAGAGCCGGACTTCGATACGCCGGAGAATATCAAGGAAGCCGCCATTGCGGCCATCCGGCGGGGTGAGACCAAATACACCGATGTCGACGGCCTGCCCGAGCTGAAGGCGGCCGTGGCGGCGAAATTCGCCCGCGAGAACGGCCTGACCTATGGGGTGAACCAGATCCATGTCGCGCCGGGTGGCAAGACGGTGATCTACAACGCCCTGCTGGCCACCCTGTCGCCGGGCGACGAGGTGATCGTGCCGGCCCCCTACTGGGTGTCCTATCCTGACATGGTGCTGCTGGCCGGGGGCGAGCCGGTCACCGTCGTTGGGCACGAGGCCGACGGGTTCAAGCTGAAGCCCGAGGTGCTGGAGGCGGCGATCACGCCGCGGACGAAGTGGCTGATCCTGAATTCGCCGTCGAACCCCAGCGGCGCGGCCTATACGGGCGACGAACTTGAGGCGCTGGCCGCGGTTCTGCGCCGCCATCCGCAGGTCTGGATCCTGACGGACGATATGTATGAGCACCTGATCTACGGCGACTTTGACTACAGGACGATCGCCCAGGTGGCCCCGGACCTCTACGACCGGACCCTGACGGTCAACGGCGTGTCCAAGGCCTATGCCATGACCGGCTGGCGCATCGGCTATGCGGGTGGGCCCAAGGCTCTGATCGATCTGATGCGCAAGGTGGCGGGGCAGACGACCTCCAACCCGTCCTCGATCAGCCAGTGGGCGGCGGTCGAGGCGCTGAACGGGCCGCAGGACTTCATCGCCGAACGGGCGAAGCATTTCGAGGCGCGGCGCGATCTGGTGGTGTCGATGCTCAACCAGGCGCCGGGCATTCGCTGCGCCGTGCCGGAGGGTGCCTTCTATGTCTATCCGTCGATCGAGGGACTGATCGGCAAGACGACCGGGGGCGGGGTGACGATCGACAGCGACGACACCTTTGCCGCCGAGCTGCTGGACGCCGAGGGGGTGGCCGTGGTGCAGGGCTCGGCCTTCGGCCTGAGCCCCTATTTCCGCATCAGCTATGCGACGTCGGAGACGGTGCTGGAGGCGGCCTGCGAGCGGATCCAGCGGTTCTGCGCGGGGTTGCGCTGATCAGGCGGCCCGGCTGACCGCGAAATCGGCCAGCTGTTCCAGGGCCTCGCGCCAGTCGCTGGCCGGAAGCACCCGCAGGGCCGCCTTGGCGAGGTCGGCGTATTCGCCGGCCGTGTCGAGGGTGGCGTTGAGGGCCCCGGTGCCGACCACCAGTTCGCGGGCGCGGCGGAAATCGTCCTCGGTGCGCTGGCCCTTGTTGATGGTGCGGTCCCAGAAGGCGTCTTCGCGACCGCGGGTGCGGGCGGCGGCCAGCAGCAGGGGCATGGTCACCTTGCCCTCACGGAAGTCGTCGCCGGTGTTCTTGCCCAGGGCCTCGGCGGTACCGCCATAGTCCAGCGCATCGTCGGCCAGTTGAAAGGCCAGGCCGAGGTTCAGGCCATAGGCGCGCAGGGCCTCGACAGACGCTTCCTCGGCCCCTGCCCCGACCGCGCCGGCCTCGGCGGCGGCGGCGAACAGTTCGGCGGTCTTGGCCGAAATGATCTGCAGATAGGTGTCCTGATCCAGATTCAGGTCGTGGGCGCGGGTCAGCTGCAGCACCTCGCCCTCGGAGATGACGCTGGAGGCGCGGGCGAGGATGCCAAGGGCCCGCATCTGGCCGGTCTCCACCATCAGCTCGAAGGCCCGGGCAAAGAGGAAGTCACCGACCAGCACGCTGGACGGCGCGCCCCAGATCAGATGGGCTGCGACCTTGCCGCGCCGCAGGTCCGACGCATCGACGACGTCGTCATGCAGCAGGGTGGCGGTGTGGATGAATTCGACCGCCGCCGCCAGTTTGACCGGAGCGGTGATGTCGCCGCTCGCACCGGACGCGCGGGCGGCGGCGAGGGTTAGCAGGGGCCGCAACCGCTTGCCGCCGGCGGAGATCAGATGCTCGGCCAGCAGGGGGATGACCGGCACCTGGGACTGCATCCGGTCGAGGATCAGGGCGTCGACGGTCGCCATGTCGCGCGCCGCCAGCCGCACGAGCGGCTCGACATGCCCCTTCGAGCGGGGCTCGGCGACGGTGACAGCGTCCAACGGGAAACTCATCGAAACGGCGGCGTGGGGGAGAATCACGCCCGAAAACACAGCTGCCGCCTTGCCGGGCGGCGATGCGGCGCACAATGGTGATCGCTCCATGAAGGGTCAAGCCGCGTGACCGTCGCACCGTTCCAGCCCGCCGACGACAGTATCGTCGAGAACGCCCTGCTGGGCGGTCGCGTCCGGCTGCGCCAGCCGGCCCGGGGCTATCGGGCGGGCATGGATGCGGCGCTGCTGGCAGCGGCTGTGGCGGCGGAACCGGGCGAGCGGGTGATCGAGGCCGGCTGTGGTGCCGGGGCCGTGCTGATGCAGATCGCGGCGCGTTGTCCGGGTCTTGTCCTGACCGGCCTGGAGCGCGATCCGGCCATGGCGGCGCTGGCGCGTGAGAATGCGGTGCTGAACGGGGCGGACGCGCAGATCGTCGAGGGCGACGTCGCGGCGGGGTTCCGGGCGCTGGACCTGCCGCTGTTTGACCGGGCGATCAGCAATCCGCCCTTCTTCGACGACCCGGGGGCCTTACGGGCGCCGGCGGACGGCAAGCGCGGGGCCTGGATGGCGGATGACGGGCTGAAGGCCTGGACGCGGTTTTTGCTGAAGTCCGTGCGCGAGGGGGGCCGGATCGTGGTCATTCACCGCGCCGACCGGCTGGCTGATCTGCTGGCCCTGCTGGGTGAGACGGCGGGCTCGTTCGCAGTGCGCGGCATTCATCCCCATGCCGATGAACCGGCGAAACGGGTGCTGGTGCAGGCGATCAAGACCGGCAAGGCGCCGCTGAGACTGTTGCCGCCGCTGGTTCTGCATGATCGGTCGGACGCCAAGCACACGGCGGAGGCGGAGGCGATCCTGAGGGGCGAGGCGGGGTTGGGGTGGTGAGGGGGTGGCTGGTGGCTGCGGTGGTGGTTAGTGGTTAGTGGTTAGTGGCTGGCCGCCGCCTGCGCGACGGCACGGTCCGCGCCGCCCTTCCGCCATCAGTACGTCGACAATCGCTCGCCACGCGCCACTGGCCAGCCGCTGGCTTTCCCGGTCCCGCCCGACGGGCTATGCCACCCCCATGTCCCTGCGCCCCCTCTTCGTCACCCAGGTCTATGAGGCCTCGCTGGCCGGCTCGCCCGGTTTCGACGCCTTCAACGCCAGCCTGCTCGAAGCCTGTCGCATGCTGGCGGTCGAGGATCAGGCCGGCCGCGCCTGGTGCCGCGAGCACGGCTATCGCGGCTATACCTCCTATGGCTCGCTCAATGACCTGCCGAACCGGATGCCGGAGTTCGCAGAGCTGAAACGGCATCTGGACCGCCATGCCGTCGCCTATGCCAAGGCGCTGAATTTCGACCTCGCGCGCAAGCCGAGGCTGGACAATCTGTGGGTCAATGTCCTGAAGCCCGGCGGCAGCCACAGCGGCCACATCCACCCGCACGCCTTCCTCAGCGGCACCGTCTATGTCGAGGTGCCCGACGGTGCCTCGGCCCTCAAGCTGGAAGACCCACGCCTGACCATGATGATGGCCCGGCCCGGTGTCCACGCCGATGCCCCCGAAGCCGAGCGGCCGTTCGTCTATCTGGCCCCGCAGGCCGGGACGGTGCTGATGTGGGAAAGCTGGCTGCGCCATGAGGTGCCGCCCAATGCGGCGAAGAGCGAGCGGGTTTCGATCAGCTTCAACTACGCCTGAGCCGCCATCAAACCGCCCTCCCCTGCGCCTAGACATTTGCCCAACGGCGGCGCGGCGGCTACATCCCGCGCCAACCTCCCACCATCCCCGAACGACAGGGCGCGACGCACCTCATGGCGCAGCAATACATTTTCCAGATGCAGGGTCTGACCAAGACCTTTCCCGGCGGCAAGAAGATCTTCGAAAACATCTGGTTGAGCTTCTACAACGACGCCAAGATCGGCGTTGTCGGGGTCAACGGCTCGGGTAAATCGACCCTGCTGAAGATCATGGCCGGGCTGGACAGCGAGTTCAACGGCGAGGCCCGCGCGGCCGACGGCATCAAGCGCGGCTATCTGGAGCAGGAGCCCCAGCTCGACGACAGCCTGAACGTCCGCGAGAACGTCGAGGCCTGGTGCGAGGAGAAGCAGTGGGTCACCCGCTTCAACGCCATCGCCATGGAAATGGCCGAGGAATACACCGACGAGCTGATGGCCGAGATGACGGCCCTGCAGGAAAAGATCGACGCCGGCGACGTCTGGGACATCGACAGCCGTATCGAAATGGCCATGGACGCCCTGCGCTGTCCGCCCGACGACTGGGAGGTCACCAATCTGTCCGGCGGTGAGAAGCGCCGCGTGGCGTTGGCGCGGCTGCTGCTGAGCAAGCCCGACATGCTGCTGCTCGACGAACCGACCAACCACCTGGACGCAGAGTCGGTGGCCTGGCTGCAGCACCACCTGGAAGCCTTCCCGGGCTGCGTCATCCTGGTGACCCACGACCGCTATTTCCTCGATCTGGTGACCAAATGGACGCTGGAGCTGGACCGCGGCAAGGGCCATCCGCACGAGGGCAACTACTCCTCCTGGCTGGAGGCCAAGACCAAGCGCGTCGTGCAGGAGCAGTCGGAATCCGAAGCCCGCCAGCGCGCCCTCACCCGCGAACTGGAATGGGTCCGTTCGGGCGCCAAGGCCCGTCAGGCCAAGTCCAAGGCCCGTCTGGCAGCCTATGAGCGGATGGTCGACGAGCAGGAGTCCATGCGCGGTGCCCAGACCCACGCCGTCATCCAGATCCCGCCCGGCCCGCGCCTCGGCAATGTCGTGCTGGAGGTCGAGGGGCTCAACAAGTCCTATGGCGACAAACTGCTGTTCAAGGACCTGTCGTTCAAACTGCCGCCCAACGGCATCGTCGGCATCATCGGCCCGAACGGCGCCGGCAAATCCACCCTGTTCCGGCTGATCACGGGTCAGGAACAGCCCGATGGCGGCAGCATCCGCGTCGGCGAGACGGTCAAGCTGGCCTATGTCGACCAGAGCCGCGACGACCTGAAGCCGGAAGAGACGATCTGGCAGGCGATCAGCGGTGGCACCGATGTGATGATGGTCGGCAAGCGCGAGATCAACACCCGCGCCTATGTCGGCAGCTTCAACTTCAAGGGCGGCGACCAGCAGAAGAAGGTCGGGCAGCTGTCGGGCGGTGAGCGCAACCGCGTCCACCTGGCCAAGACCCTGGCCACGGGCGGCAATCTGCTGCTGCTCGACGAACCGACCAACGACCTGGACATCGAGACGCTGCAGAACCTCGAGGAGGCCCTGGAAGGCTTCGCCGGCTGCGCCGTGGTCATCTCCCACGACCGCTGGTTCCTCGACCGTCTGGCGACCCACATCCTGGCCTTCGAGGGCGACAGCCACGTGGAATGGTTTGAGGGCAACTTTGAAGCCTATGAGGAAGACAAGAAGCGTCGCCTGGGCGTCGAGAGCCTGATCCCGCACCGGATCAAATTCCAGAAGTTCGGGCGCTGATCCATTTGTGATAGGATGCGTGACATGAGCGATCTGCTGTCACGCATCACCATCAGCCCGGACCAGTGTGGCGGTCGCCCCTGCATTCGCGGCTTGCGTATCCGTGTCCAGGACGTGCTGGACATGCTGGCCGGCGGGGCCAGCCACGAACAGATCCTGGCTGACTTTCCGTATCTCGAGCCTGACGATATTCGCGCCAGTCTTGCCTATGCAGCCGCAAGCATCGGCGACACGGCCGTTATCGCTGCATGAGATTCATCGTCGACGCCCAGTTGCCGCCATCACTGGCCGACTGGTTGGCGTTGAAGGGCCATGATGCGGTCCATGTTGCGAACCTGATGTCCTTGAACGCTTCGGATCAGGATATCTGGTCGGCAGCCGCGCATCAGGAGCGGATCATCATCACCAAGGACCGTGACTTTGCGATCTGGGCCTCGGAGCGGCGGGCCGGGGCGCAGGTCGTCTGGCTACGATTGGGGAACGCCACAACCCCGTCGTTGATCGGTTGGCTCGAACCTCGCTTGCCGGAGATCGAAGCCCGGTTATCAGATGGCGTCCACCTGATAGAGGTTCGAGCATGACCGACCGCCCCGCCCTTCTCATCATGCAGCGCCATCTGGCGCCCCTGACGGCCTTTCTCGAGAGCGCGTACACTGTCTACCGCTTCTGGGAGGGCCCGCCGGCGGAGGTGCAGGGGCAGATCCGGGCGCTGGTGGTGGCGGGGGAGTTCCCGCTGGACAAGGCGCTGATCGAAAGCCTGCCGGCCCTGTCGCTGATCGCCTGTTTCACCTCGGGCTATGACGGGATCGATGTCGACTGGTGCCGGTCGCGGGGGCTTCCCGTGACCCATGCGCCGGGCGTCAATCACGAGGATGTGGCGGACCATGCGATCGGGCTGATCCTGGCGGCGCGGCGGCAGATCGCGGCCGGGGACCGGTCGTTGAGGGCCGGTGGCTGGACGGCGGACTCCAAACTGATCACCCCCTCGCTGAAAGGCCAGCGACTGGGGATCGTCGGCCTGGGCTCCATTGGCGTGGCCGTGGCGCGGCGCGCCGGGGCGATGCGGATGGCGGTGCGCTGGTGGGGTCCGCGCGAGAAGACGAGCCCGTGGACGCGTGCGGATTCACTGCTGGACCTGGCGCGGGACAGCGACATTCTGGTGGTCGCGTGCAAGGCCGATGAGAGCAATCGCGGCCTGATCTCGCCCGCCGTGATCGAGGCGCTGGGGTCGCAGGGGCTGCTGGTCAATGTGGCGCGCGGCCAGCTGGTCGATGAGACGGCCCTGATCGCGGCGCTCAAGGACGGGCGGCTGGGTCAGGCGGCGCTGGACGTGTTCGAGGATGAGCCGACCGATCCGGCGCGCTGGGCCGATGTGCCGAACACCGTCCTGACACCCCACACGGGCGGGGCGACCACGGAGGCGGTGCAGGGCATGCTGATGCTGCTGATCCAGAACCTGCGCGCGGCCTTCGCCGGCGAGCCTTTGGTGACGCCGGTGACCTGAGGGCCCTCGGCGGCTCAGCCGCCGTTGGGCATGTCCGGGAAGGGATTGGAATCGGCCGGCGGGATGTTGACTGACGCGGGCGCTGCCGGGGCCGCAGGGCGGGGCAGCTCGGTGTCGCTGAGGCGGCCGTCGCCGTTGGTATCCATGCGGTTGAACATCCGCTGCGCCCCGGCTGTCATTTCCTCGAGGCTGATACGGGAATCGCGGCTGGAGTCCGACTGGGCGATCATGGCCCGCAGACGGGACCCGCCCATGGAGGCGACCATCGGATTGGCCAGGATCGCCATTTCATTACCGGTGATACTGGCGTCCTGATTGGCGTCCAGCCGGGTGAACAACCGCCCGGCCCAGGGCGCGACATCGTCGGCGACACGCGGCGGGCTGAACATCTCCGCACCTCCGCCGCCGCCGCCCATGCCACCGGCTCCGGGGGGACCCGCGGGTCGGCCGGCCCCGGGAGGCGCACCGGGAGGGCCACCAGCAGGTCGGCCGGCACCGGCCCCACTCATCCGCTCGAACATCTGCAGCGCCGCCGCGGTCCACTCCGCCGAGGAGACGCGGGCATCGCTGTTGGCATCCGCCGCAAGGATCATGGTCCGGAAGCGTGACCCGCCCATGGCGGCCGCGTTCGGACTGTCGAGAACGGCGAGTTCGTCCTCGGTGATGGCACCGTCCTGGTTTGCATCAAACCGGCCGAACAGACGTTCCGCCCAGGGCTGAACCTCTTCGGTGCTGCGCGGAAAGCCGCCCATGCCGCCACCGGGTGCACCGCCGGGTGGTGGTGTCTGGGCGGCCGCGGCTCCGGCGAGCGCCGAGAACAGAATGAAGGGGGCGAGGAGGTTGATCGGGCGAAGGGTCATGGCTGGCCTCACGACAACTGTTTGTCGTTGAACACAGATTGGCCCCGGATCCGGCGTCTGGCCAGCAATTTTCCTTGCCAAAACATATAAGGATATCTTTATATAACGACATGTCGCTGAACGCTGACCAGACCGTCGAGGCCCTGCGCGCCGCAGGCGAGCCGACCCGCCTGCGGGTGCTGTCGCTTCTGGCGGGTGAGGAGCTGTCGGTGATGGAGCTGTCGCGCATCCTCGACCAGAGCCAGCCGAGAGTGTCACGGCACCTGAAACTGATGGCCGACGCCGGCCTGATCGAACGCTTTCCGGACGGGGCACGGGTCTTCTATCGCCTGTCCTCGGACGTGCCGGCCCGACGGCTGATCGATACGGTGCTGGACCTGCTGGACGTCTCCGCCGGCGCGGCCGACGACCAGAGGCTGGAAGCCGTGCGCCGCGAGCGGGAAGCCGCCGCCGGCGCCTATTTCGAGCGGATCGCCCCCCAGTGGGACCGAATCCGCTCCCTCTATGTCAGCGAGAGCGCCGTCGAGGCCGCCATCATCCGGGCAGCCGGCGACGGGCCCTTTGAGCGGATCGTCGACCTGGGGACCGGTTCGGGGCGGATGCTGACCCTGCTGGGCCGGAAGGCGAAGATGTCGGTCGGGCTGGATCTCAGCCAGAACATGCTGAACATCGCCCGCGCCAATGTGATGAAGGCCGGGCTGGACAAGGTCGAACTGCGCCACGGCGACATCTTCGCCACCCGCCTGCCGGAACAGAGCGCCGATCTGGTGATGGTGCATCAGGTGCTCCATTACCTTGTCGATCCGGCTGCGGCCGTGGCCGAAGCGGCGCGGCTGGTCATGCCCGGCGGGCGGCTTCTGATCGTCGACTTCGCCCCGCACCAGCTGGAATACCTCCGCGACGACCATCAGCACCGTCGGCTGGGCTTCTCCGATGACGAGATCCGTCGCTGGCTGACCGGGGCCGGGCTGACCTCCAGCGCGTCGATCGCCCTGCCCCCTGACACCGATGGTTTGACGGTCTCCATCTGGACCGCCGCACGGCCGGCTGTCGCGGCCGGGAAGGTCGCATGAGCCTCGCGCCCCGCAGCCTGGCCGAGGCCCGGGCCCTGTTGCTGTCGCCGCTGGGCCCCGTGGCCCGCGCCGGCCAGGACCTGTCGCGTCCCCGCGTCTCGTTCGAGTTCTTTCCGCCCAAGTCAGATGAGGCCGAGGCCAATCTTTGGAAGGCGGTCACCCGTCTGGCGCCGCTGGCCCCCGAGTTCGTCTCCGTGACCTATGGCGCGGGCGGCTCGACCCGCGAGCGGACGCACCGCACGGTACAGCGTATCCTTGCAGAGACTACCCTGACCCCGGCCGCTCACCTGACCTGTGTCGAGGCCAGCCGGGATGAGGTGGATGCGGTCATCGAAGGCTATCGCGACGCGGGGGTGCGCCACATCGTGGCCCTGCGCGGCGATCCGCCGGGCGGCAACGGTATCGGCGGTGCCTATGTTCCGCGTACGGATGGTTACGCCAATGCGACCGAGCTGACCGCGGCGATCACGGCGAAAGGCGGCTTTGACGTCATCGTCGGCTGCTATCCCGAAGGCCATCCGGAGAGCCCGTCGATCGCCCATGACCTCGACGTCCTGAAGGCCAAGGTCGACGCGGGCGCGACCCGGGCGATCAGCCAGTTCTTCTTCGACATCGACGCCTTCCTGCGCTTCCGCGACCGTGTCCGCTCCGCCGGGATCACCATTCCCCTGTCGCCCGGGATCATGCCGGTGACCAATTTCAATGGCCTGAAGCGGATGTCGGCAGCCTGCGGTGCGGCTGTGCCCGGCTGGCTGGCGGCGCATTTCGAGGGGCTCGACGACGATCCCGAGACGCGCAAGCTGATCGCCGCCTCGGTGGCGGCCGAGACCTGTGCCCGGCTTCAGGAAGAGGGGTTCGCCGACTTCCACTTCTACACATTGAACCGCGCGGATCTGGTCTATGCGATCTGTCGGGTGCTGGGTGTGCGTGAAGGACAGTCCTCCCCCACCGGGGGAGGTGTCGGCAAAGCCGACGGAGGGGGCAGCCCCCTCCACCACCCTTCGGGTGGTCCCCCTCCCCCGGCGGGGGAGGATTACGCTTGACCCGCGCCGAACGCATCGCGGCCCTCCACGCCGCCGCCAAGGCGCGTATCCTCGTCCTCGACGGATCGTGGGGCGTGATGATCCAGCGCAGCGAACTGTCCGAAGAGGATTTCCGTGGCGACCGTTTCGCCGGCCACAACGGCCAGATGAAGGGCAATAACGACATCCTGTGCCTGACCCGGCCCGACATCATCGCCGACCTTCACGACCGGTATTTCGCGGCGGGCGCGGATATCTCCGAGACCAACACCTTCTCGGCCACGACCATTGCCCAGGACGACTACCACCTCGACGCACAGGCCGTATGGGACATCAATCTGGAGGGCGCGAAACTGGCCCGCGCCGCCGCCGATCGCTGGACGGAGAAGGAGCCGCACAAGCCGCGCTTCGCCGCCGGTTCGATCGGGCCGCTGAACAAGATGCTGTCGATGTCGTCGGACGTGAACGATCCCGGCGCGCGGCTGGTGACCTTCGACCAGGTCTATGAGGCCTATCGCCATCAGGTGAAGGCGCTGAACGAGGGCGGGGTCGACCTCTATCTGATCGAGACCATCACCGACACGCTGAACTGCAAGGCCGCGATCAAGGCCATCAAGGACCTCGAGGACGAGGGGATGGAGGCCCTGCCGATCTGGATTTCGGGGACGATCACCGACCGTTCGGGCCGGACGTTGAGCGGCCAGACGGCCGAGGCGTTCTGGAACAGCGTGCGCCACGCCAAACCGTTTGCCGTCGGCTTCAACTGCGCGCTCGGGGCCGATCTGATGCGGCCGTTCATCGCCGAGCTGAGCCGGGTGGCCGACACCCTCGTGGCCGCCTATCCCAACGCCGGCCTGCCCAACGCCATGGGCCAGTATGACGAGGAACCGCACCAGACCGCCCACTTCCTTGAGGAATGGGCGGCGTCAGGGCTGGTGAATATCGTCGGCGGCTGCTGCGGCACGACGCCGGAGCACATCCGGCACACGGCGGAGGCGGTGTCGAAACTGCCGACGCGCGAGATCCCGGAACGGCCGGTGGCGATGCGGTTGTCGGGGCTGGAACCGTTTGAGCTGGTGGCGTGATGGACGCCCGATCAAGTTTCCTTCTCCCATTGGGAGAAGGTGGCCCGAAGGGCCGGATGTGGGTCCGCTGGAACCATCGGCGTAAGCCGTCGCACCGATCCGAAAGCGGCTTGCGCCGAGCGACACATCCGCCCCTCACCCTTTCGCGCAAGAACGGCGGCTTCGCCGCCGTGCGCTCAAGCCCTCTCCCAAGGGGAGAGGGAGAAAAATCATGAGACCCACCTTCATCAATGTCGGTGAGCGGACCAACGTCACCGGCTCGGCCAGATTCAAGAAGCTGATCATCGACGGCGACTACACCGCCGCCCTCGCCGTCGCGCGACAGCAGGTCGAGGCCGGGGCCTCGATCATCGACATCAATATGGACGAGGGCCTGCTGGATTCGCAGTCGGCCATGGTGACCTTCCTGAACCTGATCGCGGCCGAGCCGGACATCGCCCGGGTGCCGGTGATGATCGACAGCTCCAAATGGGAGGTGATCGAGGCGGGCCTGAAATGCGTCCAGGGCAAGCCGATCGTCAATTCGATCTCGATGAAGGCGGGCGAGGCCGAGTTCCGCGAACAGGCGGTCAAATGCCTGCGCTACGGGGCCGCTGTCGTCGTCATGGCGTTCGACGAGGTGGGCCAGGCCGATACGGCCGCGCGCAAGATCGAGATCTGCACCCGCGCCTATCGCATCCTGGTGGACGAGGTCGGTTTTCCGCCTGAGGACATCATCTTCGACCCGAACATCTTCGCCGTGGCGACGGGGATCGAGGAACACGACAACTATGCCGTCGACTTCATCGGGGCGACGCGGGCGATCAAGGCGACCCTGCCGTATGCGCGGGTCTCGGGCGGGGTGTCGAACGTCTCGTTCAGCTTTCGCGGCAACGAGCCGGTGCGCCGGGCGATCCACAGCGTCTTCCTGTACCACGCCATCCAGGCGGGCATGGACATGGGCATCGTCAATGCCGGTGACCTGCCTGTCTATGACACCCTCGATCCGGTCCTGCGGGAGGCCGTCGAGGATGCGATCCTGAACCGGCCGCAGCGGACGAACGTCTCGAACACCGAGCGGCTGGTCGACATCGCCCCCAACTACAAGGGCGACAAGGGGGTGGCCCGGGTCGTCGATCTGACATGGCGCGAGGCCCCGGTCGGCAAGCGGATCGAGCATGCCCTGGTCAACGGCATCACCGAGTTCATCGACGCTGATACCGAGGAAGCCCGCCTGTCGTTCGAGCGGCCGCTGCACGTCATCGAGGGTCCGCTGATGGACGGGATGAATGTGGTCGGCGACCTGTTCGGCTCGGGCAGGATGTTCCTGCCGCAGGTGGTGAAGTCGGCCCGGGTGATGAAACAGGCCGTGGCCTGGCTGGAGCCCTTCATGGAGGCCGAAAAGGCCGGAAAGCCGCGCGAGCAGGCCGGACGCATCCTGATGGCCACGGTCAAGGGCGACGTCCACGACATCGGCAAGAACATCGTCGGCGTGGTCCTGCAGTGTAACAACTATGAGGTCATCGACCTGGGCGTCATGGTCCCGGCGGACCGGATCCTGGACGCAGCTGTCGAGCACAAGGTCGACATCATCGGCCTGTCGGGCCTGATCACACCCTCACTGGACGAGATGGTGTTCGTGGCGCGTGAGATGGAGCGGCGCGGCTTTGACATACCCCTGCTGATCGGCGGGGCGACGACCAGCCGGACGCATACGGCGGTCAAGATCGAGCCAGGCTATCGCAGCGGTTCGACCACCTATGTCGTCGACGCCAGCCGCGCCGTGGGCGTGGTCGCCGGTCTGCTGTCGAAGACCGAACGGGCGAAGAACGAGGCCGAAACGCGCGATGAATACATCCGCATCCGCGAACAGTATGCGCGCGGGCAGGAGGTCAAGGCGCGGGCGTCCCTGCCGGCCGCGCGGCAGAACCGTTTCCGGCCCGAGCCGGCGACGCCCCTGCCCTGCAAGCCGTCCTTCCTCGGCGTGCGCGCCTTCGACAGCTGGGATCTGCAGGACCTCGCCGACCACATCGACTGGACGCCCTTCTTCGCCAGCTGGGAGCTGATCGGCCGCTATCCGCTGATCCTGGAGGACGAGATCGTCGGCGAGGCGGCGCGGGATCTGTTCAAGGACGCGCAGGCGATGCTGAAACGGATCGTCGAGGAGAAATGGTTCACGGCGAAGGGGGTCGTCGGCTTCTGGCCCGCCAATGCCGACGGCGACGACATCGTGGTGTTTGCCGACGAGACCCGTACCGAGGAGATCGCCCGCTTCCATACCCTGCGTCAGCAGATCAAAAAGGCGAACGGCAAGCCCAATCTGGCGCTGTCGGACTTCGTCGCGGACACGGGGCAGGACTATATCGGGGCCTTCGCCGTGACCGCCGGCCATGGCGAACTGGAGATCGCCCGACGGTTCAAGAACGCCGGGGACGACTATTCCGCCATCATGGCCACGGCCCTGGCGGACCGTCTGGCGGAGGCCTTTGCGGAGGCGCTGCACAAGCGGGTCCGGACGGAACTCTGGGGGCATGCGGCGGACGAGGCGACGACGGTCGAGGACCTGATCGCCGAGCGGTATCAGGGCATCCGCCCGGCGCCCGGCTATCCCGCCCAGCCGGATCATACGGAAAAGGCAACTCTTTTCCGACTGCTGGAGGCCGAGGCCAATGCCGGTATGGCCCTGACCGAGAGTTTCGCCATGACGCCGCCTGCATCGGTGTCAGGCCTGTATTTCGGCCATCCGGAAAGCCACTATTTCGGGGTCGGCAAGATCGATCCGGATCAGGCCGAGGACTATGCCCGGCGCAAGGGCTGGGACCTGGCCACGGCCGAGCGCTGGCTCGCGCCGATCCTCAACTATGATCCGGCGGCCCCGGCCAGAAGCGACGCGGCGTAACTTTCCTCGCCGTCATCCTCGGGCTTGGAGGTTGCTATTCCAGCCCCACGTCCGCCGGAGTGGCCGGCGGGGTGGTGATGTTCTGGCGGATACGACGGGCGGCGTGTTCGCAACGGCCCGGCAGGCCGAAGAACAGGCCGAAGGCCTGGCTGCGCACGACCTCATCCTGATCCACCAGCGGCGTCCATCGGGCGGTGGCCTCGGCGGCGGCGGCGGCGGCGGCGGCGCGGCTGGCCGGGGTCTGGCGCGACTCGGCGGCACTGAGGGCCGCACGGAAATCCGCCGCCTCCAGCCGACCCAGACGGATGATGTCCAGATCCAGCGGATCGCGGTTGGTCAGGGTCTCGCCGAGCGCGACATGGCCGTTCACCAGCGCCTCGCACCAGGCCACCAGCGGATAGTCGCTCTCCGGCGCGCCTCGCGGCATCGGGTTGGCATAGGCCACGGCCTCGCGGAACCGTTGGGATTCAACAAGTTCGTCGCGGGGGGCCGTCGCAATCACGCCGGCGTCCTGGGGCGACGGTGTCTGGGTGGCGATGACGAGGGCGGAGACGAGGCTGAGGAACATGAAGGGATCCGGGGTCGCGCAACAGGAAGGTCAGGCCGCAAGGCTTGGACAGGGCCGATGGTTTTTCTGCGGCAGCCTGCCCGGCAACAAAAAGGGCGGCGGATCCGAAGATCCGCCGCCCCAGATGGTCTCTGGTATCAGGCCTTAGAAGTTGGCGGTGACACCGACGAAGAAGTAACGGCCCAGCGAGTCATAGACCTGCGGGTAGGTGTTACCGTTGCCGGTCGTGCCCACGCTGTAGGACAGCTGCGGGTCGTTATCCAGCACGTTGTTGACACCGGCGCGGAGGGTGACGGTATCCATCACCTGCCAGGTTGCCGCCAGGTCGAGGTAGTTTTCCGCATCGAAGTAGCGATCGAGGCGGGTGCCACCGTTGTTCAGCGAGCCATTGGTGGCGCTCAGGACGGCGAGTTCAACTTCGCCGTAGTGACGCCAGGTCGCCGACACGTCCATGTCCCACGGGGTGAGCCAGGTGGCACGGGCGCGGTGACGGTACTCGGGGTTCGGCGTGCCGCACTGGTTCGCGAAGAAGCCGGCGCAGTCATAGACCGAAGACACGGTGCCCAGGCCCGTATCCGTGATGAGCTCGTTCAGCAGGGTGCCCACGAAGGACAGCTGCATCGAGCCCAGGTTGGCAACGCCCAGGTCTTCCCAATCGAAGGCATAGTTGGCGTTGAAGTCGAGGCCCGAGGTCGCGAGACCACCGATGTTGTTGTTCAGGTCCTGAACCACACCGGTGCCGACCCAGAGCTGGCCACCCGCGTTACGGGTGATCCGGCCGCAGGCCGCGGCGTCGTTCTGGCCGTAGCAGAGGTCCAGGGTGTTCAGCGCACCGACCGACGAGACCAGGCCGTCGACCTGGATATCGAAATAGTCGACCGACAGGTTGAAGCCCGGAACGAAGCTGGGCGTCCAGACCACACCATAGGTGTAGGTGTCGGCTTCTTCGGGGTTCAGGTTCGGGTTACCGCCGGTCAGCTGGTTGTACTGGCCGGCCGGGCTGTCGAGGGCACCGCTGGTCGACTGGGCCGAGGTGACCTGGTGACGGGCCGTACCGACGCAGTTCGCCGCAACGGCACCGGTGGTGGCGTCGCAGGGGTCGCGATCGGCGTCGAACAGACCGAAGCCCTGGGCTGCGAACAGCTCGATGACGTTCGGAGCCCGCACAGCGCGCGAGTAGCTGGCGCGGAAGCGGATGTCCTCGATCGGGGCGTAGTCAGCGCCGATCTTGTAGGTGTCGGTGCCGAGGTTTTCGTACTCCGAACGACGGTAGGCGGCGTCGATCGAGGCCGAATAGGCCCAGGCTTGACCATCGGCCAGCGGGATCTGGATTTCACCGAACACTTCGGAGACGTCCGCATCACCGGTCACACCGATCGTCGGGCCACCCTGACCGGCGCCGTCGCCGGTGGCGAAGGCGGTGTCGGTCGTGGAGCCGAGGTAGTCACGGCGATATTCGGCACCGAACGCCACCTGAATGGTGTTCGAGGAGGTCGGCAGGGACCAGCCCGTGTCACCCGTGACGGCAGCGGTGACAACCTGTTGGGTCGTTTCACCGGTCTGGATCAGCGGGATCTGCAGGTAGTTCAGCGCGGCCTGGGTCACGCCACCCGAGATGAAGATGTCGTAGGGCACGCATGCCGGGTCCGTGCCGTTGACAACCGAACGGCAGGTCGGGACGCCGCCGACGCTGACGACGTCAAGGGCGCGGCCAAGGCGGGTGGTCGAGAAGTCGTTCAGATAGACCCGCGACATGTTCACCCGCGAGAACTGGGCGGCCACGTCGTAGTTCCAGCCCTCGGTGAGCTCGCCACGGATGCCGACAACACCGCGGTAGGATTCATAGCCGAGCGTGTCCTGACGACCGCCGCCTTCGACGTTCCGGCGACCGACATACAGGGTCCGGCGGTTGCCGGCCGTCACGTCAGCTGCCGTACAGCCGATGGTCGTGCGCTGCTGGGCGCCGAGCAGGGGGTTGTCGCAGTTGATGTCGGGGGTGCTGAAGAAGTTGCCCGACGGGGCGATCTGGGCGACCGACTTGTAGTCCGAGAACATCAGCTGGGCGAAGACTTCCGCCTTGTCGCTGACCTCATAGCGACCGAAGGCGCCCATGGTGTAGCGCTCGTCCGGACGCTGATAGTAGTTCAGCGGGCCGAAGTTGTAGTTGCCGGTGTTGGAGTCGAACGGAACGAAGGTCCGGCCGGTGCCCAGGGTCGAGTTGAAGGTCGAGAAGTTGGTGAAACGGCCGGGGAAGGAGGTGCCCGAACCGCCGCAGGAGTAGGTCGCCGGGCCCGTAGCCGCGTTCGGCGCGCCGATGGAGCAGGTCGAATAGTCGCGGTCGCCCTGCAGGATCGGGTTGTTGTTGCGATAGCCGGCATAGGCCATCAGGTTGCCCTTGCCGTCGGGGGCCGTGACACCGAGGGTCACGTTCAGCGAGCGGCTCTCACCGTCGGAGACGTTGTCGGCCGGCAGGCGGAACTGGGCGGCGTTCGTCAGGCCACGACGCGTGATTTCAGCGCGCAGGTTGCCGACGCCGTCATAGTCGTTGTTGTGCTGGTAGAAGCCGTACTGGGCGTCGACCTGCAGGCCTTCGAAGTCCTTCTTCATGATGAAGTTGACGACGCCGGCGACAGCGTCCGAACCGTAGACGGCGGAGGCGCCGCCGGTCAGGACTTCAACGCGCTCGACCAGCTGTTCCGGAATCTGGTTCAGGTCGGCCGCGTCGTCGTTCGGCGAGCCGTAGCCCATACGACGACCGTCGATCAGCACCAGGGTGCGCGACGAGCCGAGGTTACGCAGCGACACCGTGGCCGTGCCCGACGAACCGTTCGAAACGGTCGAGTTCTGGGCGGCGAAGGCTTGCGGCAGTTGCGAGATCAGGTCCTCGACCCGGGTCACGCCCGCCACGTCGATGTCCTCGCCCGTGACCTGGGTCACCGGGCTGGTCGTGACCAGGTTGGCCTGCGGGATGCGCGAACCGGTGACGACGACGTCGTCGAGGTCCTGCGCCGGCGCTTCCTGGGCCATGGCGGGAGCCGCGAAGGCGAGAGCGGCGAAACCGCCGATCATGGTCGTCGTCAGCAGCCTGTTGCGGGTTTTTTGGGTTCTCAAGGTCGTCTCCTGATGTTCGACGCGGTCTGAAGAGCGACGCGTCGCGGACTTAGAAATGGAATATTCCCTTCCCCCCGCGGACGGAATCCGACCGCAGTTGCGGAATGGTATGCTCCGCCAGCCGTTAATCGCCAGCCAAATTACCTCAGTGTAACGATGTCGCAGCGGGACTGTCGTATTTAAGCCACGATACGGACACCGGGGCGGTTGCGGGTTCGGGAGGTTGACCGTCGGGGCGTCTTGTCCGACTGAAGTCCCTCAAGCCCAGGCGGTCTTTTTCGAGGTTGATCCGATGTCACTGATTTCCGGTCTGGCTGCGCTTGCAGCCGCTTCAACCCTCTCGGCCCAGGCGACACCGCCGCAGGAGCGCCCGGAAACCCTCGCGCGACTGATGGCCTGCCGCGGAATCACCGAGAATGCCGCGCGGCTGGCCTGTTTCGACACCGCGGCCGGAGCGTTGGACTCGGCCGAACGCCAGGGCGACCTGGTGGTGATCGACCGCGCCGGGGTCGCCGAGACCCGCCGACAGCTGTTCGGGTTTGAAATGCCGTCCCTGCCCCGGCTGTTCGGCCCCGAGGGTGCGGTCGAACTGGAGTCGATCGACTCGACCCTGCAGAGCGCCTCCTCCGTCGGGGAAGGCCGCTGGGTCTTCCGCCTCGCGGACGGCAGCGAATGGCGGCAGATCGACTCAGAACGCGTCCGCTTCCGCAACAGCCCCGGACAGCCCGTCCGCGTCCGCAAGGGCGCGCTCAGCAGCTTCCTGTTGACGGTCGACGGCAGCCGGGCGGTCCGGGTGCGGCGGCAGTAGCCATGACCCTTCACCCCCTGTCTCCGACTGTCTCGGTCGCGCCCCAGCTTGCTCCGGATGCCATGCCGGCGCTGGCCGCGGCCGGATTCGGCCGGATCATCAGCAATCGCCCGGACGGTGAGGACCCCGGCCAGCCCGCGGCTGCGGTGATGGCGGCGGCGGCCCGGGACGCCGGTCTGGACTTCGCCTCGATCCCGGTTTCCGGCCTGCCCGGACCCGATCAGGTCGCGGCGGTGGCCGCCTTGCTGGCCGACGACGTGCCGACGGTGATGTTCTGCCGGTCCGGCATGCGTTCGGCTTCGGCCTGGGCGATGTCAGAGCGCCTCAAGGGGGGGGCTGCAGACGAATTGCGTTCGGCGGCCGCAGCCGCGGGCTACGACCTCAGCCGGGTTCCGCTCTAGAGACCGGGCAACAGGGCTGGGCTAGCGCAGGACGGCCACGCGCGCCGCATACGGAACCGGTTCCGGCGTGCAGGACGCCACAGCGAGTTGCATCGCCATGAGACACAGGAGGGTGGCCGCGATGGTCTGGAGCCGATTTGAGACAGCCAGGGCGATGGAAACAGCCACTTTGGGCACTCCGCAGAAGGTTTGCAGGGTCCGGACGCAAGGGACGGGCCGCCCCCGATGATCCCGTTCGTGCCCATGCCGGCCTTCGAATACGGGCAGACGGAGGTCGTCTCACCGCTGATCCGCCGGGTGATCGCCAACAATCCCGGACCCTTCACCTTCACGGGCACGGGGACCTATATCGTGGGTCGTGCCGGGGCCGGGGCGGGCGTGGCGGTGATCGACCCGGGTCCGCTGGATGAGGCCCATCTGGCGGCCCTGCTCCACGCGGTCGAAGGCCAGTCAGTCAGCCATGTGCTGGTGACCCACACCCATCGGGACCACGCCCCCCTCGCCCGTCCCTTTGCCGCCGCCGTCGGCGCGCCGATCCTGGCCGCGCCCCCCGCGCGGACCGTCCATGTCGCGGCGTCGCTGGACGAGGAGGATGACGAGACCTTTCAGCCCGACATCTTTCTGACCGGCGGCGAACGTCTGGTGGGCGACGGCTGGACGATCGAGGCCATGGCCACGCCCGGCCACGCCTCCAATCACCTGGCCTTCATCCTGGCCGAGGAAAATGCCCTGTTCAGCGGCGACCATGTGATGGGCTGGTCCACGACCGTCGTGGCCCCGCCCGACGGCGACATGGCCGCCTATATGGCCAGCCTGGAGGCGGTCATCGCCCGCGACTTCGAGACCCTCTGGCCGACGCACGGCGCGCCGATCACGGAACCCGGGCCGTTTCTCGCCGCCTACCGGGCACACCGTCTGGGCCGCGAGGCGCAGGTCCTGGCCCGGCTGGCGGCCGGGGACCGGCGGATCGCCGACATGGTTCCGGTCCTCTATGCGGCGGTGGATTCACGGCTGTGGCCGGCGGCCAGCCTGTCGGTCTGGGCGCATCTGATCGCGCTGGAACGAGCCGGGATCGCCCGGGCAACGCCGAAGCCGAGCCTGGATGCCGACTGGGCCCTGGCCTGAGCCTCAGCCTGCCGCGCGCAGGGTTTCGCTGATCGCCGTCGCCATTCGGCAGGCCTCGCCGCCGTGGGGCCGGTGGTCGCGGGCGGCCACGCGAATGTCGGTGCGTCCGGGGCGGATGCGGATCACGGCGTCGTGGTCGAAGCCGAACCAGAAGCCTTCCCGGCTGCCGTCAGCCCGACCCACACCGGCGCCGCGCAGGGTGAAGCCGGCCTGTTCAAGCGCATAGATGGCCGCCGTCGGCGCGATCTGGCGCATCACCGGCAGGGCACCGGGGCATGCCTCCGGGCCCACAGCCGGACCGGGCCCCTGCCCGCCCCGCTCCTCGCCGAGGTCGCCAAAGCCCGGAACCTCGGCCAGGTCGGTGCTGATATTCTCGACCGGGCCGGCCGCCAGACGGGCCTTCTGCCAGACGAAGCCGCCGACGGTCGCGCCGGCGACGAGGACGGCGGCGAGCGCCGTCAGGCCCGATCTGCGGATATTCCCGAGCGCCAGGACCAGGGCACCGAGGGCTGCGGCGGCCCCCGCCAGGGACAGATACCAGGCCGCCTTCAGCGTCAGCAGGTCATAGCCGATCCCGACCGGCCAGGCCCCGAGCCGCGTCCCGAGGGCTGCGACCAGCACGAGAACCGGCGCAGCGACGGTCAGCGCCGCCAGCGCCTGGACCCGACCGGCTCCGGGCGTGCGGCGTGCCATCGCCTCAGGCCGCCGCCGTCGGCAGGCGGTAGTCCTTCAGCCGCTCGCGAAGCAGCTTCTTGTCGATCTTGCCCGTGGCACCGAGCGGGATGTCATCCACGAACACCACATCGTCGGGCATCCACCATTTGGCGATCTTGCCCTGGAGGAAGTCGAGATGCTCCTGCTTGTTCTGGGCCTCGCCGGGCTTCAGCTTGACGATCAGGACGGGCCGTTCATCCCATTTCGGATGGGCGGCACCAATTACGGCCGCCAGTTCGACGCGGGGGTGGCCGACGGCGATGTTCTCGATCTCGATCGAGCTGATCCACTCACCACCGGACTTGATCACATCCTTGGCGCGGTCGGTGATCTGCATGAAGCCATGCTCGTCGATGGTCGAGACGTCCCCGGTGTCGAAGAAGCCCTCGTGGTCGAGGATGTCACCACCCTCGCCCTTGAAATAGGCCCCCGAAATGGTGGGGCCCTTGATCATCAGCCGACCATAGGTCGTGCCGTCGTGGGGCATCTCCTGCCCGGCATAGTTCTTCAGTTTCAGCTCGACGCCGAGCGGCGGCATGCCCTGTTTGACCCGCCACTTCATGCTCTCGTCATAAGGCAGGGCGGCCAGTTCGGGCGGCAGGATCGAGATGGTGCCGATCGGCGAGGTCTCGGTCATGCCCCACCCCTGGATCACCTCGATACCGAACTCGTCGTGGAAGGCCCGGATCAGGCTTTCGGGGACGGCCGAGCCGCCGATCATGACGCGCTTGACCGTCGGAATGGTCAGATTGTTCTCGCGCAGATGGGTCAGCAGCATCTGCCAGACGGTCGGCACGGCCGCGGAGAAGGTCACGCCCTCGGACACGATCAGCTCATAGATGGCGGCACCGTCCATGCGCGCGCCCGGCATGACCAGCTTGGCACCCGACGCCGGGCCGGCGAAGGCGATACCCCAGGCGTTGGCGTGGAACATCGGCACCACCGGCAGGATCACCTCCTTCGGCGACGGCCCGAGCACGGTCGACTGCATACCCAGCAGGGTATGGATGAAGTTCGACCGGTGCGAATACAGCACCCCCTTGGGGTTGCCGGTCGTGCCGGACGTGTAGCAGAGGCCGCAGGCCGTCTGCTCGTCGAAATCGCCCCAGACCACGTCTTCCGACGCCGACCCCAGCAGGGCCTCATAGCATTCAGCGCCCGGCAGTTTGGTCGCCGGCATGCTCAGTTCGTCCGTCATCACCACCACCCGCTTCACCGTGGGGCAGTGCGGCAGGATGGCCTCCAGCAGCGGGATGAAGGTCTGGTCGACGAAGATGATCTTATCTTCGGCGTGGTTGATGATGTAGATCAGCTGTTCCGGGAACAGGCGCGGGTTCAGGGTGTGGCAGACCGCACCCATCCCCATGATGCCGTACCAGACCTCCATATGGCGGCTGGTATTCCAGGCCAGGGTGGCGACGCGGTCGCCGACCTTGATGTCCCAGCCTTTCAGGACACTGGTGACCCGTTTGGCCCGGGCGAAAATCTCGGCATAGGTCGTGCGGACGATCGGTCCCTCGACGGACCGGGTCACGACCTCCCGATGACCATGCCAATTCTTCGCGTGGTCGAGGATCTTGTCGACCGTCAACGGCCAGTCCTGCATCAGTCCAAGCATCGCTATCCCTCAAGCCTGCACCTGCTTTGCGAGGCGCTTGGTGCTTACGGTATCGGCGGGATGGACGATAAGCAACGTGACGTCAGGTCACCCCCCGCGTCCGAAGGACTTGGCGAAACCCGGCCCGCAGCCCTAGAAGCGGCGGATGCCCATCCTTATCGCGATCACCGGCGGCTCGGGCTCCGGCAAGAGCACGCTCGCCGAAGCGCTCGTCTCGGCCCTCCCCGCCGGAACGGCGGTCCTGCTGCGTGAGGATTCCTACTATCGCGATGCGGCCAGCCTGCCTGACTTTGATGCTGCGACCTTCGACTTCGACGATGTGACCGCGCGCGACCACGCATTGATGATCCGCGACCTGACCGAGCTGAAGGCCGGGCGGGACATTGTGGCCCCGATCTATTCCTTCATCCACCACGGACGGGAGCCGGGCGGAGAAGCGGTGCGGGCCGCTGGGGTGGTCATCATCGAAGGCACCCATTTGCTGTGCAACCCGGAACTGGTCGCCCTGTTCGACATCCGGGTGTTTGTGGACACGCCGGCCGATATCCGCTTCATCCGCCGCCTGCTGCGCGACCAGACCGAGCGCGGCCGCACGCCGGAGTCCGTGATCGCGCAATACCTGACGACCGTGCGCCCGGGCCACGAGCGGCTGACCGAGCCGTCCCGGGTGAACGCCGACTTCATCGTCGCCGATGCAACGGCTGCCGTGCGGCTGGAGGACCCGCAGGCCGTGGTCCGGCTGGCCGCCCCCGTGCTGGCCCACCCCCTGCTCTCGCCGCTCATCAGGGCTTGAGTTCGCGGACCGGAGTCCGGCCCGCCCTTGACCCGCGGCGGGCTTACCCCCCAAGCTGTGGCGGTCTCGCGAGCGATCCATTCCATGCAAGCACACGGCGTCTTACCCGCGCTTCCTCTCGACCCCAAACGCAAGGCGATCCTGCGACATGCCCGCAAGACCTTCGTCCGCGAGGGCTATGCGGCGACCCGGATCGAGCCGATCGCACGCGAAGCCGGGGTTTCCACGGCGACCCTCTATGCCCTGTTCGAGGGCAAGGCCCAGCTGTTCGCGGCGGTCATCCGCGACGCGGCCGAGGATTTTGCGCTGCAGATGGCCCGGCTCGGGGCCATCGAGGGCGATGCCCGCCAGCAGCTGACCAGCTTCGCCGCAGCCTATGCCGAGTTCATGAGCGACCCCTTCGTCCGCTCTGTCTTCCGTCTCGTGATGGCCGAGCGCCCCCGCTTCCAGGATGTCGCCATCCGGTTCTTCGAGGACGGCCGGAAGGCATTCGGCGCGACCCTGATCACCATCCTGATCGCCCAATCGAAGGCGGGAGCCCTGAAACCGATTGACCACCCATCATGGGCCGCAGGCAATCTGATGGGGATGATCGAGCACCCGGTCTTCTTCGTGCCCCTGGTCACCGGTGACGAGGTCAAGGTCCGGCGCACGATTACGGAGATTGTGGAGGACGCCGTCGCCACCTTCCTCGCGCGCTACGGCACTTGACGGCCCGGGGGCCGGATCAGGGCCAGAGACGCGTTTTCGTCCAGTCCGCGCCCGCGCGGTCGAACCTGAGCCGGTCGTGCAGGCGGAACGGCCGGTCGCGCCAGAATTCCACGCTGTCAGGCACGACGCGCCAGCCGGTCCAGTGCTCCGGCCGGGGCACGTCCTGACCGTCGAACCGGGCGGACTCGCGCGCCACGGCGGCTTCCAGTGCCGCCCTGCTGTCCAGCGGCCGCGACTGGTCCGAGGCCCAGGCCCCGAGCCGGCTCTCGCGGGCGCGGCTGGAGAAATAGGCGTCGGCCTCGGCGACAGTGACCGGTTCGACGGAGCCGCGCACCCGCACCTGACGCCTCAGCGACTTCCAGTGGAACAGCAGGGCCGCGCGGGGATGCACCGCCAGTTCCAGCCCCTTGGCGCTCTCGCGGTTGGAATAGAAGGTGAAACCGCCGGCATCGACGTCCTTGAGCAGCACCATCCGGCTGTCGGGCGTGCCCGCCGCATCCACGGTCGACAGGGCCATGGCGTTGGGGTCGTTGGGCTCGGTACTTTTCGCGTCGCCCAGCCATTCTATAAACAGGCCGATCGGCTCGGCCCGGTCGAAGATGGTCTCGTCGCCATTGGCGGCCAGGGCGGCGGCATAGTGCTCCGCATATTCCTCGCGGGTCGGGCTGGGTGGGATCACGGATGCGGTCATGGATTGCAGATAGACCCTCGCGGCCCCGCTGGGGAGAGGCTTCGCAGTTAACCCGGCCTTGACCATCCCGGGAGTCTTAGTGCGCGGATGCGCGCACGATCGCACCCCGAAGTCGTCTCGACCCGCGAGGCCTATGCCCTGCTTGGCCTGACCGGCCCGGTGGAGGGCGAGGCGCTGACCGCCGCGTTCCGCATCGCCATCAAGGCGGCGCGGCCAGAGGCCGCAGGCGGAAGCGAGGCGCGGTTTCGCAAGACCATCGCCGCCTGGCGGCTGATCCAGCGGCAGGCCACGCCCCTGGCGCTGGCGGCTCCCGCGACGCCACCGCCGGCCGCGCCGGTGCTGGCCATCAGCCCGCTCGATGCATTGAACGGTGGCACCGCCGAGGTCCGGCTGGGCGGGCGGACCCTGCGCGTCCGGGTCCCCGCAGGTCTGCGCACCGCCGAGCATCTCCGGCTGAGGGCGGCGGGCGAGGATGGCACCGACCTGTATCTGCCGGTCCTGGTGCGCGGCGCCGATGGATTGAGCGCCATGGGCGATGACCTCTACATGACCTGCCCCGTTCCCCATCGCCTGCTGGCGGATGGCGGGCGGCTGGAGATCGAGACCCATGCCGGACTGCGCTCGGCCTGGCTGGTCGCCGGGCATCAGCCGCTGCGGCTCCGGCTCAAGGGGCTGGGCCTGCCGGCGCGTGGATCGCGTCCACAGGGCCATCTGTTCGTGACGCTGGAGCCGTCCGAGGACGCGCCCTCGGCGGCAGAGGATCTGCTGATCCGCTTCACACGCCTGTGGACGCCGGACCGGCTGGCGGCTTAGGTCGTCGCATGTCCCACAACACCTTCGGCCATCTGTTTCGCGTGACCACCTGGGGCGAGAGCCACGGGCCGGCGATCGGCTGTGTCGTCGACGGCTGCCCGCCGCTGATCCCCCTGACCGAGGCCGACCTGCAGCCGTGGCTGGATCGGCGCAAGCCGGGCGGCAGCCGCTTCGTCACCCAGCGGCAGGAGAGCGACACGGCGCGCATCCTGTCGGGCGTCTTCGACGACGGCCACGGCCCGGTGACTACCGGCGCGCCGATCGCCATCCAGATCGGGAATGAGGACGCCCGGTCCAGGGACTATGGCGAGATCGCCCGCGCCTTCCGACCCGGCCACGCGGATTACACCTACCAAGCCAAATACGGTGTGCGCGATCATCGCGGCGGCGGCCGCTCCTCGGCGCGCGAGACGGCGATGCGGGTGGCGGCGGGGGCTGTGGCGCGCAAGGTGCTGGGCGACGGCGTCTCTATCCGCGCCGGGGTGGTCCAGCTGGGACCGCACCGGATCGCGCCCGAGGCGGTCGATTTCGACGCGGTGTACGACAACCCCCTGTTCGCGGCCTCGGCGGCGGTCGTCCCGGCCTGGGAGACCTATCTCGACGGTATCCGCAAGGCCGGTTCGTCGATCGGCGCCGTGGTCGCGCTGGAGGTGACAGGCCTGCCCGCCGGCTGGGGCGCGCCGCTGTATGGCAAGCTGGATGCCGAACTGGCGGCGGCGATGATGTCGATCAATGCGGTCAAGGGCGTCGAGATCGGCGCGGGCTTCGGGTCGGCCGAACTGACCGGCGAAGAGAATGCCGACGCCATGCGGCTGGGCGAGGACGGGCGGCCGGTCTTCCTGTCCAACCACGCGGGCGGGGTGCTGGGCGGCATATCGACCGGCCAGCCGCTGACGGCGCGGGTGGCCTTCAAGCCCACCTCCTCCATCCTGACGCCGGGCCAGACCATCACCCGCGACGGGACCGAGACCGAGGTGCGGACCAAGGGGCGGCACGACCCCTGCGTGGCCCTGCGCGGCGTGCCGGTGGTGGAAGCCATGGCGGCCTGTGTGCTGGCGGATGCGATGCTGAGGCATCGAGCGCAGGTGGGTTGAGCTTCAACATCAAATCGTATATACAATGGACGTTCTCTTCGATCCGGCCAAGGACACGATGAACATTGAGAAGCACGGGATATCCTTGTCTCGCGCCAATGATTTCGAACTGATCGCCGTCTTCGATGATGACCGCCGGGACTATGGAGAACGTCGGCGTCGTGCCTATGGGCTGATCGACGGCAAGACCTACTATCTGGCCTATGCGGTCCGGGATGGCCGCATCCGAGCCATCAGCCTTCGCCGCGCCCATGCCAAGGAGTTCAGACGCCATGTCAGATGAAGCTCGCCTCGACGACAACCCGGATTGGACCGAGGCCGATTTCGCGAGAGCCAAGGGGCCCGATACACTTTCGACCGAAGAGTTGGCCGCGTTTCCGCGCACCCGCGTTCGCAGCGTTCAGAAAGCCCCGACCAAACGCCCCATCTCGCTGCGCGTTGATGCTGATATTCTGGATTCCTACCGCGCCACAGGTCCAGGCTGGCAGGTCAGGATGAACGACGCCTTGCGCAAGGCCATGCCGCGCAACTGATCTCTTTCCGCCACCGACACTGTTGCCTATATGGCCGCCAGCGAGGTTCCTAACCCTCGGAATCCCGGGAGCTTCCCCATGATCGACGTTCGACCCTTCAACACCCTTGGCGGCGCCAACCACGGCTGGCTGAACGCAAAGCACCATTTCTCCTTTGCCAACTACTATGACCCCGCCCGCATGAGCTGGGGCCGGCTGCGTGTCTGGAATGACGATGAGATCGCCGCCAAGTCAGGCTTTCCGCCCCACCCCCATGCCGACATGGAGATCATCACCTATGTCCGCACCGGGGCCATCACCCATGAGGATTCCATGGGCAACAAGGGCCGCACCGGCGCGGGCGACGTGCAGGTGATGAGCGCGGGCACAGGCGTGCGGCACTCGGAGTTCAATCTCGAGAACGAGATGACGACGCTGTTCCAGATCTGGATCGAGGCCGACAAGCGCGGCGCGACGCCCAGCTGGGGTGCCCGGGAGTTTCCGAAGAGCGACCGGAGCGGCAAATTCTCGGTGCTGGCCTCGGGCGATCCGGGCGATGACGCCCTGACCATCAACGCCGACGCCAGGGTGCTGGGCGCCACGCTGAAGGCGGGCGAGCGTCTGACCTATGCGCTGGCCGAGGGGCGTCGGGCCTATCTGGTGCCGGCGGTCGGCGCGGTGGACGTCAATGGTACGGCCCTGAACGCCCGCGACGGCGCGGCGATCAAGGACGAGGCGGAGATCACGATCACGGCGAAGGACGATGCGGAACTGGTGATGGTGGATTCGCTCTGACCTTGACGGTCGTCACCCTCGGGCTTGACCCGAGGGCCGGATTGTACGGTGCGCGGTGGATGGGCCGGCCCGGCGACCTCAGGGCCGATGGACGCCGCCCAGACCGCCTCGGCCTCCGATCCTCGGGTCAAGCCCGAGGATGACGGGGAAGGGAGATCGAAAATGAAAAACCCCGCCCGGATCGCTCCGGGCGGGGTTTTTTGTCAGTGCGTGGCGACCGCCGCGCCCGGGTCCTGGGGCGGCTGGGCGGCCGGCAGAGGGTCGGCGGCCTCGTCCCATTCGACCGGGGTCAGTTCGCCGGTCAGGGCCCATTTCAGGGCCTCGTCGGCGGTCTTGATCGGGATGATCTCCAGCCCGCCCTTCACATTGTCGGGCACGTCGGCGAGGTCCTTTTCGTTCTCCTCGGGGATCAGCACCGTCTTGATGCCCGAGCGGAGGGCCGCCAGCAGCTTCTCCTTCAGGCCGCCGATGGCGGTGACCCGGCCGCGCAGGGTGATCTCGCCGGTCATGGCGATGTCCTTGCGGATCGGAATACCGGTCAGGACCGAGACCATGGCGACCGTCATGGCCACACCGGCAGAGGGGCCGTCTTTCGGTGTCGCACCGTCCGGCACGTGAACGTGGATGTCGGTCTTCTCGAACATCGGCGGCTTGACGCCGATGCTGAGCGAGCGGGCCCGGACATAGGAGGCGGCCGCGGAGATGGACTCCTTCATCACCTCCTTGAGGTTTCCGGTCACGGTCATGCGGCCGCGGCCCGGCATCCTGATCGCCTCGATGGTGAGTATCTCGCCGCCGAACTCGGTCCAGGCCAGGCCGGTGACGATGCCGACCTGATCCTCCTCGTCGGTCTCGCCGTAGCGGTATTTCCGGACGCCCGCGTATTTGGCCAGCTTCTCGGCATCGATGGTGATCGACAGCGTCTTCTCGCGCGCCATTTCCCGCACAGCCTTGCGGGCCAGGCCGCCCAGGGCGCGTTCCAGCGAACGCACGCCGGCTTCTCGGGTGTAGTAGCGGATCAGGTCGCGGACCATGTCCTCAGGCACGACGAATTCCGCCGGCTTGAGGCCGTTCTCGGCCGTCACCTTGGGCAGGACGTGGCGCAGGGCGATCTGGACCTTCTCGTCCTCGGTGTAGCCGCTGACCCGGATGATCTCCATGCGATCCAGCAGGGGCTGGGGCATGTTCAGCGTATTGGCCGTGGTCACGAACATGACGTTCGACAGGTCGTAATCGACCTCCAGATAGTGGTCGCCGAAGGCATTGTTCTGCGCCGGATCCAGCACCTCGAGCAGGGCCGAGGACGGGTCCCCGCGCCAGTCGGCGCCCAGTTTGTCGATCTCGTCCAGCAGGATGAAGGCGTTGGTGGTCTTCACCTTCTTCATCGACTGGATGATCTTGCCCGGCATGGAGCCGATATAGGTCCGGCGGTGGCCACGGATCTCGGCCTCATCGCGCACACCGCCCAGCGACATGCGGATGTATTCCCGGCCGGTGGCCTTGGCGATCGACTTGGCCAGCGAGGTCTTGCCGACGCCCGGAGGGCCGACGAGGCACAGGATCGGCCCCTTGAGGGTATTGGTGCGGGCCTGGACCGCCAGATATTCGATGATCCGTTCCTTGACCTTCTCGAGACCGTAGTGGTCCTCCTCGAGGATCGCCTCGGCCTTGCTGAGGTCGATGGCCTTCGTCTTGGCCTTGCCCCAGGGGATCGACAGCAGCCAGTCGAGGTAGTTGCGCACCACCGTCGATTCCGCGGACATCGGGCTCATGTTGCGCAGCTTCCTGACCTCGGCCTCGGCCTTGGTCCGGGCTTCCTTTGACAGGCGCGTCTTCCGGATGCGCTTCTCCAGCTCCATGATCTCGTCACGGCTGTCGTCGGTCTCGCCCAGCTCGCGCTGGATCGCCTTCATCTGCTCGTTCAGATAATATTCGCGCTGGGTCTTCTCCATCTGGCGCTTCACGCGCGAGCGGATCTTCTTCTCGACCTGGAGCACGGAGATCTCACCCTCCATCAGGCCGTAGACCTTCTCCAGCCGTTCCGGGACGGCGATGGTTTCCAGCAGCCCCTGTTTGTCGCCGATCTTGACGGACAGATGGGCGGCCACGCTGTCGGCCAGCTTGGACGGATCGGTGATCTGGGGGATGGAGCTGAGGGCCTCGGGCGGGACCTTCTTGTTCAGCTTCACATAGTTTTCGAACTGCTCGATGACGGCGCGCAACAGGGCTTCCGACTGGTCGGGTTCGCCCGGCTCATCGGCGATCTCGACGGCTTCCGCCTCGAAATAGTCGGTGCGATCGGTGAATTTCGTCAGGCGCGCGCGGCTCTTGCCCTCGACCAGCACCTTGACGGTGCCGTCCGGCAGTTTGAGCAGCTGCAGCACGGTGGCCAGCACCCCGATCGGATAGATGGCGTCGGCCGCAGGATCGTCATCGACGCTGTTCCGCTGGGTGGCCAGCAGGATCTGCTTCTCGCCCTTCATGATCTCGTCGAGCGCCTTGACCGACTTTTCGCGGCCGACGAACAGCGGAACGACCATGTGCGGAAAGACGACGATGTCTCTCAGCGGCAGGACGGGCAGAATTCTGGTCAAACCAGGGGTCTCGGACATGATGCAACTCTCACAGGGTCCTCGTTGATCTCGGACCCGCCGCGGCGGCGTGCGGAGCGCCTGTGCCCCGCCGTTTCGACTCGGCCCGCCATTCGGCGGCCTTCGGAGGAGTATGTGGTTCAGGAACGGCCCGGTTCAAGCGTGACGGACAGTGAAGGCCGTCTTCCGTCCACAGGCGGCCGGCACAGGCCGCCAAAAAGAAGGGCGGATCCGTCGCCGGACCCGCCCTTCCCGTCTCATTAGCCGTCTGGATCAGGCCGCGCTGTCGGGAGCCGACTTCTTGGACTTGGTCTCGGAATAGATCAGCAGCGGCTGGGCCTTGCCCTCGATGACCTCGGCATTGACCACCACTTCCTCGACGCCTTCGAAGGTCGGCAGTTCGAACATCGTCTCCAGCAGGATGCCTTCCAGGATGGAACGCAGGCCGCGGGCGCCGGTCTTGCGGGTGATGGCCTTCTTGGCGACGGCGGTCAGGGCGTCGTCGGTGAAGGTCAGATCGACATTCTCCATCTCGAACAGACGCTTGTACTGTTTGACCAGGGCGTTTTTGGGCTCGGTCAGGATGGTGACCAGGGCCGGTTCGTCGAGGTCTTCCAGCGTCGCCAGCACCGGCAGACGGCCGATGAACTCGGGGATCAGGCCGAACCGCATCAGATCGTCGGGTTCGACCCCCTTGAGGATGTCGCCGGTGCGGCGCTCGTCGACTTCCTTGACCTTGGCGCCGAAACCGATCGAGGCCCCATCACCCCGCGCCGTGATCACCTTTTCCAGACCGGCGAAGGCGCCGCCGACGATGAACAGGATGTTGGCGGTGTCGACCTGCAGGAACTCCTGCTGCGGATGCTTGCGGCCGCCCTGCGGGGGCACCGAGGCGACGGTGCCTTCCATGATCTTGAGCAGGGCCTGCTGCACGCCCTCGCCCGAGACGTCGCGGGTGATCGAGGGATTGTCCGACTTGCGTGAAATCTTGTCGATCTCGTCGATATAGACGATGCCCCGCTGGGCCCGCTCGACATTGTAGTCCGAGGCCTGGAGCAGTTTGAGAATGATGTTCTCGACGTCCTCACCGACATAGCCGGCTTCGGTCAGGGTCGTGGCGTCGGCCATGGTGAAGGGCACGTCGATGATGCGGGCCAGGGTCTGGGCCAGCAGCGTCTTGCCCGAGCCGGTGGGCCCGATCAGCATGATGTTGGACTTGGCCAGTTCGACGTCGTTGTTCTTGGTCGCGTGGTTCAGCCGCTTGTAGTGGTTGTGGACCGCGACGCTCAGCACCTTCTTGGCGTGGCTCTGGCCGATCACATAGTCGTCAAGTACCTCGCGGATCTCCTTGGGCGACGGCACGCCGTCCTTGGCCTTGGAGAAGGAAATCTTGTGCTCTTCACGGATGATATCCATGCACAGTTCGACGCATTCATCGCAGATGAACACGGTCGGCCCGGCGATGAGCTTGCGCACCTCGTGCTGGCTCTTCCCGCAGAATGAGCAGTAAAGCGTGCTCTTGGCGTCGGTGCCGGCGGCTTTGGTCATCGAGGTCTTCTCACTCCCGCGGTTCACCCCGATATGGGGCTGACGCGCATCCTTCGCGTTGATTCCCTGACGATGGGCGCAAAGGTCTTCAAAAATTGACAATCACCCATACCGGGGTCCGCCACAACCCCGACCAGGCTACACGGAAGTCCGAAACCGAACGGGCAGTGTTGAGAGAGATCGCGGCGAATGTCTGACATGGGAAGCCCGGCCCTGATTCACCAGCCGCCGGGTAAGGAACAGGCCATCGTCGCCTTCGATTTCGACGGTACGCTGACGGTTCGCGACAGTTTCACCGGCTTCCTGCGGTGGCGGGCGGGCGGGCGCGGCTGGCTGAAGGGCCTGGCGAGGCTGACGCCGGATGTCGCCGCCTATGTGGCGGACCGTGACCGCGGACGTCTCAAGGCCGCGTCTGTGCGGGAATTCCTGAAGGGCGTGCCCCGGGACCGGCTGGAGGCCGACGCCGAGGCCTTCGCCGGCCAGGTCTGGCCGCGTTTCATGCGCCATGACGCCCTTGCCTGCTGGCATGACTGGGGCCGCCGCGGGGCCTTCCGGGTGATCGTCACCGCCAGTCCCGACATCACCGTGGCACCGTTCGCCCGACGCCTCGGCGCGGAGGCCCTGCTGGGCACACCGCTGGTCTTCGACAGCGGGGACCGGGTGACGGGCGCGTTCGCCGGCCCGAACTGCCGAGGCGAGGAAAAGGTGCGACGCCTGCGGGCCGCCTTCGGGGACGATATGCTGCTGACGGCGGCCTATGGCGACACCACCGGCGACACCGAGATGCTGGCCATGGCGGACGAGGCCGGATTCCGGCGGTTCAAGGGCTGACGCGGCGCGTCAGTGCCCTTCGGCATCCACATCGAAGACCATGGGCTTGCCGCGCGACGTCGGGTTCCAGCCGGCCTCGATCACCGCCGTCACCGCGTTGCGAATGTGGTCCGGATTCACGAACTGCTTTTCCGTGTCCGGGCGTCCATTGGGGCGCAGGGGCGGCGGGAATTGCACAATGGCCTCGCGCTTGAAACCGTCCAGGCGCAGGGTCACGGCGATCCCCTCCCACTTGCCGCCGCTCAGCGGCCGGGGCTGTCGCCGCAGCTCCCAATGGTAGATGTCGCCGTCGATCCCGACGGTCCCGGTGTTGTCTCGCGTCTGCATGGCGTCCTGATAGCACAAAGAAAATGTTCAGGGCCCAGCGGTTGCGCCGCCAAAGGCCGGTGCTTCAGTGAGCTGGCCAGGTTTGCGAAGGCAAGACGACGGGTGCGCCGCACTCCGTGAACGCTTCGCCCGGGAAGAGCGACTGAATCAGCGAAGGCAGGATGCCGGCAGCCAGCTCGAGCGCCTGAAGACTGCTGGCCCCGTGCACATTCCGGACGCAGGCGGTGTCCGATTCCAGCCGTATCTCGCAGGTCCAGCAACTCATCGCGCTGTTCAGAACCGGCTTTGAAATGAAGGCCGAAAGGCGCGGCCCGCCTACCCGACTTGATTCATATACGAACCCGATCCCCGGTCCTGCTGACATTGGGCCAAAAATCCTCTGCGGCGGCCCCTGCCGGGGTGGCAGGCCGAAACCAGGATCGAAACCGGTTTGGTGCGCCGACCACCCGCCTCATCAGGGAGATGCAACCAAAACGCCACTCACATACACGTCAGACCTGCGCCCGGCCATCCGGCCGGAAGGATCAGACCGTCTTGATCCCGTCGCCCTCGGCCTGTTCGCGGCGGTCGTAGACGTGGTCGACGACGCCCCAGGCCTTGGCGTCCTCGGCACTCATGAAGTGGTCGCGGTCGAGGGTCTTTTCGACTTCCTCATAGGTCCGGCCGGTGTGGTGGACGTAGATCTCGTTGAGGCGGCGCTTGGTGTAGCGGATGTCGGCGGCGTGCAGTTCGATGTCCGAGGCCTGGCCACGGAAGCCGCCCGAGGGCTGGTGCACCATGATGCGGGCGTTCGGCAGGGCCACACGCTGGCCGGCGGCACCGGCGGCGAGGATCAGCGAACCGGCCGAGGCCGCCATGCCCATGCAGACGGTCGAAACCGGCGAGCGGATGTATTGCATGGTGTCGTAGATCGCGAGCGCCGACGAAACCTGCCCGCCGGGGCTGTTGATATACATGGAGATTTCCTTCTTCGGATTTTCCGATTCCAGGAACAGCAGCTGGGCGCAGATCAGCGAGGCCATGCCGTCCTCGAAGGGACCGGTCAGGAAGATGATCCGCTCGCGCAGCAGGCGCGAGAAGATGTCGAAGGCGCGCTCGCCCCGGCTGGACTGCTCCACCACCATGGGGACGAGGTTCATGTTCATCAGTTCGATGGGATCGCGCATGTGGGCCTTCTCGGGATGCATTCGGGTACGACTCACCGGTCGCTCCCCCTCTTGGACAGGATATCGCGTTGCCGAACCGTTGACGCAAGGCGCGAAGGCGTCAGGAAAGCCCGATCACTCCGCTGCAGCCCCGGCCGCCTCGCGCCGGTCGCGGGTCACGGCCTCGGCCACGGCGCGGACCTGGCTGTTGCGGTTGATGCGCAGCTGGTCGTGCTCATACAGGGCCGTCAGATAGGACCGGTCCCATTCCGTCAGCCCTGCCGAGGCCGAGGCCGGATCGGCGAACAGGTTCAGGATGGTCGGATAGGGGGCCGTGTCCGCCTCCGCATCGATCTGGGCCAGGGCAACCAGCGCCAGATAGTCGGCCAGCTGGACCAGACTGGCCCCGGCCAACCGGTCGACATCGACGATGATGACGGAGCGCACCATGTCGTCGCGGATCTGGGTCCTCAGGCGCGAGGCGGCGAAGACATTGATGCTCGGCGCGGCGGGAGCGCCGGTTGATGGACTGATGTCTCCCGGCAGGCGCACAGCCCGGGTGCCGGTCTCTGAATCGATCGGCATGCTGATCTGCCACCAGCGCACCGGCTGGTCGCCTGTCCTGAAGTTCCGGAAAGCCCGGGTCCCTGCGTCGGTGCCGTTGTGGCGCAGGTCGAAATTGCGCGGCCGGTCCTCGACGAGGGCCGAGGCCAGGCCCGCACCGTCGACGGCGGCCACGATCAGAACGTTTGGCCGACAGCCGGGCTCGCCCGCCTCCACCTCCAGCTCACGCGCGACGTCCGAGATGCGGTCGATGACGTACTGGCCGACCTCGGACCGCAGATTGACCGCCCCGACGCAGACCGGCCGGTTCCAGCGGGCCAGACCGCGGTTGTTCGCCGGTTGGGAGACGTCGATAACGAAATTGCGGATCAGGGCCTCAAGCTGTCGACCCTCGACAACGACCTCACCAAGTTGGGTGGATCCCTGGGTAGTGGGGGTCTGGGCAGCGGGGGTCTGGGCAGCGGAGGTCCGGGCAGCGGGGGTCTGGGGGACCGCCTGCGCCGGGACCGCGCCGGACCAGAGCGCAAGGGTCAGGACCAGACTGGCGGACAAGGACGACATGGCAGCCTCCGCAGACAATGCGAGACTACCGTGACTCCGCCATGCTGGCGTGTCAATCAGGACAACTCAACCTTGGGTCACAGCTTTCGACCGATTTGAGGCCCGTCACACCCGTCGCCGGGGTCTTCGGAAACCTAGTCCTCGACCGGGTCCGCGCGCACGCCGCGCATCATCAGATCGACGATCTCGCCACCACGGGCGGACCCCAGACGGTTCTGCTCGATCCCGTAGAGGGCCGCCAGATAGTCCCGGTCCCAGCTCGTCAGACCGGTAATGGTCGGGTCGATGAAGACGTTCAGGATCGTCTCGAACGACGCCACCTCGGCCTTTGGATCGACCTGGGCCAGGGCGATCAGGGTGCAGTAGTCCGCCAGCTGCGGGAGGGAGATCGAGTCCACCTTGCTGATGTCGACGACGATGATGGCCTTGAACAGGTCGTCGCGGATGTCCGTCCGGATGCGTGAGGCACGGGATACGGCGATCTGCGGGGCATCCCGGCCCGGCAGGCGCGTGGCCAGTTCGCCGCTTTCGGAATCGACGGGCGCGCTGACATGCCACCACCGCACGGGCGCATCGGATGTCCGGAAATCCTCCAAGGCACTCAGGGTGCGCGTCATGCCGGAGCCGCCGGGCACAAAGGCCCGCCGGCGCTCCTCGACGATACCGTCGGCAACCGCCTGGCCGTCGGCGGCGGCGATGATCAGGACATTGGCGGCACAACCCGGCTCACCGGCTTCCAGCCCCAGCTCACGCGCGACGTCAGACGCCCGGTCGACGATATACTGGGCGACCTCCGCGCGAAGATTGACCACACCGATACAGACCGGACCGTTCCAGCGTGCCGGCCCGCGGTCGCTGGTCGCCGGGGCTGTCACCTCACCGACAAAGCTCTGGACGACGGACCTCAGCCGACGGCCCTCGACGACGACATCGCCCAACTCCGCCACCGGGCCGCTGGCAGGGTCCTGAGCCTGACCGGGGGTCTGCGAAAGCAGTCCAGCCGCCAGCGCCAAGGCAAGAAATGACATAATGGACCCCCTCAAACAGCCGTTGCTGGACCTAGATCGACATCATGGCCGGACCGGGGCGCTGATCCCGCGCGGACGAGCGTGTCCGGACAGGGTCCCCGGCGCGGCCTCAGGGATCAAGATCGTCAGACCCGGCCGAGCTACCCCGATAGGCGCTGGCGATGGCGGAGGCGACGGCCTGGACCTGGGCCCGCTGGTTGATGCGGTGGGTTTCCGACTGGGGGTCGTAAAGGCCGTCCAGATAGGCCCGGTCCCAGCCGGTCAGGCCGGTGGGCGCTGTGGCCGGGTCATCGAACAGGTTCAGGATGGTGTCGAAACGACCGGTGTCTGCGTCGGGATTGACCTGGGCCATGGCGACCATGGCGACATAGTCGCCCAGCTGCTGGAGGCTGGCACCGTTCAGCTCATCCACATCGACGATAATGAACACCCGCTTGAGGACGTCCTCGGTCTGGTCGTTGAGGCGGGACGGAATCTGGACCCGGGTCTGCGGCGCATATTGCTGGGCAGACGTCCCGCCGGTCTCGGCCCCGGAACCGCTGATGGAGCCGGGCAAGCGGACCACAGCCTCGCCGGTCTCGCTGTCCTCCGGCAAACTGACATGCCACCAGCGAACCGGCCGCTCCTCGCGGATGAAGTCGCGCAGTTCCGCCCCGCCGCGATCCATGCCCGCCCCGCCGACGCGGAACAGCCGCGGGCGCATGGCCACGAACTCCCGGGTGAAGCCCGGACCGTCACTGGTGGCGATGATCAGGACGCTGGGATGGCAGTCGGGCTCATGGGCACGCAGGCCGAGGCTGCGGGCGACGTCGGAAACCCGGTCGGCCAGATACTGGGCGGTCTCATTCTCGAGATTGGCGACGCCGACGCACAGGCCATCCTTCCATCGGGCCAGACCGCGGCGACGCGCGGGCGCGGCGACCTCGTCGACATAGTCTTCCGTAGTGTCTTCCAGCCGCCGGGCGTCGACCACCACGTCTTCAAGACGGACCGGTGCCTGCGCAACGGGCGGCGTCTGGGCGGCCGGCGCGGACTGGGGCGACGCCAGAAGGGCCGCGGCCAGAAGGGCATACAACATGGGCGGGTTCCGGGCTGACTGGACACGGAGCCTATCAGTGTTCCGGCCGGCCGGAAACACGCGCACGGCCATACCGGAAACGAAATCCCCGCCGCGACGGGGTCGCGACGGGGCAATTTCGTCAGGCTGGATGCCGACCCTAGAGGTCGTCGTCTTCCTTGAGCAGCTCTTCCTTGGTGATCGGCGTGTCGGTGACCTTGGCCGTATCGAAGATCAGGTCGCAGACCTTTTCCTCATATATCGGGGCGCGCATCTGGGCGGCGGCATTGGGATTCTGGCGATAGAAGTCCAACACCTGACGCTCCTGGCCCGGATAGTTGCGGGCCTCGTTCATGATGGCGTTGTTCAGTTCCTGATCGGTGATCTGGACGTTGTTGGCGCGGCCGATCTCGGCCAGCACCAGACCCAGGCGCACGCGGCGCTCGGCGATCTTGCGATACTCGTCCTTGAGCTTCTTCTCGGACTTCTTGGCGTCCTCTTCCGGCAGGCGACCGGCGTCCTTGTCGGCCTGGACCTGCTGCCAGATGCCGTCGAACTCGGCCTCGACCATCTTGGGCGGCAGGGGGAAGTCGTGCGCCTTGTCCAGGGCGTCGAGCAGGGCGCGCTTCAGCTTGAAGCGGGCCGCGCCCGTGTACTGCTGGTTCAGGTTGGTGCGCAGAAGCTCTTTGAGCTTGTCCAGCGACTCGATGCCGATGCGCTGGGCGAAGGCCTCGTCGATGACGGCGGGGGCCTCGGCCTTGATGGCCTTGACCTTGACGTCGAAGGTCACGGCCTTGCCGGCCAGATGGGCGGCCTGGTAGTCCGCCGGGAAGGTCACGTTCAGGACCTTTTCCTCGCCGACCTTGGTGCCCTTGAGCTGCTCTTCGAAGCCCGGGATGAAGCGGTTGGAGCCGATCACCAGCTGGGTGTCCTCGGCGGCACCGCCCTCGAAGGGCTCGCCGTCCAGCTTGCCGAGGAAGTCGATGGTGACTTCGTCACCTTCGGCGGCCTTCACGGTCTTGCCCTTCTTGTCCTCATAGGATTTGGCCTGGCCGGCCAGTTCGGTGAGGGCCTCGTCCAGATCGGCGTCGGTCGCCTCATAGGTCGGGCGTTCCAGCTTCAGCTTCTTGATGTCGGTCGGGGTGAAGTCGGGCATGACTTCCAGCGACATTTCGTAGGCGAGGTCTTCCGTGCCGGCGATGACCTTTTCCATGTCGGAGGTCAGCTTCATTTCGGCGGGCGCGGCCGGACGCACCTTGGCGTCGTCGAGGGCCTTCTGGCTCGAGGTGTTCAGCGCATCATTGACGATCTCGCCCATCAGGTCGCGGCCGAAGGTCTTCTTGACGTGCGACATCGGGACCTTGCCGGGACGGAAGCCCTTGAGCTTCATCTGCGGCGCGACTTCCTTGAGCTTGGCGTCCAGCTTCTGGTTCAGCTCGGCGACAGGAATGGTCACCGCGATCACGCGGCTGAGACCTTCGTTGGACTTTTCGACGACTTGCATGGTCGGGATTCTGACGCTCTGGGGCGGCACCCTTGGGGCGGGCGCAGCGCTGTGTGGGTAAAACAAAAAGGGCCGCCCCAAATCCGTTTCCGGGGAGGCGGCACCTTTGAAGCCCGCCCTTATGTCGAGGACCGCCCGAAAGGTCAACGTGAGACGCCGGCAACGGGACGGTTTCGGGAAGGACGCCGGCGCGCTATCTGGAACGCATGAGTCCCTCACCCTCCCCGATCGGTGTCGCCGTCTTCCCGGTCACGCCCCTGCAGCAGAACTGCACCCTCGTCTGGTGCCGCAAGACCCTGAAGGCCGCGATCATTGATCCGGGGGCGTCGGTGGACAGCCTGCTGGGGGCTGTCGCCAAGCAGGGGCTGACCCTGGACGCCATCTGGATCACCCATGGCCACCTCGATCATGCGGGGGGCGCGGCGGAGATGCAGGAGAAGACCGGGCTGGACATCATCGGTCCGCATCCTGACGACCAGTTCTGGATCGACGGCATCCCGACCCAGGGCAGGATGTACGGCCTGCCCGAGGCGCGCAGCTTCACGCCGACCCGCTGGCTGGCCGACGGCGACGTTCTGACGCTGGGGGATACGACGTGGGAGGTCCGGCACTGTCCCGGTCACACGCCGGGCCACGTCATCTTCTTCAACCGTGAGGCCCGCTTCGCCCAGGTCGGGGACGTCCTGTTCCAGGGCTCGATCGGACGCACCGACTTCCCGCGCAGCGACCACGCCAGCCTGCTGCACGCCATCACCACCAAGCTGTGGCCGCTGGGCGACGACGTGACCTTCGTGCCGGGCCACGGACCGACCTCGACCTTCGGGGCCGAGCGGCGCAGCAATCCCTTTGTTTCGGACGCCGCCATGCGCGGGACGCCGATCGCCCGGCCCGCGTCCGGACCTTCCTGACCCGACACCCGGACCAATCATGGGTCCGGCCGGCGCGGTTGAAGAAATACCCGGAAAGCAGCGGCGCAGGCGCGCTCCGGCCGTGAGGGGCCGAATGCGCGCGGCCCCTCCAAACCCCGCGATTCATTGACGATTGCAGAGCCACCGACCCGGAACCGGAAACGATGCCGAGGGTTCATCCCCGGAACCGCCATCGCCGCCATGAAAGGGCCCTCCCATGGCTCAAGGTCCGTCCCCCCAAGCCTCCGGCGTCTCCAGACGGGGCTTCGCCTCCATGGACCCGGAACGTCAGCGCGAGATCGCCCGCAAGGGTGGTGCCAGCGTCCCGGGCGAAAAGCGCAGCTTCTCGCAGGATCGCCGTCTGGCGGCCGAGGCCGGCCGCAAGGGCGGTGAAGCCTCGCACGGTGCCCGTCCCCGCGTGACACCCACCGTCACCGACTAGAGGACCGGTCGGAGGCACTGAAACAGGCGGTCGCCGCCCGGGTCGCCGCTCCCGGATCAGACCTCGAGCAGCACCAGCGCCACCGAGGGGTCCGGGCTGGCCTCGAATCCGGCCACCCGCCAACCGGACGCCGCGGCCAGTTCGCGGACCGAATCCCCGGTGTATTTCCGCGAGCTCTCGGTATGGATGGTTTCGCCGCGCAGGAAGGCGATCCGGCGTCCGTCTAGCAGAACCGTCATGTCCCGGGTCGCTTCGAGGTGCATTTCCATCCGGGCCCCGGACGGATTCCAGGCGGCGCGGTGGGTGAAGGCATCGACGTCGAACCCTGCGCCGAGCTCGCGGTTGGCACGGACGAGCAGATTACGATTGAAGGCGGCGGTAACGCCCGCCGTATCGTCATAGGCGGCGATCAGCGTTTCCGGGGCCTTGACCAGATCGACCCCCAGAATGAACAGGGCGTCCGGGCCCAGCAGGCCGCGCGCCGCCGCAAGGAAGGCGATCGCCTCGTCCCGCTCGAGATTGCCGATGGTCGAGCCCGGGAAGAAGCCCACGCGCCGCCCCTGCCCTACGCCGGCAGGCAAGGCGCCCAGATGCAGGAAGTCGCCGACCAGCGGGTGAACGGTCAGCGCCGGATAGGTCCCCGCAATCCGGAGGGCCGCAGCGTCAAGGGCATCGGCGCTGATGTCGATCGGCACATAGACCCCGAGGTCGGGGGCGGCATCGAGGACGATCCGGGTCTTCTCGCTGGCCCCCGAGCCGAACTCGACCAGGACCGCGCCCGGGCCGAACCGCGCCGCCCATTCCGGTGCCACGCGCCGCAGCAGCGCCGCCTCCTGCCGGGTGGGATAGTATTCGGGCAGACGGGTAATGGCCTCGAACAGGCGGGAGCCTTCGGCGTCATAGAACCATTTTGGCGATGCCACCTTGGGTGATCGGGTAAGTCCCGCGACCAGATCGCGACGGAAGCCGGCCGTCTCGCCCTGATCGGTGGACCGGACCCGCGGCGCCGGCGCATCCTCGGCCAGCCGCAGGCCCGCGAAGGCCCACCGCTGATGCGGATAGAAGAAATTGCGGTAGCTGACCCGGGCATGTCCGTCGGGCGTGGCGAAGCTGGAGCCGCGCAACACCATCTGGTTGGCCATGAATTTCCCGTTGTATTCGGACGCCGTGCCCTCTGTCGGCCGGAAGCCCGGATAGGGGGCATAGGCACTGGCCGTCCACTGCCAGACTTCGCCGAAGGCATTGGCAAAGGCCTCGGGACGACAAAGGACCGCATGCTCCCATTCCGCCTCGCCCGGCAGCCGCTTGCCCGCCCAGCGGGCGAAGGCGTCGGCCTCATAGAAGCTGATGTGGCGGACCGGAGAGGCCGGCTCGACGGGCGTGCGCCCCGACAGACCCATCGTCGTCCAGTGACCATCCTCGCATTGCCAGTAGAGGGGGGCCTGCCAGCCCTGGGCCTGGACCGTCGCCCAGCCGTCGGAGAGCCAAAGCTCGGGACGGCCGTAGCCGTCATCGTCCATGAAGGCGATCCAGTCTGCATTGGTCGTCAGATCATTGGCGAGGGCATAGGGTTCGAGCCAGACCCGATGCGCCGGCCCCTCATTGTCGAAGGCGAAACCGGTGCCGGCATGGCCGATCTCCACCAGGCCGCCATCGAAGCGGCTGGTCCCGCCCCTCGCCGGCTGCGCCGGGCAGGCCCGGGGCTCTGTCGCGAAGGCCGCCGGATCCAGCGGGGAGAGCGCCATCAGGTTCAATATGTCCATCAGGAACAGCTCCTGATGCTGCTGGTCGTGATGCAGGCCGAGGGTGAACAGATAGAGCCGGCGCGCATCGTTCGGCGCCTCGCCCAGCCAGGCCGCCATCCGGCGGTCGATTTCGCGCCGATAGGCGAGCACCTCGTCGAGTGACGGCCGGGTCATCAGGCCGCGACGGGGCCGGTCTACCCGCGGTCCGAGCGTCTCATAATAGCTGTTGAACAGGGTCTGGAAGCGCGGATCGACCGGCCGGTAGCCCGGCTCGTCTGCCAGAATCATGGCCTCGAAGAACCAGCTGGTGTGGGCCAGATGCCATTTGCCGGGACTGCAGTCCGCCATGGACTGGGCAGCGAGGTCTTCAGGGCTCAATCCTTGCGCAAGGCCCGGCATCGCAGCCCGTACGGCCCGGTAGGCCTTCAGATCTTCAGAGGTACGGTCGGCGCTGCGAGACGGTGCGTTCATTTCAGTCCCTCAGGCGCCCGATCCATCGCCAGGAGGCGAGAAGGGTCATGCTTTGGTCTCTCCACGCAAGCCGTGGCGACCGCTCAATGACCGTCGCGCTCAAAGCGTTGCGATCGCCTGCAGCAGTTCATCCACGGCCTCGACCCGCGTCGCCCAGGAGCAGACGAACCGGACCGAGCCGTCGTCGAAGCGATAGCAGGCCCAGCCGGCCTCGTTGAGACGTTGATGCGCCTCGGGCGGCATTCGCACGAACACCGCATTGGCCTCGACCGGATGGGCCAGCACAAACGGCGAGCCGCCGGCGATACCGGCGGCAAGCCGCTGCGCCATCAGATTGGCGTGGGCGGCCCCGGCCTCCCAGTCACCGCTCTCCAGAAGGCCCAGGATCGGAGCGGAGAGGAAACGGGTCTTGGACGCGGTCTGACCCGCCTGTTTCAGCCGGTTGTCGATGCGGCGCGCCAGCGATTTGTCGAACATGACGATGGCTTCGGCGCAATTGGCCCCGGCCTTGGCCCCGCCGAACACCAGCACATCGACGCCCAGCCGCGCGATCTGCGTCAGGTCGAAGCCCGCCGCCGCGGCATTGGCCAGCCGCGCCCCGTCCATATGGACGCCATGGCCGCGCAGTTTCACCGGCTCGATCAGGTGGCGCAGCTCTTCCTCGGTATAGACGGTGCCGTATTCGGTGGACTGGGTCAGGCTGAGAGCCGCCGGCGGTTGCCGGTGACCGACCTCGGGCTCCGCGAGGACGGCATGAAGCCCGGCAGGCTCGATCTTCCCGGAAAGGCCGGGCAGACCCAGCAGGCCGACCCCTGAGCCGAAAAAGCCGGGAGCGCCCGTCTCGTCGGTGCAGACATGGGCGGCATGGTGCGCCAGCACCGCCTCATGCGGCCAGGCCAGCATCGACAGGGCAATGGCGTTGGCGGCGGTACCCGAGAAGACGAACCGGACCTCGGCGTCGGCGTCCAGACGGGCGCGGATCAGGTCCGCGGCGCGGGCGGTGACGTCATCGGCCCCATAGGCCCTTGCATGGCCCGCATTGGCCGAGATCAGGGCCTCGAGCGCGGCCGGTGCCATGCCGGCGGTGTTGTCCGAGCCGAAGTCGTAACGCATGGATCAGGCCTTCCGGCCCAGGCGGCGACGGCGCGGGGCCGGCGGCGGTGTCTGGGGCTCAGGTTCGGGTTTCGTCTGCTCGACCGGGTCCGGGCCCGGTGCAGGGGGGTCATAGGCTACGGCGACCTGATGCGGGAAGGGGATTTCCACCCCCGCAGCATCCAGCGCCTCCTTGCCCTGCTGGATCAGGTCGGCCCTGACCTGCCACCAGTCGTCCACCTCGACCCAGGCCTGCAGGGTCACCTCGACGGCGCTGTCGCGCAGGTCAGTGACCCCGACCCAGGGCTCCGGGTCCGTCAGCACCCTTTCGTGGGCCCGGGCCACGCCCGAGAGGACGGCACAGGCCTGTTTGAGATTGGCGGTGTAGCCGACCGCGAACAGAACCTCGATTCTCCGGGTCTTCTGGCCGGTCAGATTGATGATCACATCGCCCAGAACCCTGGAGTTCGGGACCACGATCTTGTGATTGTTGGCGTTCGACATCTGGGTCACGAACAGATCGAGACGCTGGACCGTCCCCGTCGCCCCGCCCACCTCGATCACATCGCCCACCCTGTAGGGGCGCAGGACCAGCAACAGGACGCCTGCAGCGACGTTGGACAGCGTGCCCTGAAGGGCGAGGCCGACCGCCAGCGAGGCGGCTCCAAGAACCGCGATGATCGACGTGGTCTGGACACCCAGCCGTTGCAGAACGGCGATGAAGCCGACGACATAGACGACGACCCTCACCACCTGGACGACGAAGCTGATCACCGTCCGGTCGTTGCGGAAGCCGGCGACCCTCGACAGCATCCGTCGCGTGATCCCGGAGATCCATCGGGCCGCCAGAACGGTGGCGATCAGAATGATCAGGGCGACCGACAGATTGACGGCCAGATCGCCGGCCAGATCCGTCATCCGCGCGATCATGGGCGCGTCGATGGTCATGGCCCCTTCACCGGCCGGGATGACCTCGCTCAGGATCGGAATGCGTGTCGCCATATGCGCGGTCTAGCGCCTCCGGTTCGATTTGGAAGCCCATGACGGTTGCAATCGCCGTTCGGGGGGAGCGAGGTGGCCGGGTACCATCGCCCCGGGGAGGGTCCGTGAATCTGTCATCACTGAAGGTCGGGGTCGATGTGCCCTGGGTGACCAGCTGGACGGGTGAACCCTCGCTCGGGGCCGGTCCCTGCCCTTCCGTCGGCAGGGCTCTGGCTATCCGGCAGGTCGAGAACCCCGGTCTGGGCAAGCCCCTCTATTCGCAGAACCATGCCGTGCGGCAGCGGCTGTCGGTGCGCGACATGCGGTGCCCGATGTGCGGGCAGCCGACCCCGGCGACCGACCGCTGGACCCAGGTGGCGCATCCGGTGCCGGCGGGCCGGCTGCGGGCGGACGGGCGGGGTGGCGGTTTGCCCGGGGATATTGCGGACGACCGGATCCTGGTCGACGCGGGCGCGATCGCGCCGCTGCACAGGGCCTGTGTCGACCGCTCGTTGCGATATTGTCCGCACCTCAAGGCTGACCCGCACATCGACGTGCGGCGATTTCCAGACCGGTGGGTTGTCCTGCCGCTGATGGCCCGCGCCGAGGCCGCGCCACAGCTGTTCCTGGCGCGTCCCGTGCCGGCCCGGACCGCGGCTGTGATCGGCTTCCTTCAGCTGTGTGGACTGACCGGAGAGCACGACCCGGCCTGGCGGGACAGACGGCGCTGAGGCAGGAACCCTCGCGGGTTTTGCTTCACGGGCCTGCTGAGGCAATCCAACCGGCCCGGGTCTGAAGAGATCCCGCAGGCCGTGGGTCAGGCGGCAGCGGCGGTTTCGCCGGCGTCGACCAGTGCCCGGACCCCGGCTCGGCCCCCGCTGACGCGGTTGATGACCTTGGCGAGGGCACTGAAATCAATGGGCTTGTTGAGATAGGCGTCAGCCCCGGCGTCCAGTCCCGCCACATGGTCCTCGCGGCGGGCCGAAGCCGACAGGACGACAATGGGCGTATCCTGGTTCGGACCCTGCCCGTCGCGGATCGCCCGCGTCGCGGTCAAGCCGTCCATCACGGGCATGTTCACATCCATGATGATCAGGTCAAAGCGTTGCTCGCCCGCGGCTTCAACGCCGGTCTGACCGTTCTCTGCCGTCGCCGGGATATGGCCGGCAGAGTCCAGCCAGGCCTGCAGGATCATGCGGTTGACGGGGTGATCCTCGACCAGAAGCACGCTGAGCGGCCGGCCGTCCTTGATGTCGGCGTGTATGGGTTCGGCCGCAGTCTGACGGGTCCATTCGACCACATCGGCCTCGACCGAGAAGGTGAAGGTCGAGCCCTCGCCGAGGGTCGACTCAACACTGATCTCACCCCCCATGATATTGGCCATGCGACGGGCAATGGTCAGGCCGAGACCGGTGCCGCCAAAGCGGCGCGTCGAGGAGACGTCGACCTGGGTGAAGGGCTGGAACATCCGCGCCAGATCGTCCGCGGCGATACCGGCACCGGAATCGGTCACGGCGAAGTCCAGCCGCGCCCGGCCGTCCTCCAGCCGCTCGCCCCGCGCCAGCAGGGACACCTCGCCCTTGTCGGTGAATTTCACCGCATTGGAGAGCAGATTGTGGATCACCTGGCAGATGCGCAGCGGGTCGCCGCGCACGACAGCGGGGATCTCGCCCTCGAACCGCGCGTTGAAGTCCAGCCCCTTGGCCTCGGCCTGGGCCTGGAACGGGCCTGTCACCCGTTTGTGCAGGTCCTCGGTCGAGACGTCGACGATCTCGAAGGTCATCTTGCCGGCCTCGATCTTGGTCATGTCGAGGATGTCGTTGAGCAGGCTCAGCAGATTGTCGCCCGAGTTGCGGATGATCGACAGATATTCCCTCTGGGTCGGCTCCAGCCGGGTAGAGCCGAGCAGCTGGGCGGCACCGAGGACGCCGTTCATCGGTGTGCGCAGCTCGTGGGAGACGACCCCGAGGAAGTTGGTCTTGGCGTCGCTGGCGGCATTGGCCTTGTCGCGCGCGGCCTCGAGTTCCTCGATCAGGTGGGCCTGATGCGCCTGAAAGGCCCGGATGCGCTCTTCCCGCAGCACGGTCATCAGGACCAGGACGACGAGTCCGGAGGCCGTCAGGGGCAGGATCGACAGGAAGGGCCAGAACAGGGGGCCGCCCCACATGTTGATCAGGATGATCCCCGCGGCCACGCCATAGGGTGATGAGATGACAAGGGCCTGCCAGGGCGAGGCACGAAGCTGGGAGAAGACCAGCACATAGCCACAGACCAGAAGGGTCGCAGCGAGTGCGGGGCCGAAGGGATGGCCGGAATACCAGGCCAGCAGCGGCGCGGCGGCCCAGGCGGCGGTGGTCGCTGTGGCGACGGCCGGAAACACGAGACCCCAGCCGGCGCCGACCCGGTCACTGATGTGCCTTTCCACCGCCCCGCGGAGGGTACCGGCGGCGACGGTGCCGACAAACCACAGTGCCGCGATGGTGAAGCCGACCGAGGCCAGCAGGCCAAGGGCCCAGGTGAAGATGATCAGGTAGCGAAGGTGCTGGGTCTGAAGAATGGCACGGAGGGCCTGCGCGGCTTCGCCACCACCGACCTCGCCGGCACCGGTCTCGCGGGTCGACGATTTGCCGAAGCCGTCAGATTCAACCATTGCGTTCAGCCACCGACAATCAAAGCCGAATCGATAAGCACAACCTCCTAAGGCGGGGTGAACGGGGCCACGTCGTCGATATCGTCGTTCGGCGAGCTTCAGCCGGACAAGGCCCCGGCCTCCGCCGGAGTCAGGGCCCGGATGGACAGGGCATGGACCGGGCCCGCCAGTTCGTCGCGCAGCAGGGCGTTGATCGCGCGCTGACGCTGGACCCGGCCCTGACCCTCGAAGGCCGCGGCCACGACCGTGAGGTTGAAGTGGCTCTCGCCGCCGGGGCGCGCATCCATGCCGCCCTCGTGGTGGTGTCCGGCGTGCCGGGCGCTGTCGTCCTCGATCTCCAGCCGCTCGGGCGAGAGGCCCGCCGTCAGCTTTTCCCGGATAATCGTCGCAATCGGGCCTTCCGGCATGGGTGTGTCCTTGTTGGTGACCAATTCGACCCTACACTGGGTCCGATGTCATCCGAATTTGAATACAAGCCGCGCTTCAAGGACATGCGCATCAAGCCACCGCGCCCCGAAGAGGTGGCGGCGGAGGCCGACGTCCTGCATCTGAAGCCCGGCGAGGTTTGCTGCCAGTGGCCCGACTGCCGCAAGCCGGCGACGGCCCGCGCGCCCAAGTCGCGTGAGCGGCTGAACGATTTCTACGACTTCTGTCAGGGCCATGCGGGCGAATACAACAAGGGCTGGAATTTCTACGCCGGCATGAGCGACGGCGAGGTCCGCGCGGCCAAGGAGAACGAGGCCATGACCGGTGGCCGCCCGACCTGGGAAATGAAGGCGGGCAAGTTCAGCCGCGAGGCCGCCGCCTTCGCGTCCAAGATGGGCACCGCCAACACCAAGGGGGCCGGCAGCTGGCAGGACAGTTTCGGCCTGTTCGGCCGTCGCACCCGGGAGCAGGCCGGCCCGGCCGGTGAGGACACCCTGCGCCTCGGCAAGCTGGAGCGCGCGGCCCTGGCGGTGCTCGACCTCGACACCCGTACCGACAAGGCCGGGGTCAAGGCGCGCTATCACGAGATGCTGAAGCGCTTTCACCCCGACCTGAACCAGGGCGACCGGGGTGCCGAGGCCAAGCTGCAGAGCGTGATCAAGGCCTACAAGACCCTGAAGAAGGCCGGTCTGGCCTGAACCACAGCGGCCTCGTCGCATCGGACCGGTCCGGCGGGGTTTAAGTGTGCGCGGGCCTGCGCTAATCGCACAGCATGACCTCTTCTCCCGACTCGACGCCCGATCCGCTGCTGACGCTCGAACCGCACCGCAAGGCGACCGTGCGCGAGATATTCGGGGTCGATTCCGACATGGTGGTGCCGGTCTTCACCGAGCGCGACGGCCATGTGCCCGAGATCGACGAGGCCTATCGCTTCGATCCGCAGACGACCCTGGCCATCTGCGCCGGCTTCAGCTTCGACCGCCGCGTCATGGTCCAGGGTTATCACGGCACCGGCAAGTCGACCCATATCGAACAGGTCGCCGCCCGGCTGAACTGGCCGATGGTGCGGGTGAACCTCGACAGCCACGTCAGCCGCATCGATCTGGTCGGCAAGGACGCCATCGTCCTCAAGGACGGCAAACAGATCACCGAATTCCGCGAGGGCATGCTGCCCTGGGCCATCCAGCGCCCGATCGCCCTGGTGTTCGACGAATATGACGCCGGCCGTCCCGATGTGATGTTCGTGATCCAGCGCGTGCTGGAGGCGCAAGGCCGCCTGACCCTGCTGGACCAGAACCGCGTCATCCGGCCGAACCCCTGGTTCCGCCTGTTCGCCACCACCAACACCATCGGCCTGGGCGACACCTCGGGCCTGTATCACGGCACCCAGCAGATCAATCAGGGCCAGATGGACCGCTGGAACATCGTCACCACGCTCAACTACCTCGACCACGACGTCGAGGCCGGGATCGTGGCCGCCAAGGTGCCCGAATGGCAGGACGCCGACGGCCGCCGCCGCATCGCCGCCATGGTCCGCGTCGCCGACATGACCCGCAACGCCTTCATGAACGGCGACATCTCCACGGTCATGAGCCCGCGCACGGTCATCACCTGGGCCCAGAACGCCATCATCTTTGCGGGTGATGTGGGGCTGAGCTTCCGCCTGACCTTTCTGAACAAATGCGACGAGCTGGAGCGGCCGACGATTGCGGAGTTCTACCAGCGGGCGTTCGGGGAGGATCTGCCGGAGGCGGCGGTGAGGGTGAAGGTGGGTTAGGCTCCCGCCCGGAGCACCCTCAACTCCCGCCAGGCCGGTTCGTGAAGGTCCGCGTCGACGAGTACGTCCTGCAGGTCCTGGGTCTTGAACAGGGTCGCAACGCCGCCAGCCTTCCAGATCGCTTCGATTTGGGTTCTGTTCGCGCTCAGGTCTTCTGCCCAAAGCGCTCCATTGTTCGCCAAGTCTGTCAGATCGGAACGCTCACCAAACACGACGGTCAGGAGCATCACGCCGCCCTCGGCGTGATCATCTCCAGCGCCGCACCCATCTTCCGCCGCTGCTCCAGCAGGTCGTGGTCGATCTGCAGTCCGAGAAAAAAGCCCGCGCTGAGCCCCCAGTAGCGCGTGAGGCGCAGGTCCGTGTCGGCGGTCACCGCCCGCTTGCCCAGCACGATCTCATTGATCCGGCGCGGCGGCACGCCGATGGCATTGGCGAGGGCCGTCTGGCTCATGCCCAGGGGCTTGAGAAAATCCTCCAACAGGACATCGCCCGGCGTCGGGTTCTTCAGCCAGTCTTCAGGACGGCCGATGCCGGCGAAACGATCAGTGATAGTCGCAGATTTCGACATCCTCGCACCCTCCTTCACTCCAGCGGAAGCAGATCCGCCACTGCTGATTGATCCGGATCGCGTGCTGGCCCTTGCGGTCCTTCGTCAGGGCCTCGAGCCCGTTGCCGGGCGGAATACGCAAGTCCTCGAGCCTCAAACTCCGGTTCAGTTGGCGCAGCTTGCGCAACGCCACGTCCTGAATCTCAACGGGCAGGCGGCGCGAACGTTCGCCGTTCCAGATCTTCCTCGTCTCCCGATCCCGAAAGCTGCGGATCATCACCGGCACCTATAACGCATAACGTTATACGGGGCAATCGTGCCTGTATTCCAGAGAGAGCTCCTGGTCCGGCTCACGCGACGACACCCTCCTTGGTTGCCTCTTATGCGCCCTTATTGCTTGTATCTTTGCCAATCTGACGCTGTCTGTCGAGAGGCCGCGCTTTCAGTGAGGACTTGCCGACGGCGACAGCGCGGGTGAAGGTCGGTCAACGATTCTTCCCGAGGTTGAGCGATGCTGATTGTCGGACTTTCGGTTTTGGCGATGGTCTCCGACCCGCAGTCGGCCCGGCCCTCTGATGAAGCGATGCTGGCCCTCATCGCAGAACGCATTCCGGGGGCGGTCGTGCTTCAGAGCCAGGACTGGATGATGCCTGCGGGACTGGATGGCGCGCGCGGGCTTTGCGGCGTCGCACGGATCGACGGCAAGCCCCAACCCTTCCTCGTCTACACGCTCTGGCGACCGGCCGGTAACGAGGACGGAAATCGTTGGTCAACCGCACTGCGGGCACCACTTTCCTCGGAAGCGACAGTTCACAACAATTTCGAGCGCCGCGGCGTCCTCAACGCCTGCCCTGAGCTCGCCCCGCCGGCCGGCGTAGACTGGCCAATGGCTCTTCCCCGAAGCGCCGGGGTGGTCCGTTCCACCGATCGGCTGGACGCTGAGGGTCAGGTCATCCCGTGACAGGCTGATCGCAGCTGAAGGCCCCGCTTACCCGTTCCCCCTCCCCCCAAGCCCCCGCCGCCATCTCCCGCGCCGTCTCCCGAACCCCCTCCGGCCACCCCTCCACCGCCGCTGCAAACCCCGCCCCGTCACCCGCGAACAGCATACGCGTCGCCGCCTCATAGCCGGGCAGGTCGCCCGCGATCGCGGTCATGAAGCGATAGGTCGCCTCCTTTGCCTGGCGCGCCCGGTCCGGCCGCTCCGCCTCGCGCAGTGCGCCCTCGACCAGTTTGCGCAAGGCCACCGATGCCCCGCCCGGCTGGCCCGCCAGCCAGTCCCAGTGGCGCGGCAGCAGGGTGACCTCGCGCGCGGTGACGCCCAGTTTCGGACGGCCTGGGCCGCGCTTCTCCGGTCCGGACGCCGGGGTCAGCCGGGCCAGGACGGCGGCCAGATCGCCGCGCAGGTCGAGGTCGACGACCCGGCCGTCCGCCGCGTCGAAAGCCAGGACGGTCTCGCCCCCATCGGTCGCCGCCTTGACCGCCGCCACGACCTCGGCGGCTTTCCCGCGCGCCAGCAGACGGTGGCCGGCGAAGGCGAACAGGGGTTGGTGGGCGGGCACGGTCATGGGGTGGATCCTCGGTTCAGGCGATGGGATTTACCCGGGTATAACAAGCCGGTCAATATGATCCGGGTAATATCTGAGCGCACCGGGTTGCGACACGGTGCCCGCCGGCTCTTTTCGCGGGAACCGGGCGTCCCCAGATGCGCTCCATCGGCACCCTCCCCTCCCCGATCCCAAGGATTCCTCCCATGACCAACCACCGTATCGACGCCGCCGCAGAGACCCTGACCGGCAAGGCCCAGTCCGCCCTCGGCCGCCTGACCGGCGACAGCCGGCTGCAGCTGGATGGCCGTCTCAACGAAGTGAAGGGCAAGGCGCGCGACGCCTATGGCCGGGTCATCGACGGGCTGGACGGCCTTGTCGAAAAGGCTCCGTCGGATCTGCGGGAACCCGCCCGCACGGGTCTGGATTTTGCCCGCCGCAAGCCGCTGCTGACCACCGGCATCGTCGCCGGCCTGGCCTTGCTGCTCAGCAGCATGGGTCGCCGCCGCTAGAGCCCAACGGACCCGATCGTCAAAAGGCCCGGGCATCGCTGCCCGGGCCTTTTTCGTTTCGACGTTCGGGATGAGACCCCTCCACCACCCTTCGGGCGGTCCCCCTCCCCCGGAGGGGGAGGAATTCGGTCAGTCCGCGGCCTGGGCCTCGACCGCCTTGACCTGGGCCGCATTGGGGCCCGTGACGTCGAAGGCGATCTTGCCGTCGGTCAGGGTGACCTTCACATGGCCGCCGCGGGTCAGGCGTCCGAACAGGATGTCGTCGGCCAGCGGCTTCTTGATGTGCTCCTGGATGACCCGGGCCAGAGGCCGTGCGCCATACAGTTCGTCGAAGCCGTTCTTGGCCAGCCAGTCGGCCGCCTCGTCGGTCAGTTCGATGGTGATGTTCCGGTCCGCCAGCTGGGCCTCCAGCTGGATGATGAATTTGGTCACCACCGACTTGATCGTTTCGGAGTCCAGCGCCTTGAAGGCGACGATGGCGTCGAGGCGGTTGCGGAACTCCGGCGCGAACAGACGCTGGATGGCCTTGTCGTCCTCGCCCTCGACCTTGCCCCGGCCGAAGCCGATGGAGGCGCGGGCGTTGTCGGCGGCGCCCGCGTTGGTGGTCATGATCAGGATGGTGTTCCGGAAATCGACCTTCTTGCCGACCGCATCGGTCAGCATCCCGTTGTCCATCACCTGGAGCAGGATGTTGTAGACATCCGGGTGGGCCTTTTCGATCTCGTCCAGCAGGACCACGGCGTGGGGGTGCTGGTCGACGGCGTCGGTCAGCAGGCCGCCCTGGTCATGGCCGACATAGCCCGGAGGCGCGCCGATCAGGCGGCTGACCGTATGCCGCTCCATATATTCCGACATGTCGAAGCGCAGCATCTCGATGCCGAGGGTCGAGGCCAGCTGTTTGGCCACCTCGGTCTTGCCCACGCCGGTCGGACCGCTGAACAGGAAGGCCCCGATCGGCTTGGACGGATCACGCAGACCCGCGCGGGCCAGTTTCATGGCCGCCGAGACCTGTTCGATCGCCGCCGACTGGCCGAAGACGACGCGGTTCAGGTCGGTCTCGAGCTGGCGCAGGCCCTCGGTGTCGGACTTGGACACCGACTTGGCCGGGATCCGGGCCATACGGGCGATGACGACCTCGATCTCCTTCTGGCCGATGACCTTCTTCCGCTTGGCCTCGGACAGCAGCATCTGGCTGGCACCCGCCTCGTCGATGACGTCGATCGCCTTGTCCGGGAGTTTGCGGTCGGTCATGTAGCGCGCCGACAGCTCGACCGCCGTGCGCAGGGCCCCGTCGGTGTAGCGGACCTTGTGGTGGCCTTCGTAGGAGGTCTTGAGCCCTTTCAGGATCTTGATCGTGTCCTCGACGGTCGGCTCATTGACGTCGATCTTCTGGAAGCGGCGGGCCAGGGCCCGGTCCTTCTCGAAATGCTGACGGTATTCCTTGTAGGTGGTCGAACCCATGCAGCGCAGGCTGCCTGACGCCAGGGCCGGCTTTAGCAGGTTCGAGGCGTCCATGGCCCCGCCCGAGGTCGCGCCGGCGCCGATCACGGTATGGATCTCGTCGATGAACAGGATGGCGTTGTCGTGCGTCTCCAGTTCCTTGACGACCTGTTTCAGCCGCTCCTCGAAATCGCCGCGATAGCGGGTGCCGGCCAGCAGCGCCCCCATGTCGAGGCTGTAGATGGTGGCGCCTTCCAGCACCTCCGGCACCTCGTGATTTACGATCTTGCGGGCCAGGCCCTCGGCGATGGCGGTCTTGCCGACCCCGGGGTCACCGACCAGCAGCGGGTTGTTCTTGGTCCGGCGGCACAGGATCTGGATGGCCCGCTCGACCTCGGCGTGACGGCCGATCAGGGGATCGATCTTGCCGTTCCGCGACTTTTCATTGAGGTCGACGCAATAGGCTTCCAGGGCCTCGCCGCCGGTCTTGGCGGCGGCGGCGTCTTCGGCGTCCTCGGGGCTTCCGCCGGTCTTGGCAGGGCTCTTGTCGACGCTGCTGCCGGCCTTCTTGGCGATACCGTGGGCGATGTAGTTGACCGCGTCATAGCGGGTCATGTCCTGCTCCTGCAGGAAATAGGCGGCGTGACTCTCGCGCTCGCTGAAGATGGCGACCAGCACATTCGCGCCCGAGACCTCCTCGCGGCCCGAGCTCTGGACGTGGATCACCGCGCGCTGGATCACGCGCTGGAAGCCGGCCGTGGGCTTGGCGTCCTCGCCGTCGCTGGTGGCCAACGCCGCCAGGTCTGTGTCGACATAGAGGGTCAGGGCCGTCTTCAGCGCGACCAGATCGACATTGCAGGCCGTCATCACATTGGCGGCGTCCGGGTCATCGACCAGGGCCAGCAGCAGGTGTTCAAGCGTGGCGTATTCGTGCCGCCGCTCGTTGGCGTAATGCACCGCACGGTGCAGGGTCTCTTCGAGAGGACGCGAAAATGAGGGCATGGGGAGGTTCCTCTCAGTCCTTTTCCATCGTGCATTGCAGCGGGTGCTGGTGGCGTCGCGCCGTCTCGATCACCTGGGCGACCTTGGTCTCGGCCACCTCATAGGTGAAGACGCCGCACACCCCGACGCCATGCTGGTGCACATGCAGCATGATGCGGGTGGCCGCCTCGCGGTCCTTCTGGAAGAACCGTTCCAGCACATAGATGACGAACTCCATCGGCGTGTAGTCGTCGTTCAGGATCAGCACCCGATAAAGCGAGGGCTTCTGAAGTTTCGGCCTGGTTTCGGTGACCGTGGCGGACCCGAGGCCTCCACCATTCTGTTCACCTGGCCTGCGGGACGGCGGCATTCGTAATCCGTATGGGGAGAGTCGATGGCTCAGATAGGGAATGATGGCCTGAATTGAAGCCGCGTCCAGTGACTCTTGAGTGGGCTGCGTCAATTCTCCCTCGCCCGCAGTGGGGTCGGCCAAACGAAAAAGCCCCGGCGTTTCCGCCGGGGCCTCTCGTATGCTTGCAGGTGACGCTCGTTGAAGCGTCGGGTCGCCTTAGCGGGCGGCCTGGAACTTTTCGACCGAGGCGGTGACGCGCTCGTTGATCGGCTTGAAGCTGTTCTTGACCGAGGCGGTCAGGACGTCCGTCGCCTTGGTGACTTCCGCCAGATAGGCTTCGGTCGCCGACTTGGCCCAGGTCGTCTGCAGCTCGAGCAGCTCCTGGATCGAACGGGCCTGCGACATCGACTGGGCCGCGGCGACGCCGTCTTCCCAGGACTTCTTCGTGAAGGCAGCCGACTGGGCCGACAGGGTCTCGACGCCTTTCTGGGCGGCGGCGGCCGAGGCGACGATGGCTTCCAGGTTCTGCTTGCCCTGGATGTTGAGCTCGGTGAGGCCGGCGGCCGACTTGTCGGCGACGTCCTTGAGCGCCTTGGCACCGGCGGCCTGGGCCTGCTCGGCATTGGCCTGGAAGGTGGTCTGGGCCTTTTCAGCAGTCGCCTTGACGCTGGCGGTCGCGGTTTCGACGGTCTTCTTCACGGTATCCGTCGCGGTCTCGACGGTCTTCTTGACGGTATCGGCGGTGGTGTCAGCCATGAGGGGCTCCTGAACGTATTCGCGGTCGGGGAGGACCGCCTGAAATGCTTCCGCGAGGAACGAGTCCATCGCGACAGGCGGTCATATGGTGCAGGTGCGAAGTCGCGTCAAGCAGAAATGGTGCAATGCACAAAAGTTCACAAAATCGTTGACGGGTTGTTTACCCTCACGAAACCGGAATGACGCATGTTAGCTTTTTTATCAGCGTCGCGTGGTGGGGCCGCCGTCGCGCCAAACGTCCTGTGAGGCCTGTCTTTGCCGCTTTCCGCCCTGATCCGTCGCGGACTTCTGTCGCTGCTGCTGGCCGTCGCGGTGACGATGACGCCGACGCGCCCGCCGCTCGCCCAGTCGGCTGACAATGCGCGCTACGCCGCCATCGTCGTGGATGCCGAGTCCGGCGAGGTGCTGTTCGCCCGCCACGCCGACAGCCGTCGTTATCCGGCCTCGATCACCAAGGTGATGACCCTCTATCTGGCGTTCGAGGCCCTGGCCGAAGGCAAGATCAAGCTCGACGACGTCATCACCGTCTCACCCCACGCCGCCAGCCAGCCGCCGTCCAAACTGGGGCTCGCCGCCGGCCAGACCATCACCGTGGACGACGCCATGCGGGCCACGGCGGTCCGCAGCTCCAACGATATGGCCATGGCACTGGCCGAACACATCAGCGGCTCCCAGGACCGGTTCGCCGCCCAGATGACGCTGAAGGCCCGTGAACTGGGGATGACCCAGACCCGCTATGTCAATCCCAATGGGCTGCCGGACGCCCGCCAGCTGACGTCCGCGCGCGACCTGGCGATCCTCGCCCGGGCGGTCATGCGCGACTACCCGCAGTACTACAGCTATTTCGGGCTCCAGGACTGGGCCTACAACGGTCGCGACTATCGCAACACCAATGGCCTGCTCCGTGAGGGCCAAGGCTATGACGGCATGAAGACCGGCTACACCAACGCCTCCGGCTACAATCTGGCCGCCTCGGCGGTCCGCGACGGTCGCCGGATCATCACCATTGTCCTCGGTGGCCGCTCGACGGCCAGCCGCAACGCCCATGTGGCAGCCCTGATGGATACCGGGTTCGAGGTCGAACGCGCCCGCGCCCGTGGCGAGACGATCCAGGTGGCCCAGACCTTCTTCGAGGCGCGCGGCTTCGGCCTCGGCCCGGACAGCAACGGTCCGATCGAATACGCGGCCGCCACCGGCGAGAATGACGACGCAAGCGCGGGGTCCAGCGCTCCGCCTGGCAGCGGCGTCGCCTACGCCGCCCTGCCCGCCCCTCCGCCGCCGGTCGCCCGGGTGACCCCGGCCCCCTCCGAGCCTGCCGCCGCCGAACGGCCGGCCGATGTGACGGCCATCCTCAACGGTGGATCCAACGTCGCATCCCCACCTCGCGCCCGCCCGCCGGCCCGGCCGCCGGCGCGGGAACCCGCGCGCGAGCCCGCGGGCCGCTGGGCCGTGCAGGTCGGTGCCTTCCGTGACGAGACGGTCGCCCGAAACTGGCTGACCGAGGTCAACCGCCGCTTCCGCAGCCAGTTCACGGCCGCAGAGCGCACCGTCCAGAATGCCAGCGGCTGGTACCGCTCGCGCTTCACCGGCATGACCGAGCAGGGAGCCCGCTCGGCCTGCGCGGCCCTGGAGGAACGTCGGGTCACCTGTCTGGTGGTGCGGCCGGAGTAACCCGCACCCTCGGCGATCCGCCGAACGCGCACCCGGGGCTGGACCGGACCGACCTTTTCCCCTATACGCGCCGCCTTTCCAGGACTTCGGTCCCGGTCGCGGAACTCCAAAGGGTTCGGGAAGTCATCCCGGCCGCCGCATCGGGATCCATCGTGGGAGAGGACTTACCCGGTCCCCTCGCGCCGACGTCCTACAAGGGAGAATACCGCATGGCTCTTTACGAGCACACGGTCATGTCGCGCCAGGATATCAGCGCGCAACAGGCCGAAGCGCTGAACGACACCATCAAGGGTTTGATCGAAGCCGGCGGCGGCACCGTCGCCAAGATCGAATACTGGGGTCTGCGCAACCTGACCTATCGGGTCAAGAAGAACCGCAAGGCGCACTATTCGCTGCTCGCCGTCGATTGCCCGCCCGCCGCCATGGCCGAGGTCGAGCGTCAGCTGTCGATCAACGAGGACGTCCTTCGCTGGCTGACCGTCCGCGTCGAGGAACTCGACCTGGAACTGTCGCCCCTGCTGGCCCGCCGCGAGCGCGAGCGTGAACGTGAGCGTGAACGCACGCCGCGTGACGACGCCGCCGAAGCCGCATTTTAAGGAACCCGGAACATGACCGACACCACCGCTCCGTCGCCGGGCGCGCCGGCCGGCTCCGGCGCCGCCGGACGCCGTCCCTTCTATCGTCGCCGCAAGGTTTGCCCGTTCACGGGTGAAGGCGCGCCGAAGATCGACTACAAGGACGTCAAACTGCTGCAACGCTACATCAGCGAGCGCGGCAAGATCGTTCCTTCGCGCATCACCGCCGTTTCCCAGATCAAGCAACGCGAACTGGCCAAGGCCATCAAGCGCGCCCGCTATCTGGCCCTCCTGCCTTACGTGGTGAAATAAGATGAAGGTCGTTCTGCTTGAGCGCGTCGATAATCTCGGCGCCATCGGCGACGTCGTGTCCGTCAAGGACGGCTTCGCCCGCAACTTCCTTCTGCCGCGTGACAAGGCCCGTCGGGCCACGTCGGCGAACCTGAAGGCGTTCGAACTCGACCGCGCCGCCATCGAGGCCCGCAACGAGAAGAACAAGGCTGACGCCGGTGCGATCGGTTCCAAGATCGACGGCCAGACCTATGTCATGATCCGGCAGGCCGGTGAGACGGGCCAGCTGTACGGTTCGGTCGCCGCCCGCGACGTCGTCGAGGCCGTCACGGCCGAAGGCGGCAAGGTCGAGCGCAGCCAGATCGTGCTCAACACCCCGATCAAGACGCTGGGCGTCCACGAAGTGCTGGTTCGCCTGCACGCCGAGGTCTCGGCCACCGTCAAGATCAACATCGCCCGTTCGGCCGACGAAGCCGAGCGTCAGGCGAAGGGTGAGGACGTGATCAAGGCCGCCTATGACGAGGACCGCGAACTGGCCCTCGAACAGGCCAAGGACATGGTCGCCGGCGGCGCCGGCCAGCAGGAAGGCCTCGGTTCGGAAGCCTGAACCGGAGTCAGCCGATAACAAGTCAGTGATCGGGCGCGTCCAGTCGGGCGCGCCCTTTCTCTTGGCCGCGATACCGCCTTAAAGGCTCGGCCAAGCTTGGCCGTCCGGGGAGATTGACCATGAAGAAACTCGCGCTCGTCGTCGGCCTCGCCGCGACCCTGTTCGCCACCGCCGCCCAGGCCATGACGGTCCAGGAGTTCCTGACCACCGCCTCCCGGATTCCGCAGAATCCGACGGCCATGCTCCGGTCCGACACACGCCGGCTCATCCGCGAGTTCGAGGGTGCGGTCCGCACGGTTCGCGCCGAGCAGGTCGCGGCCCGACAGGCCGGTCGCAAGCCCGCGACCTGCATGCCGGAGCGGGTGTCGTTTTCACCCGACGCCATCCTTGGACGGTTCAATTCCATCCCGGCGAACCGTCGCAACATCAGCGTCACCCAGGCGATGCGCGAATGGATGGCCGAACGCCACCCCTGCCCTGCAAGCTGAACCATAACTGATCAGGCTACGGAATTCCGGGGCATCCACAGAGCCGCGGACTTATCCCTCTGCCGCGGCTACGTCCGCGCATGTCGCATGGCCTGCGCATGGTTAAGACATGACCCCGATGAACGCCTTCGCCCCCGTCCAATTCCCGTCGCCGATGGACTCCGGCCCGATCCCGTCGATGCCGCACAATCTCGAGGCGGAACAGGCCCTTCTCGGCTCGCTGTTGTTCGACAATGCCGTGTTCGAACGGCTGTCCGACCGCCTGCGCGGTTCGCATTTCCACGAGCCCTTCCACCAGCGCCTGTACGAAGCGATCGAGGACCACATCCGCCAGGGCATGCTGGCCGAGCCGACCATTCTGATGGAGCGGTTCAAGCTGGACCCGGCCTTCCAGGAGTTCGGCGGCCTGCGCTATCTCGCCGATCTGGTCGACCGCGCCCCGCCGGCGGCCAATGCCCCCGACTATGCGCGGGTGGTCTATGACCTGGCCCTGCGCCGCGACCTGATCCGCATCGGCGGCGCGATCGTGCGCGAGGCGCCGCAGCCCGAAACCGCCGCCATCGACCAGATCGAACAGGCCGAACAGCAGCTGTACACCCTGGCCGAAACGGGCAAGCCGTCCTCGGGCTTTGTCAGCTTCTCCAGCGCCCTCGGTGGCGCGGTGCAGATGGCCGCGGAGGCCTATCAGCGCGATGGCAAACTGGCCGGTCTGGCCACCCATCTGGACGATCTGGACGCCAAGCTGGGCGGCCTGCACGCCTCTGACCTGCTGGTCCTCGCCGGCCGGCCGTCGATGGGCAAGACCGCGCTGGCGACCAACATCGCCTTCAACGTCGCGCGCAACTACCGCTGGGAGCCGACGCCCGAGGGCCGCAAGACGGTCAGCGGCGGGGTGGTCGCCTTCTATTCGCTGGAAATGAGCGCCGAACAGCTGGCCATGCGGATCCTGGCCGACGCGTCGGGCGTGTCCTCGGACAAGCTGCGCAAGGGCGAGATCGACGCCGCCGATTTCGGCCGCATCCGCGAGGCCGCCGTAGAGATCGGCGAAAGCCCCCTGTTCATCGACGCCACCGGTGGCCTGTCGATCTCCAAGCTCGCCGCCCGCGCCCGCCGCCTGAAACGCCAGGAGCACGGCCTCGACCTGATCATCGTCGACTACCTCCAGCTCATCACGGTCGGCGAGGGCAACAACCAGAAGAACCGGGTGCAGGAGGTGTCGGAAATCACCGGCGCCCTCAAGGCCCTGGCCAAGGAACTGAGTGTGCCCATCCTGGCCCTGTCCCAGCTGTCGCGTCAGGTCGAGCAGCGCGAGGACAAACGGCCCCAGTTGTCTGACCTGCGCGAATCCGGCTCGATCGAACAGGACGCGGACTGCGTCATGTTCGTCTATCGCGAGAGCTACTATCTGGGCCGCGCCGAACCCCGCGAGGGCACGCCCGAACACCTGCAATGGCAGGAGGACATGGACCGGCTGGAGCACCAGGCCGAGGTCGTCATCGGCAAACAGCGCCACGGCCCGATCGGCATCATCAAGCTGAGCTTCGACGCCAATACGACCAAGTTCGGAAATCTGGCGCAGGGCCAGCGGTACGAGGGTTACGGGGACTGAACCGACGGCCTCAGTCGGGCCGGCCATGCAGGGCGGCGATCAGGTCGAGCCGTTCGGGGAATGGAACCGGCTTCGCGACCGGCCCGTCATTGGTGAATTCCAGCAGCTGGTCGCGCTCCGCCCCGAACTCGGGCCAGACCGGACGGCCTGGTCCGTTCGGATCGCCCCTTGCCGCGAAGGTGGTCCAGTAGTCGGCCATGGCCGTCGCCGCCTGTGCGTCCCGTTCGCCCATGGGCCGGCCGACGGTGTGCAGATTGTCGAACACATAGGGCCGCTCCGACGCATGGGGGGCACCACCGCGGGGCTCGGGATCTGGCTCCGGCACCACATCGAACCGGTACAGATAGGTCGGATGCCCGTTGGCCGCATGCAGCCGCGCGAGATGCCGCGCAGGTTCGTTGAAGACCAGATCGCTCAGCACATGGGCGTCATAGCCGTCCTGCCCGCCATAGGCCGCGAGGAAGGCCGACCGCGCCTCCGGTGTCATGGCGTCCTCAATCGCGCCGTAGGGGCTCAGGTCGGAGGGCTTGATCCGCCAGAGTTCGGCGCTGTTGGCACCGATGATCAGGGGCACGGGTGCCTCCAGTCCGGCAGCGAAGGCCGGGGCGACATCCTCACCGACAAGGCCGCCGCCGTCATGACCGTCAATCACCATCAGATCGCCGCCGAAAAAGCTGGGTGCGGGTGTCAGCAACCGTTCTGCCGGGAGCGCCCGGAGCTGTTCGACCGAGGCGTCCGCAGGCAGGCCGGCCGCGATCGCGAAGGCGAGGCCCCGGTCCTCGAGGGAGGGAGACCCGTCGGGCGTCCGGAATGTCGCCGTGCCCTCGTCACGGCCTAGGCCGGACTGGACGACGGCCCGGTGGAACAGCCCCCGCGCGGGCTCAGAAATCATCAGCCGCGTCACCATCACGCCACCGGCCGACTCGCCGAAGACGGTGACATTGCCCGGATCGCCCCCGAAGGCAGCGGCATTGTCGCGGACCCATTCCAGCGCGGCGATGACGTCCGCCAGCCCGTAGTTCCCGACGATCTCCTCGCCGCCCGCCTCGGCCGTCAGGGCCGGATGTCCGAAAAAGCCCAGCCGCCCCAGCCGGTAGTTCAGCGTCACCACCACCACCCCGCGCTTCGCCAGATTGGCACCGTCGTAGAGCGCCGCCGTGCCCGAGCCGTTGTTCAGCCCGCCGCCGTGGATCCAGACCATCACCGGCAGGGGCTCATCGCCCCGCGCCTGCGGCGTCCAGACATTCAGCGTCAGACAGTCCTCGCTCATCGGCAGGGGGCCGACGCCGGGGTCGCCGTTCGACGGCGGCTGGATGCAGATCGCACCAACCTGTCCCGCATCGCGCTCGCCCGCCCAGGCCTCGGCGGGTTGCGGTGCCCGCCAGCGCCGCGCCCCGACCGGCGGGGCGGCATAGGGGATGGCCTTGAAGCTGGCCACGCCGTCCGCCTGCCGGCCGAGCAGCCGTCCCTGCTCGACGGTAGCGCGAGGGAATGGATCGGAAGGCGAAGCCGGGTTCGTCATCAGCACCGCCGCTGCCAGGATGGAGGCCAGGAACATCGCCCGAGCCTAACCGGCTCCGGCCCGACTCCCAATGGCCCGATATGCCGGATCGACGGCGGCCTTCAGAAACGGACGGCGGTGAGGGGGTTGAAGTCGGTTCAGGCTTCCCCGCGGTCCTTCAGACCGGAGAGGAAGGGCACCAGTCGGTCGCGCCAGGCCCGGTAGCCGGCCTCGTTCGGGTGCACACCGTCCATGAAGAAGGACCGGTTCTGCTGACCGTCAGGGCTGAGGAAGACCGGATAGAGGTCGAGATAGCGGACATGATCAGACGCGCCCGGCTCCATGGCAAACCCCGCCAGGGCTGCATTGACCGGAATGACCAGATCCCGGTTCCGCGCCGCCTCATTGGTCGGCAGCAGTGACTGCAGGACGATCTGCGCCCCCGGCTTGCGCGCATGGACCGCCGCGACCACCGCCCGGATGCCCGCCACCACACTGTCCACCGCCGGAGTCTCGGCGTCCCAGCTGTTGTTGATGCCGACCATCAGCACGATCACATCAGGCTCGAGATCCGGCCGGTCCAGTTGGCCCAGGCCGCCCTCGGATCGCGGCTGGATCCGGTAAAGGACGTGCTCGGTCCGATCGCCGGAAATGCCGAAATTCAAACCGAGACTGGACGGGTCGCGGCCGCCGAAGGTCTCGTCCCAGATCACCCGACCGCCGCGTGCCCCCGGGAACCAGGGGTTGTTTCCCATCGTCCAGAAATCGGTGATGGAGTCCCCGAGGAACAGCAGCCGCACATCTGCCAGGCTGTCCGGCTGTTCCAGGCGCGCGCTGATCTCGCTGAGGCGTTTCTGCCAGTATTCGATCCGTTCGGCCGGACGGGTCGAGTTGAAGCCCTCAGGGGTCTGGGCCATGGCCGGGGTCCCGGCCAGGAACAGGCCGAGCGCCGTTGCGACCCCGATGGCCCATGCCGGCCCCGCGCCTGATCGATCTCGCTTCACGTCCACTCTCCTGCCGTCGAGGCTGGACGCTAGGCCTTCGATCCGCCGCAAGCAATTCGGTCTGACAGGAGGTTCAGCGACCGAGGTCCTTGAGCACCGCCCGCGCCGCATTATGCCCCGGCGCGCCGGTGACGCCGCCGCCCGGGTGGGCACCAGAGCCGCACAGATAGAGGCCCGGAACCGGCATGCGGTGATCGGCGTGGCCCAGCACCGGCCGGGCACTGAACAGCTGGTCCAGGCTCAGCCGGCCATGGAAGATGTCGCCGCCCATCAGGCCGAACCTCCGTTCCAGATCGCGCGGCCCCAGCGCCAGCCGCCCGACCACCGCGGCCTTGAAGCCCGGGGCGTAGCGGTCGACCGTCTCGATCATCAGATCAGCCACGGTGTCCCGGTGTTCATCGCCCAGGGCCGGGTCGACATGCTGGCAGAACAGGCTGGCGACATGCTGTCCGGCGGGCGCGAGACTGTCGTCCAGCGTCGAGGGGATCAGCATCTCGACGATCGGCTTCGAAGACCAGCCGTTCAGGCGCGCCTCGGCATGGGCCCGGTCCATATAGGCCAGCGACGGCGCCATGATGATCCCGGCCGTCAGATGGTCGCCTGTCCCCGGCAGGCTGGTGAAATCGGGCAGTTCCGACAGGGCCACATTCATGCGGAAGGTGCCGGATCCGGACTGGTAGTTGCCGATCCGCTCGCGGAAGTCCGCCGGGACCACGGCGTCATCCACCAGCTGTTCGAACAGCAGGCGCGGATGCAGGTTGGAGACCACCGCCCGGGCCCGGACCACGTCGCCCGCCCCGGTGACGGCCCCGACCGCCCGGCCCTTTTCGGTCAGGACCTCGGCGACCGGCGTCTCCAGCCGCACCTCGACCCCCTGTTCGGCGCAGGCCGCGGCCATGGCCCGGGTGATCGCCCCCATGCCGCCCAGGGCGTGACCCCAGACGCCCTTGCGCCCGTTCACCTCGCCGAAGACGTGGTGCAGCAGCACATAGGCCGAGCCGGGCGTATAGGGGCTGGCATAGTTGCCGACGACGCTGTCGAAGCCGAACAGGGCCTTGATCGGATCGCTCTCGAACCAGCCGTCCAGCCAGTCGCCCGCCGATTTGGCGAACAGGTCCAGCAGGTCGCGCCGTCCCTGGGTATCCAGCCCGGCGGCCTGTCTGCCCAGCGACGCGCCCTTCAGCAGTTCAGGCAGCATGGCCATCCAGCCGCCCTCCACCATGTTGGGCGGGGCCCTGAGAATCCAGTCGCGCAGCACCGCCGCGACCACCTCCAGACGCCGCTCGTACTCGGGCAGCCGTTCCGCATCGCGCGTCGAGAATTTCGCCAGCTGTCCTTGCGTCCGCCCCTCACCCGCGAGGAAATGGCGGCCGTCGTCCAGCGGCAGGAAGTTGGAGACCTTGCGCTCGACCACGGTCAGCCCGTGGCGGGCCAGGTCCATGTCGGCGATGACCTTCGGGTTCAGCAGGCTGACGGTGTAGCTGGCGGTCGAGTTGCGGAAGCCGGGGTGGAATTCCTCCGTCACCGCCGCCCCGCCCACGACGTGCCGCCGCTCCAGGACCGTGACCTTCAGCCCGGCCCGCGCGAGATAGAAGGCACAGACGAGGCCATTGTGGCCCCCGCCCAGGATGACGACGTCGGTGGTGGTGGTGGTCATGGTCTGATCTAGCGGGGCAAGGGTCGGAGTGGCTAGTGGCTAGTGGGCCAAACCTCCGGCTTCGCTGCAAACGGAAGGGCGGCTCTGACTGCGCCGTTGCACTGATGGCGGCCAACCACTGGCCACCAGCCACTAGCCACTAGCCACTTCCTCCTCCGGCCGGTGCACCAGCGACACCAGCACCACGCTGATCATCATCAGCAGGAACCAGCTGCCCAGCTTGTCGAGCGAGACCATATGCCAGCCGTCGCTCTGGGACGGATAGACCCAGGCATTGGCGAAGGTGGCGATGTTCTCGGCCAGCCAGATGAAGGTCGCGACCAGAAAGAAGCCGAGCAGGAACGGCATCTTCCGCCGCTGCCGGTCCGGGGTGAAATAGAACCAACCGCGCCCGAACAGTACCGCGGTCAGGGCGAACAGGCCCAGCCGGATGTCCGGAAGCCAGTGATGGGCGAAGAAGTTGATGTAGATCGCCGCGGCCAGAACCCAGGTCGTCCAAAGCGGCGGATAGTGGCGGAATCTGATGTCGAAGATGCGCTGGATCCGGGCGATGTAGCTGCCCACCGCCGCATACATGAAGCCCGAGAACAGCGGCACCATGCCGATCCGCAGGAGGCTGTCCTCCGGATAGATCCACGACCCGTGCTGCGTCTTGAACAGCTCCATGATGGTGCCGACGACGTGGAAGACGAGAATGACCCTCGCCTCCTCCCAGCTCTCCAGCTTGAACGCCAGCATCGCCGCCTGGATGGCCAGCGCCCCGACCACCAGGAAGTCGTACCGCGCGATCGGCGCATCCTCCGGCCACCACAGATGCGTCGCCAGCAGCAGGGCCAGCATCGCCCCTCCGAACAGACAGGCCCAGCCCTGTTTGATCCCGAACATCAGGAATTCGAAGCCGTACCGGGACCATGCCCGCCGGTCCGCGACGGTCTGCAGCCGCAGCAGCCACTGACGACCCAGGGTTTCGAGGGGAAGGCGCGGGGATTCGGTCACAGGGGAAGGCTAACCGGCCCGGTCCTCAAAGGCATCCGGGATTTCCGGGTCCCGCCCGGGCCCGGCTGGACTGCCTTCACGGCATGAGCAGCGACAGGAGGCCCACAGCCACGGTAAGGCCGCCGAGTCCGAGGGACAGGGGCACGCGCAGCGCCAGCCAGCCGCCGGGCGTCAGACCCGCCGCCCTGAGCCGCAGGTCGACCAGCAGACTGGCTGCGATGGCGAGGCCGAGGAAGATCAGGGAGGGGCCGGGCCAGGTCCCGCCGGTGGCCCATGGCCATGCGCTGGCGAGCGCCAGCAGGGACGGCACGACCGCCGCGACCCAGGCCCAGGTCGGGGTCCGGGTGCCACCCATGGCCGCCAGCCCCCACCACAGCCCGCCGAGAAAGCTGAAAATCAGGGCGGCATAGGCATAGCCGAGGCCCAGGGCCGCGAACCACACGTCCGCCCCACCCGTCACCAGGGCGGCCACGACCAGCCCCTGCGGTATCAGACCAGCCAGCCCCAGCGCCCGGGCGGCAAACGGCAGGGTCGGCGGCGCTTCCGGTCCATTGGGCTGGGTCATGATGTGCCGGGCCTGAGCTGTACCGTCGAACCTTGAATGCGCCGGTCTGCGCGATCCCGGGACGGATCGGGACGGCCGCTCACCTCACCCGCGCCCGCGATAGGTCGGCACGCCCTGGTCAGGCAGCCAAAGCCCCTCGGGCGCCACACCCGTCTGCCAGAAGACGTCGATCGGGATGCCGCCGCGCGGATACCAGTAGCCGCCGATCCGCAGCCATTTCGGTTGCAACAGGTCGGCGATCCGCCGCCCGATGGCCACAGTGCAGTCCTCGTGGAAGGCACCGTGGTTGCGAAAGGCGGTCAGGTACAGTTTCAGGCTCTTGGACTCGACCAGCCAGTCGCCCGGCGCATAGTCGATCACGATGTGGGCGAAGTCCGGCTGACCCGTCACCGGGCACAGGCTGGTGAACTCCGGGACCGTGAACCGGGCCAGGTAGAGGGTCCCCGGGTGGGGGTTGGGCACACGCTCCAGCTCGGCCGTTTCAGGGCTGGTCGGCTGGACGGTGTGCTGGCCGAGCTGGCTCAGGCCTGAGGTGTCGGTGGTCATGGCGGGGATGTAGCGGGTTCGGCCTTCGGCGTCATCTGGCGGAGAGTGATGAGTGGCTAGTGGCTGGTGGCTGGTGGCTGGTGATTGGTGATTATCGCATCCCCGGCGGCGGAAGGGTGGCGCGGACGGCCCCGTCGCGCCAGCGGCGGCCAGCCACTAACCACTAACCACTAACCACTCTTCAAGTTGCCTTCCCCTGCGACACCCCGCTATCCGTAGCGAAAGACAACCCGGGGACACGCCATGGCCATTCCGACTTCTCTGCAACACGGTCTGAAACTGCCGGTCATCGCCGCGCCCATGTTCCTGGTCTCCGGGCCGGATCTGGTGGTCGAGACCTGCAATGCCGGCGTCATCGGCACATTCCCGTCGCTGAACCAGCGCACCACCGAGGGCTATCGGGAGTGGCTGCACGAGATCAAGGCGCGCCTGAACCCCGACGCGGCCGCCTTTGGCGTCAACCACATCGTCCATCCGACCAATCCGCGCCTGATGGCCGACATGATGGTGTCGGTCGAGGAGAAGGTGCCGCTGATCATCACCTCGCTGGGCGCCGTCCGCGATGTGGTCGATGCGGTCCACGGCTACGGCGGCGTGGTCTTCCACGACATCGCCAATGTCCGCCATGCCAGAAAGGCGGCCGAGGCCGGTGTCGACGGCCTGATCCTGGTGGCCAACGGCGCGGGCGGCCACGCCGGGATCATCAACCCCTTCGCCCTGGTCAATGAGGTCCGCGAGTTCTTCAAGGGAACCATCATCCTGTCGGGCTGTCTGTCGAACGGCCAGGACGTCGCAGCGGCGCTGATGCTGGGGGCCGACTTCGCCTATCTGGGCACCCGCTTCATCAACACCACCGAGGCCATGGCCCCGGACGCCTACAAGGAGATGATCATCGACAGCGGCGCGACGGACATCGTCCACACCCCCGCCGTATCGGGCATCCCGGCCAATTTCATGATCAAGTCGCTGCAGGCGAACGGGATCGATCCCAAACAACTGCCCGAACACAAGCTCGACATGGGCGACGAGGCCAAGGCCTGGAAGACCGTCTGGTCCGCCGGCCAGGGTGCCGGGACGATCCATGACGTGGTCCCGGCCGGCGAACTGGTGGCGCGGCTCCGGTCGGAATATGCCGAGGCGACGAAGCAATTCGCCAACAAGGTCGGCGTCGCCTAGACCATGGGCGGATGACCCGCCTCTTCCGCCTCGTCCTCGCTTTCGGAGCCGTCTTGCCGACCGCCGTCCTGGCCCAGGACCGCGACACGGCGCGCTATAGCCCGGAACGGCCATCACACTGGTCGTTCGAGCTGGGCGCAGGCACCGACAACCGGTCAAAGGCGGCGTCCAAGAGCGACGGTGCACCCTATGTTTTCGGTGACGTCCAGTGGAACGCGGCCAGTGGCTTCTATGCGGATCTCGAGGTCGAGACGATCGACTCATCCGGGGCCTGGGCGGAGACGGAAGCGGAGGCCGGCTGGCAGTTTGAGGCCGCCGGGCTGGAGTTCGACACGTCGCTCTCCCGTCGGTGGCGTCTTGGTGCCGACGCCGGCCATGACGACGCGGCATGGGAGTTCCAGTTCGACGTGATGCGGGACTTTGGCGCCGTCGACGCCCGCCTGCGCCTCGAGCATTCGCCCGACGGACTGGGATCGACCCTCGCCACGACCTGGGTCGAGACGCGTCTTCGCTGGCCCGTCACGGACCGGCTGCGAGCCAGCGTCGTCCTCGGTCGGCGCGAACAGGAGAACGCGCCGGACTACTCCGGCTGGAACGCCGGCGTGGCCTATGCCCTGAATGACACGACCGCGCTCGACCTGCGCTGGCACGGCAACGATGCCGAAGTCGGGGGCACCCAGTTCGAGGACGCCCTGGTCGCCTCTGTCCTGCTCAGCTTCTAGACCTCGGCACCATAGCCGGGGGCGACGATACGGACCGCGCCGTTCAGCGTCGCCCTCCCGGCCTCGCTTTTCGCGCCGGGCTCCCCATCTGTGAAGCATGAGCAGCCATCGCCCCACCACCCTGGAACGCGCCTATGCGCTGGCGCGCAGCGGCAGTTGCCGGACCGTCAGCGAGATCAAACAGGCGCTCCAGGCCGAAGGATTCGAGCGGATCCAGGATTCCCTGTACGGCCCGACCCTCACGGCGGCCCTGCGCAAGCTCTGCCAGGAACATCACATCGCCGCCCCGGATGACGAGACTGTCGAATCGCCGCACCCGCCGCCCGCTTGATTTTGACGCCACGCCAGTCCAAAAGCCTGATGTCGAGCTCTCTGCGAAACGCCACCCTCTGCTTTCGCACTGAGGTCTAGCCGCTCCTTTCAGACCCGACAGACCGCAGGGGCTTTTCCCTGTGGTCAACTGCTAGCGGAGGTCCTGAAAATGGCTACCGGCACTGTGAAATGGTTCAACTCCACCAAGGGCTACGGCTTCATCCAGCCTGACGACGGCGGCAAGGACGTGTTCGTCCACATCTCGGCCGTCGAACAAGCGGGCCTGCGCGGCCTGGATGAAAACCAGAAGGTTTCCTACGAAATCGAGCGCGACAAGCGTTCGGGCAAGGAATCGGCTGGTCAGCTGAAGACCGAAGGCTGAGTTCACGCACCCTTCCCGGGTGCATGATTTCGACGGCGGCGAGGGCCCAGGCCTTCGCCGCCGTTTTGCTATCTGCGCCACGCCGCTTGCTATTGACCCGAAAAGCGCCCACCTGAGGCTTCGTCGATCTCTCTGCGAAACGCTGCTGCCCCTTTGCATCGCGCACCGAGGTCCAAAGCCGATCCCATTCAGACCCGACAGGCCGACCCGGAACCTCTTCCGGCGGTCAACGCCTAACGGAGGTCTCAAAATGGCTACCGGCACTGTGAAATGGTACAACTCCACCAAGGGTTACGGCTTCATCGCCCCCGATGACGGCGGCAAGGACGTGTTCGTCCACGCCTCGGCCGTTGAAACGTCCGATCTGGGCACGCTGAACGAAAACCAGAAGATTTCCTACGAAGTCGAGCGCGACTCGCGTTCGGGCAAGGAATCGGCCGGTCGCCTCAAGGCCGCCGAATAGTTTCCGACCAACGACCCTGCCGGGCTTGATGCCTGGCTGACGGAAGGGCCGGTCGCCGAACAGGCGCCGGCCCGACTGTTTTTCAACTTCCGGAGAAGCCGATGACCCCGCTGGCAGACAAGCTCCCCACCATGACCGACCCCGACCTGAAGGCCCTGCGCCTCAATGCGGTCCGTCTGTCCGAGAGCGGCTCCCCCACCAAGATGGCGACCGCCGCGGAGCTGGTGCCCCTGATTGACGCCGAAGTGGCCCGCCGCACCGCCGACAAGACGACCATCACCGTCAAAAAGCCCCGCGCCCCCGCCAAGAAGAAGGTCGTCCCCGCGACCGGTCACCAGACCGCCCTGCCGGACAGCAAGGCCGCCTAGGTCTGCCCTGCGAGCGGCGGCTCCGGCCTGCTCGATTGACCTTGAGCCCGTTTCGCTGACAACGTCCCGCATCGGCGGATCGCGTCCGCCTCAACAGGGGCTTTCATGCGCATCCGTTCGCTCGCCGTCATTCTCGCCTGCACCCTGGCGCCAATGCCTGTTCTGGCCCAGGCCGCCGGCGTCGTCGAAAAGCCGGCAGCCCTGGTTGCCGATGGTGTCCCCGCCATTCCGGCGACGCTGGCGGCCGAGACCCGACCGTATATGGAGTTCCGTACCGCCGGCTTCGCGGGCTGGAATGCGGCCGACCGGTCGATGCTGATTTCGACCCGCTTCGGCAATACGGCGCAGATCCATCGGGTCGCCATGCCGATGGGCGCACGCGAGCAACTCAGCTTCGAGGTGGAACCGGTCGGCGGGCGCTGGTCCCCCGCCGGCGACGTGCTGGTCGTCAGCAAGGACAGGGGAGGCGATGAGTTCTTCCAGCTCTATACCCTGGCCAACGGCCGCCTGACCCTGCTGACGGACGGAGGACGCAGCCGCAACAGCTTCGGGGCCTGGAGCCAGGACGGGCGCCTGATCGGCTATTCCTCCACCCGACGCAACGGCCGGGACAGCGATCTCTACGTCATGGATCCGCGTGACCCATCGACCGCCCGCATGGTGGCCGAGGTCAGCGGCGGCGGCTGGAGCATCGCCGACTTCTCGCCCGACGGCCGCACCGCCCTGGTGGTCCAGGGGATCCAGGTCACCAAGTCGAACCTCCATGCCCTCGATCTCGCGAGCGGACGCATGACCCCCATCGGGGATCACAGCCTGCCGATCGCCTTTGGCGGTGCCGCGTTCGCACCCGACGGGACCTTGTGGGTCACCTCGGATCAGGACAGCGACTTCCAGCGGCTGGGTCGTATCGATATGGCCACCGGTGTCTTCACTGCCGTCTCGACAGAGCCCCGCTGGGACGTCGAGGATTTCGACATCGCCGAGGACGGCTCCTTTATCGCCTATTCGATCAACGAGGCCGGCAGCACCCGCCTGCGCCTGCTCGACCCGGCGTCGGGCCGTGTTCGCGCGGTCGACAGCCTGCCCGCGGGCATCGCCGGCGGCCTCGACATCGCGCCCTGGGGCGAGATCGGACTGACCTTCTCCTCGGCCCGCAGCGCCTCCGACGCCTTTTCCATCGACCCCCGGACCCTGGCGGTCACCCGCTGGACCCGCAGCGAGACCGGCGGCCTGGATGTCACGCGCAACGTCGAGCCGGAGCTGATCGAGGTCGCCAGCTTCGACGGAGAGCCGGTGTCCGGCTTCCTCTACCGCCCCGACCCTGCCCGCTTCCCGGGGCCCCGTCCGCTGATCGTCAACATCCACGGCGGACCCGAGGGCCAGAGCCGTCCGGGGTTCCTGGGGCGCAATAACTATCTGATCAACGAACTGGGGGTGGCCATCTTCTTCCCCAATGTCCGCGGCTCCACCGGCTACGGAAAGCGGTTCGTCAGCCTGGATAACGGGCCCGGGCTGCGCGAGAATTCCGTGCGCGATATCGGAGCCTACCTCGACCGTCTGGGTGCCGATCCGGCCATCGATGCGGCGCGTATCGCCGTGACCGGCGGCTCCTATGGCGGGTACATGTGCTACGCCGGGGCGATCCACTACGGCGACCGCCTTCGCGGGGCCAACTGCGTGGTCGCCATCTCCAATTTCGTGACCTTCCTGGAGAACACCGAGGCCTACCGCCGCGACCTGCGCCGCGTGGAATACGGTGACGAGCGCGACCCGTCCCAGCGCGCGCGCCTGATCGAGATCTCCCCCATGACCCGGGTCAACGAGATCAACATCCCCTTGATGGTGGTCACCGGCTGCAATGACCCCCGCGTCCCGGCGTCAGAGGCCGACCAGATGATCGCGGCTGTCCGGGCCAACGGCGGTTCCGCCTGGCACCTGCTCGGCCAGGACGAGGGCCACGGCTTTGCGAAAAAAGTGAACCAGGACTACCAGTTCTGGGCCAGTCTGCTGTTCTGGCGCGAGACCCTGCTGAGCGCGGACTGAACGCCGACCCGTCCATGAGCCTCGCCGTCGCCCTGTTCGCCACCCTGACGCTTCAGCAGCCTGACCCGCTGGCCCCGGCCAGAACGGGCCAGGTGCTCTGCTACGAGCCCGACGTTGCGCGTCAGACCTGCTATGGGATCGCGTCCTACCGCTGGCTGGGCGACGGAACCATCGTCAGCGACATCGTGGTTGCCGCCAGCCAGGTCCCGGCGATTATCGTGCACTCCAGCGCGCCCGTTTTCGTTCGCGGCGACGCGGAATGCACACGGCTCGTGCCCAGCGCCGATCAGATCACCGCCATCTACGAGGATGGCCAGAGACTGGGCGGCTCCGAGTTCGAGTCGTTCAGACGGATCCTGGGTTCGAGTATCGATCAGGCGAACGGGCGAGGCCGCGAGCTGTGTTTCACCTACAAGCCCCTGGCCAATGGGGATATCAAATCGACGGCGAGGATTGACGGCGTGGCACGCCCTGATCTGGGAGGGACCGCACGCTGGGTGCGTCCCGCCGATGGCTGGCGCGTCGCCTTCTAGCCCAGCGCCTGATCCAGGTCCGCGATCAGGTCCTCGACATCCTCCACCCCGACCGACAGCCGGATCAGGTTGTCGGTCACGCCGCCTGCCTCGCGAAGCTCCTTCGGCACCGAGGCATGGGTCATGATGGCCGGGTGGTTGACCAGGCTTTCGACCCCGCCCAGCGACTCCGCCAGGGTGAAGACCCGCACCCGCTCCAGCACCCGTTTGGTCCGCTCCAGATCGCCGTCGATCAGGGCTGTGACCATGCCGCCGTAGCGGCCGTTCATCTGGCGTGACGCCAGTTCATGCTGAGGATGGCTGGTCAGGCCGGGATAGATCACCTTGGCGATCCCCTTCCGGTCCTCCAGCCAGCGCGCCACCGCCATGGCTCCCTCATTGTGCGCCTTCATGCGCAGGCCCAGCGTCTTCAGGCCCCGGTTGGCCAGGAAGGCGTCGAACGGCCCCATCACGCCGCCGACCGAATTCTGGAGAAACTTGATCTCCTTCGCGAGATCCGGGTTCGCCGTGACCAAGGCCCCGCCGATGATGTCGGAGTGGCCGTTCAGATATTTGGTCGCCGAATGCATGACCACATCGGCCCCCAGCCTGAGCGGCTGCTGGCTCCAGGGCGTGGCGAAGGTGTTGTCGACGATCAGCAGCAGGCCATGGGTCCTGGCGATCTTCGACAGGCCGGCGATGTCGGCCAGTTTCATCAGCGGATTGGTCGGGGTCTCCGCCCAGATGAGCTTCGTCTTCGGCGTGATGGCCGCCTCGACGGCCGCCAGATCGCTCAGATCGACATAGGCGAAGTCCAGCCCCATCGACCGGCGGCGCACCCGCTCGAACAGCCGCCAAGACCCGCCGTACAGATCGTCGCCGGTGACGATGTGCGAGCCGGCGTCCAGCAGTTCCAGCGCCGTCGAGGTCGCCGCCATGCCGCTGGCGAAGCCGAAGCCGTGGGTCCCGCCCTCAAGGTCCGCCAGACAGGCTTCGAAGGCCTCGCGCGTCGGGTTCTTGCCGCGCGCATACTCATAGCCCTTGTTCACCCCCGGGCTTTCCTGGGCATAGGTCGAGGTGGCGTAGATCGGGGTCATGACCGCGCCGGTGGTCGGGTCGGGTCGCTGCCCGGCGTGAATCGCGCGGGTGGAGAAGCCCTGACTGTTCTTCAGCGATGCCATGGTGGTTCCGGTTACGGGGTTAGGCGACCGACGGGGCCGCCGAAGGAGGCCGCGTTGCGGCGAGGCCGGGCCGGGGCGGACCCCGGACCGTCGGGGCCTTGACGACCGGCCGGGTCGTCAAGGCCGCCATCAGGCCCACGCTCGTCGCCCGGCACCGGTGCCGCGAGGCGTCAGCCGGCGGGCGCGACGGGAGCGGCTGCGGCCGGCAGGAGGTTGGCGTCGAGGAAACGCCGCGTATGCTGGAACACCTCGCACCAGACGGGGCCGGTCATGGAGGGATCACGCGACGTCAGCATCTGGACCTCGACCGTCGCGCCGCGGCGGCGAAGGTCGGCGGCCAGGTCGCGCATGGTCGCGATCGAGATGACGGGGAAGGTAGAATAGCCCTCGATCAGCATCATCGGCAGCGCCCGGCGCGTCCGGCCGGGTTCGAAGATGTCCTCGCCGGTAGCAACCCCGATGGCCACGCGCGCCGTCGAATCCGGATGGGCCGATCCGTCCGTGGCGACGAAACCACCCAGGGAGAAGCCCCAGATTCCGACCCGCGTCGGATCCACGCCCTCCAGCGTGCCCATATAGGCCACGGCGTCATGGCCCGCCTCTTCCCACAGGCGGATGTCGCGGCCGTTCCAGGGAACCTGGCGCGCCCGGGCCTCGAAATAGTTCGGGACCAGCACATGGTAGCCACGGGCCGCCAGCTGGATGGCGTGCGGGTCGAACGAATGGGCGTCGACGGTCAGACCTTCCGAGCTGTGCAGCAGGACCACGGCGGCACCGTTGGCGGGGCCGGTCGGCTTGTAGATCAGGCCGCGCACCTTCTGGGAGTTGCTGGTGTACTCGGCCGGCCCGCGCGTCGCCCGTTGCGGCACATCGTCGGCGCAACCTGCCGAAGCAGCCGCCTGGGCCGCAGCGTTCGAGGCGGTGCCCAGCATCGCGGCCGCAGCCACGCAGGCGAGAAGGCGTCTGGAGAATTTCAGCGTCATCGGTTCAGGCTCAGATGGTTGATAAGGTCCGTGCGCGTAATCAGGCCCACAAATCGCTCGCCGTCCAGTACGATCGCCACACGATCGCGATCAAACAGGGGGATCAGCGCATCGAGGCTCTCACCGACCTGCACCGTATCGAGGTCGCGGGTCATCGCCGATGAAACCGGTTTGGCGAAGCGTTCGCGGCGGGTGATCTCGTCGGTGTTCATGACATGGACCAGATCGCTCTCGTCCAGGATGCCGACCAGACGGCCGTCCTGGATAATGGGCAGTTGCGAAACATCGGCCCCCCGCATCCGCTTGAAGGCCGTGTCCAGGGTATCGTCGGGCCCCGCCACGATCACATCGCCCTTCTCGTATTTGCGGGAAATCAGGTCGGACAGGTCGCCATGCAGCGGCTGTCCACCGAGGCCCTGATCCGCCAGCCAGGCATCATTGTAGACCTTGGACAGGTATTTCGCGCCGGTGTCGCAGACGAAGGTCACGACCCGCTTCGGCTCGGTCTGTTCGCGGCACCAGCGCAGGGCACTGGCGATGAGGGTGCCGGACGAGGAGCCGGCCAGGATCCCCTCCTTCAGCAACAGCTCGCGCACCGTGGCGACGGCTTCGGCGTCGGGGATCGAATAGGCCCGGTCGATCAGGCTCATGTCGGCGGTGTCCGGCACGAAATTCTGACCGATACCTTCAACGGTATAGCTGCCCTCAGGGCCGGGCACACCGTCATTGACGATCCCGGCGAGGGTCGAGCCGACCGGATCAGCCAGGATGATCTGGGCCTTCGAGCCCCTACTCTTCAGATAGCGGGCGATCCCGGTGATCGTGCCGCCCGAGCCGATACCGGCCGCGAAGGCGTCGATGTCGCCACCCATCTGTTCGTAGATTTCCGGCCCCGTGGTCTGGAAATGCGCCAGGGAGTTGGCCTCATTGGCGAACTGGTTGACGTAGAAGCCGCCCGGAATCTGCTGTGCCAGTCGCTCGGCCATGTCGGTGTAATATTCGGGATGCCCGTGCGGCACATCCGAACGCGTCAGGCGAACATCGGCACCCATCGCCCTGAGATGCTGAATCTTTTCCCGGGACATCTTGTCGGGGATGACCAGAAGCACCTTATAGCCCTTGGCCTGTCCGACCAGCGTCAGCGCCAGGCCCGTATTGCCGGCCGTCGCCTCGACGATGGTGCCACCGGGCTTGAGAAACCCCTCCGCCTCGGCCGCCGCAATCATTGACAGGGCGATACGGTCCTTGATCGACCCGCCGGGGTTCTGCGCCTCAAGCTTGAGGAACAGGCGACACGGGCCGGTATCGATCTTCGTCACCTCCACCATCGGCGTCTTGCCGATCAGGTCCAGCAGGGAGCCGGTCGGACCGGACAGGACGGGGGCGGCGGCCAGGGACATTCACAAACTCCGGGGGGCTTCTGCGCCGGAAGCTAGGCGCGCCCTCTCCCCATCACAAGCCGCGCAAGATTTCGCCTCTCGAAGAGCGCCGAAGCACGGTATCAAGGAATCCACATGACAAAGAACACCAAGAGGCCGCCCGCCGGTCTCCCCGACAAAGATACCCTGCTCGCCTTCCTGCGCGATGCGGGAACGGCCGAGAAGGCCGATATCGCCCGCCACTTCGGCCTCAAGGGTCATGAGCGGCGCATGTTGCGCGAAATGATCCGCGCACTCGAGGAAGAAGGAAAACTGGGTAAGCGCGGCCGCAAGGGCTTTTCCGAGGTCGGTGCCCTGCCCCCCGTCGGCGTCGCCGATGTCGTCGAGCGCGATCTCGACGGTGAACTCTATGTCCGTCTGGTCGAGGCCTCGGCCGACGCCCCGCGCGCCCTGCTGATTCCCGACAACGGCGGCAAGACCGGCCACGCGCCCGGCATGGGCGACCGCGTCCTGGTCAAGTTCGCCCGCGGCGAGGACGGCTGGGAAGCCCGGCTGATCAAGAAACTGGACGCCGGTGCCAACAAGATTCTGGGCGTCATCCGAAAATCGAACAGGGAGGTCCGGGTCGAGCCCGTGGACCGCCGGTCAAAGGACGTCCTGCTGGTCCCCCACGCCCAGGCCGAAGGCCTGCGCGACGGCGATCTGGTGCTGGCCGCCATCGAGAAGGGCGACCAGCGGTACGGTCCCAAACGCGGCAAGATCCTCGAGAAAATCGGCCACGAGGGCGACGCCCGCGCCGCCTCCCTGATCGCCATCGCCGCCCACAATGTGCCGATGGGCTTCTCCGAGGCCGTCGAGAAGGAGGCCGGAGATCAGGAACTGCCGTCGCTGAAGGGCCGCGAGGACCTGCGCGACCTGCCGCTGATCACCATCGACCCCGCCGACGCCCGCGACCACGATGACGCCGTCTATGCGATGCGCGACGAAGACCCCAAGAACCCCGACGGCTGGATCGTCTGGGTCGCCATCGCCGACGTCGCCGCCTACGTCCGGCCCAACACCAATCTGGACCGCGAGGCCCGCGACAAGGGCAACTCGACCTATTTCCCCGACCGCGTCGAGCCGATGCTGCCCGAGCGCCTGTCCAACGGCCTGTGCAGCCTGAAGGAGGGCGAGAACCGCGCCTGCCTCGCCGTGCGCATGGTCTTCGACAGGGACGGGCGGAAGACCGGCCACAAATTCGTTCGCGGCCTGATGCGGTCGCAGGCCAAGCTCAGCTACGAACAGGCCCAGGCGGCCATCAACGGCCAGACCGACGATGCGACCGGCCCGATCATGGCGGCCATCCTCGAACCGCTGTGGGCTGCCTATCGCACCATGCTCAAGGGCCGGCTGAAACGCAGCCCGCTGGCGATCGAAAGCCCGGAACGTCGCATCCGCATGAATGCCGAAGGCCAGATCATCTCGATCGAGCCCCGCGTCAGCCTCGAGGCCCACCGGCTGATCGAGGAGATGATGATCCAGGCCAATGTCTGCGCCGCCGAGACGCTGGAGCAGAAGAAGACACCCCTGCTCTACCGCGTCCACGATGCGCCCAGTCAGGAGAAGCTCTTCAACCTGGGCGACTTCCTCCAGACCATCGGCAAACCCTGGAACAAGGGTGAGCCCGCAACGACCAGACGGTTCAACAAACTGCTGGACGAGACCCGCGGCGGCGACCACGCCGAGGTCGTCAATGAGGTCGTCCTGCGCAGCCAGATGCAGGCCATCTACTCGGCCGAGAACGTCGGCCATTTCGGCCTCAACCTCGACCGCTACGCCCATTTCACCTCCCCGATCCGGCGCTACTCCGACCTGATCGTCCACCGCGGCCTGATCCGGGCCCTGGGGCTCGGAAAGGACGGTCTGACCGACCGCGAGATCAGCGAACTGCCCGCCATCGCGGAACAGGTGACCCTGACCGAGCGCCGCTCCATGGCCGCCGAGCGCGCTGCCATGGACCGCTATATGGCCGCCTTCCTGCAGGAGCGCGTCGGGGCGACCTTCCCCGGCCGCATTACCGGCGTGACCCGCTTCGGCCTGTTCATCCGGCTGGATGAGACCGGGGCAGACGGCCTGGTCCCAGTGTCCACCCTCGGGACCGAGTATTTCACCCACGACGACAAGTCCCATGCCCTGGTCGGGGAGCGCACCGGCGTGCGCTGGACCCTGGGCCGCAATGTCGAGGTCCGGCTGAAGGAAGCCACGCCCATCACCGGCGGCCTGGTCTTCGAGATGCTGTCCGATCCCGCCCCCCGTGATCCCAATGCCCCCGCGCCGCGCCTCGGCCAGCGCGCCCGTGGCTCCGGTGGCGGCGGTTTCCCCAAGCGGGGCACCGGCCGTCCCGGTGGGCCCAAGCCATCCGGCGGCGGACGCCCCTCTGGCGGTCTGAAGGGCGTTCGCAAGGGCAAGCGGCGCTGATGGCGAAAATCGTCACAACACTGCCGCATCCGATCCGCTAGTCTCGCGGCGGGAGGACGAGATGATCAGACCGAAACCTGGCATAGCCGCCCTGCTGGCCGCTTTCCTGCTCGCCGCTCCGGTCGGCGCCAATGACAGCGTCGCCTCCATGGGTGCCGGCGGCCTGGTCTTCCAGCGCACCGACGGCATCGCGATGCGCTCGGAAGACCTCTATGTATCCGCACGGGAAATCCGCGTCCGCTACCGCTTCTACAATCGCACAGACCGCGACATCGGCACCCTGGTCGCCTTTCCCATGCCCGATCTGCGGGGGGGTATAGAGAGCGATGTCGCGATCGAGGACCCGTTGCAGATGCCCTTCACCACCACCGTGAACGGCCGGCGGGTCGCAACCAATGTCGAACAGAAGGCTGTCTTCGGCGACGTCGATCACTCGGACATGATCCGCGGTCTGGGCCTGCCGCTTTCGCCGCGCGGCGAGGCGACGATGCGGGCCCTTGCCACCCTTCCCCGACCGCAGATCGACATGCTGGTCGAGATGGGCCTGCTGGAGGACCGGTCATGGACTGACGCCGGCGTCCGGCGCCTTGAGCTGGTGCCCCTCTGGACGCTTAGGACGACCCACTACTGGACCCAGGTTTTCCCGGCCGGACGAGAGCTCGACGTCCGCCATCGGTATGCACCGGCCGTCGGCGGCTCTGTCGGCAGCCGTTTCGGCTATCCAGCCCCGGACGGTGTCGACCCGGCCGGAGAAGATGCGGCCCGCTACTGCGCCGACGACGCCTTCCGGGCCGGTGCGCGCCGGATGCGGACGCGCGGCCTTTCCCTGAGCGAAACCTGGGTCGACTACATCCTGACCACCGGCGCCAACTGGGCAGAGCCGATCGGTGACTTCCGTCTGGTGGTCGACAAGGGCCGATCGCGCAATCTGGTGAGCTTCTGCGGTGAGGGCGTGCGTCGGATCAGTTCCACGCAGTTCGAGATCCGACGGCGCAATTTCACGCCCACCCGGGACCTGTCGGTGCTAATCCTGACCGGTGAACGCATCGACGACTGACCCCTTCGACCCGGACGGCGACCTGACCGACGCGCCGCGCGTCGGGGGACGCCAGCCGACGAAGGATGCCGCGACCCTGATCCTGACCCGCATCCGCAAGGGTGCGACCGAGGTGCTGATGGGGCGCCGGGCCCCCGGTCATGTCTTCATGGCGTCGAAATGGGTGTTTCCCGGCGGCCGGATCGACCGCTCGGACTTCACCGCCGCCGCCGCCAACGAGCTGCCGGCGGCCGATATGGCCCGACTGACCCGCGAGGTACCGGCCCGCCGCGCCCGCGCCCTGGCCCTGGCCGCGGTGCGCGAGACCTTCGAGGAGACCGGATTGTTGCTCGCCGCCCCCGCCCCCATCGCCTCCGTCGCCGGACCTTGGCGCGAGTTCCGGGCGGTCGGCGCCCTGCCTGACCTGGCGGCCCTGTCCTATGTGGCTCGGGCCATCACCCCGCCGGGCCGGAGCCGCCGCTTCGATGCCCGCTTCTTCATGGCCGACGTGCAGGCCCTGCTGCACCCGGAGCCGACCGCCGGCTCAGGCGAGCTGGACGAGATCGCCTGGCTCCCGCTCGCCGATACACGACCGCTGGACCTGCCGGCGATCACCCGGTTCGTGCTGGGCGAGGTCGGCGAACGCCTCGCCCGGCCGGATCGACCCCTGCCCTATGTCCGCATGGTGCGCGGCCGGCATGTGATCGAGCATCAGGACTGAGGGGACACGCGCCCCGGGAAGGCCGCCGCTGCCGCCCCGGTCGGCTCTAGGCGCCTGCGCCCGCCGCAGGGCGTGCGCGGCATTCCGCCAGCCAGCGCGCCAGATGGGTCAGCTCCTCGGGCGGCCGGTATTTGATCATCCGCGCGAAATCCAGACCGATCACGGCGACGATGTCGGCGATGGTGAAGCGGTCCGCGGCGATGAAGGCTTGTTCGGCCAGCCGCCGGTCGAGGCTCTTCATGAATTTCTCGGCCGCCACGCGGTTGTACTCGGCCATTTGCGGCATCTGCACCGCCTCCAGCACCGCCAGGGCCGGGTGGGAGTGGCGCACGCTCAGCATCAGCGGATTGGCCAGATAGAATTCGCAGCGCCGCGTCCACATCTCGATGATCGCCTGTTCGCGCGCGTCGTGGCCGAACAGATTGGGCTCCGGATAGAGGGCTTCCAGATACCGGCAGATGGCCACGGACTCCGAAACCGTGGTCCCGTCGTCCAGCTCCAGCGCCGGCACGTGCGGCACACCCACACGGGCCCGATATTCGGGCGTCTTGTGGGCTCCGGTCAGGATGTCGACCTCGATCACCTCGACGTCCTCAATCCCCTTCTCGGCCATCGCCCAGCGGACCCGGCGCGGATTCGGCGCGCGGTAGGAGGTGTAGAGTTTCATCAGACAATCCTCAGGAAACGGGCTCCGGCGTCAGCGGAACATTACAGTGGGCATGGCACCCACAATGGCGGCCGTCATCAGGGTGGCCAGAAAGCCTGCGAACAGGGCCTTCCAGACCATGCCCAGGACCTCCTCCCGACGTTCGGGCATCAGGACGCTCAGGCCGGTTACCGTGATTCCGACCGAGCCGATGTTGGCGAAGCCGCACAGGGCATAGGTCATCAGCATCCGGGTCCGCTCGGTCATCTCGCCAGCCGGGACGGCGCCCAGTTCGATGAAGGCCCTGAATTCGGTCTGGGTCAGTTTGACGCCCAGCAGCCAGCCGGCCTTGCCGGCCTCGGCCCATTCGACACCGGAGAGCCAGGCCACGGGCATGAAGACCCAGCCCAGCAGACGCTCGATCGTCACCGGGCCGTCGAACAGCCAGAAACCGCCGAGCATGACGTTGATCAGGGCCATCAGGGCCACGAAGACGATCAGCACCGCCGAGATGTTCAGCACCACCATCAGGCCGTCGGCCGTGCCCTTGACGATGGCGTCGATCGCGCTGTCGTATCTGAGCGCCGATCCGTAGTCCGCAACGGCTCCGCCCTCGCCCGCGGTCTCCGGGATCATGATGCGGGCCAGCAGGACGCCGGCCGGGGCCGAGACGATCGAGGCCACCAGCACATGGCCGGCGGCGTTCGTCATGACCGGGGCCAGGATGGCGGCATAGGCCACCATGGTCGACCCCGCGACGGTGGCCAGACCCACCACCATCATCAGGAACAGCTCCGACCGGGTCAGCTTGTCCAGATAGGCCCGGATCACGATCGGGCTCTCGACCATGCCGAGGAAGATATTGGCCGCCACCGCCAGCGCCGAGGCCCCGCCCAGGCCCATGGTGCGCTGGAACAGCAGGCCGAAGCCGTGGGTGATCCACTTCAGGATCTTCCAGTGCCACAGCAGGGCCGACAGGGCCGAGATCACCAGGATCATCGGCAGGACGTTGAAGGCGAAGGTGAACAGGGCCGGCGGATTCTCGACCGAATAGGGCTGACTGCCACCGGCCAGATAGCCGAACACGAACTGGGCCCCCACGGCCGAGGCACGGGTCAGACCGTCCACCGCACCGGTAATCGCCGTCAGGACAACCTCGGATCCCGGAATGCCGAACAGCACCGCCACCAGGGCGGCCTGCAGGGCGACCGCCCCAAGGGCCAGCCGCCAGGGAAAGGCCTTGCGGTTCTCGGACAGGCCCCAGCAGGCCACCACGATGACCAGCAGCCCCAGCAGGCTCTGAAGGTTCAGGACACTGAACATGGACATGGTTCCCCACCGGCTCCCCCGCCGGTCCGGCCCCGTTGAACGCCACGCAGAAGAGTCTGGCAAGATACCGTCTTCGGACCGGTCATCGGACGCTTCGCCCTGCGAGGGCAGCCCGTCCGAAAACCGGCGCTTCAGCCCTTCCGGCAAGCTTCTCTGGCAAGCGCTGCAAAGGTTACCGAGCTGATGACGCGGTCACTTCGCATCGACCGAACGGATCGACCGTAACGAGAAAATGCCGATAGTTCGGGAACGGTCGCCTTGTCATCATAGCGGTTCGGAACTCGGCCAACTCCCCCGTGCGCGCAAGCGCGACAAAATCAGTGTGATTGACAGGGTCGAAGTAGACGCTGATGACCCCGAGAGCCGGGTCGTATTCGTAGACGATTTGTGGGCGGTCGGGATCGCCGAGTAGCAGCCGCCGCCCAGTGCCTTGACGGTGCGGTGTGAGGGGCTCTTCTTCCTCGTTCAATACGACGGTACGGACACCCCCGGCGCGCCACTCTGTTCTTCCTTCCAGGTCATCACAGGACCGCGGCACTGCGATTCTGACCGTTTCTCCTCGTGCGCAGAAAAGCGTCGGGGTGGAACAGTCGTCGAGAATGCTCCCGGTCGGAGCCGCCCCACGCTCGAGGCGGTTTGGAAAATCGAGGAGGATGTCACCGAATACGAAAACCCCGCGCCCCGACCAACTCTGTAGCGATAGGGACGAGACTGCGCCCGTCGGCGCGCAAGCGCCGACAAGTCCGACCAAGAACAACCAGCCCAAGGCTTTCAATTCGATCCTCCGCTGTTCTCCCAACGAGTACCCACGAGTTGGAAATCCCCCTGTAGGGATCGCTACACCGGCAAAGCCCCCTGGAGTTCGCGCAACATTGTTGGCGGCTCCTTCGCTTTGCTCAAAGTAACCCGTTGTACCAGGATGGAAATTGGACGCCGTGCCTTCGACGCGAGTTGGTGTGCTGACACTTTCACAACATCAGACACTCTTCAAGTGAAGATCGAGCTCGCGCAGCCTAAGGCTGTCCCCGCACCAGCCGGCTGTACTCATCCATCAGGCCGAGGCTGAGATCGGCCGGGGTGAAGCGGTAGTCGCCGATCTCGCTCACCGGGGTGATCTCGGCCGCCGTGCCGCACAGGAAGCATTCGCTGAACCCGGCCAGCTCTTCGGGCAGGATCGCGCGCACCTCGACCTCGATGCCCCGCGCCGTCAGCATTTCCAGCACGGTCTGGCGGGTGATGCCGTTCAGGATTGCGCCGTCGGCGGGCGGGGTGATCACCCGGCCGTCCTGCACGAAGAACACATTGGCGCCCGTCGCCTCGGCGACATAGCCGCGCCAGTCCAGCAGCATGGCATCGGCATAGCCCCGCGCGTCGGCATAGTGGCGATTGATGGTGCCGATCATGTACAGGCCCGCCGCCTTGGCCTCGGTCGGGGCGGTTTCCGGCGACGGCCGCTTGTAGGGTGCCCAGCAAAGGCGGATGCCCTTGCGCTTGGTTTCCGGGTCGAAATAGCTGGGCCAGTCCCAGGCGGCGATGGCCACATGGACGGTGGTGTTCTGGGCCGGGACGCTGACCTGCTCCGAACCGCGCCAGGCCAGGGGGCGCACATAGGCGTCGGTCAGGCCATTTCGCGCGCAGGTCTCCTTGCAGGCGTCGTTGATCTGCGCCACCGTGAAGGGAATACTGAAGTCGAGCACCTCGGCCGAACGGAAGAAGCGGTTCGTGTGTTCCGTCAATTTGAAGATCTGGCCATTATACATTCGTTCGCCCTCGAAGACCGAAGACGCGTAATGCAAGGCGTGGGTCAAAACGTGCACGCGAGCTTCGCGCCAGGGCACAAATTCGCCGTCAAACCAGATCCAGCCGTCACGATCGTCGATAGGAACGAAGGCCATTGAATATCGTCTCCCGCGCTGATCACCGGGTTAGAGCCGTCGCAATCGTTCAGGTCAACGCCTGGACGCGCTGTTCGGTCGCTTCGGCATGAGCGATATCCGCTCCCACGGCCGGTCCGGCCCGGTGGCCGGTGCCGGTGCCGGTCGCCATCTGCTGGTCGTCGATGATGATGACCGCATCCGCGAACTGCTGAAGGAGTTCCTCGCCCGGGAAGGGTATCGCGTCACCGGCGCGGCCCATGCCGCGGCCGCCAGACGCCTGATGGAGCTGATCGAGTTCGACCTGGTCGTGCTGGACGTGATGATGCCGGGCGAGAGCGGCTTCGACCTGACCACCTGGGTGCGCTCCAAGGCCGAGACCTCGAAAACGCCCGTCCTGCTGCTGACCGCGCGCGGCGACCCCGACGACCGGATCGAGGGCCTGTCGCGCGGTGCAGATGACTATATGTCCAAGCCGTTCGACCCGCGCGAACTGGCCCTGCGCGTCGACGCCATCCTGCGGCGCACCGGCGGCAAGCCCCTGACACCGCGCGAGATCAAGCTGGGTCCCGCGGTGTTCGACATGGAGCGGCTGGAGCTGATGCGCGACGGCAAGCTGCAGCGGCTCACCGAGGCCGAGGCACAGCTTCTGAAAACCCTGGCCATTCACGCCCACGCGGCCGTGGAACGCATGAGCCTCTCACCCGACACCGCCGACATCACCGGCCGCGCCGTGGACGTGCAGGTCACCCGCCTGCGCCGCAAGCTGGAGGCGGATCCCAAGAACCCACGCTATCTCCAGACCGTGCGCGGCGTCGGCTATATGCTGGCACCGGACTGATGCCCCGATGAGGCTGCTCGCCACCAGCCTGTGGACGCGGTTCCTGAAGCGGCGGCTGCCGACCTCGCTGTGGGGCCGGTCGCTGCTGATCATCGTCCTGCCCGTGCTGGTCATGCAGGTGGCCGTGACCTGGGCCTTCTTCGACATGCATTGGCAGACGGTGACCGCCCGCCTGTCCGACGGCCTCGCCGGCGACATCGCCTGGGCGGCCGAGAGCTGGCGCGATGACCCGACGCCCGAAAACATGGCGGTCATTTCGGAACGGGCCGAAAGGTCGATGTCGCTGTCGGTTCAGCTGCGGGACGGTGACACCCTTCCGGCCGAGAACCGACGCGGGCCCATCGGGGTCGTCGACCGCACCCTGGAAAAAGCCCTGGCGACCCGCCTCGACCAGCCCTTCTGGTTCGATACCACCCGCTACCCCGCCTATGTCGATATCCGGGTGCAGCAGCCGCAAGGGGTGCTGCGCGTCATTGCCCCGCGCGAACGGGCCGTGGCGACCCAGGCGCATATCTTCGTCCTGTGGCTGACCATCGCCACCGTCCTGTTGATGAGCGTCGCCATCCTGTTCATCCGCAACCAGGTGCGCGCCATCGAGCGCCTGGCCGACGCCGCCGAGGCCTTCGGCCGGGGCGAAACCAGCGAGAATTTCAAGCCCCATGGCGCACGCGAGGTCCGGGCCGCCGCCAATGCCTTCCTCGCCATGCGCGAACGGATTCAGCGCCATATCGACCAGCGTACGGCGCTTCTGGCGTCGGTCAGCCACGACCTGCGCACCCCCCTGACCCGACTGCGGCTCGAACTGGCCCTGGCCCCGCCGTTCAAGCGCTCGAAGGCGATGGAGGGCGATCTCGACGAGATGGAACATATGATCGACGAATACCTCGCCTTCGCCCGCGGCGAATCCGGCGAGGCCGCGCAGGCGGTGTCGATCCCGGATCTGCTTGAGGCTGCGGCCGAGGACGGACGCCGCGCGGGGGCCATGGTCGAGGTGGATGCACCCGTCGACCTGACCGCCACCCTGCGACCGCTGGCGTTCAAGCGGGCCCTGACCAACCTGGCCGGCAATGCCGCCGCTCACGGCGAAAACGTCCGTCTCAGCGCCCGTCCCCTGCCCTCCGGCGGGCTGGAGTTGTCCGTCGAGGACGACGGCCCCGGCATTCCCGAAGACATGCACGAAGAAGCCTTCCGGCCGTTTTCCCGGCTGGACGCCTCGCGCAACCAGAATCGCAAGGGTGTGGGACTGGGCCTCGCCATCGCCCGGGATGTGGCCCGCGGACATGGCGGCGACATTACGCTCGAGCGCAGCGACATGGGCGGCCTCCGCGCCCTGATCCGCCTGCCCGGCTGATATTCCTCCCCCATCGGGGGAGGATTGCGAAACGACGTCGGAAGGCCCACCTTCAGTCCAGACAGCGTTTTCGGAGGATATCATGCGTAAACTCGCCTTCTTCGCACCGCTCGCCGCCGTTCTGGCGTTCGGCGCCGCCCCGGCCATGGCCGAGCCCGCCCTGATCAGCGTCAGCCTCGGTCCCGACCTTCAGGAAAAGGCCGAGGAACTGGGCCCGCGCGAGGTCCAGGAACAGGCCGATCGACTGGCCGACCTGGTCGGACGCGCCCTCGCCCGCGACCGCGACGGCGACCTTGACGGGGCCCGGATCGAACTGGTGCTTACCGACCTGCGGCCCAACCGGCCGACGTTCCGGCAACTGGCCGACCGCCCCGGCCTTGACGGCTATCACAGCCGTTCGATCGGCGGGGCCGCCATCGAGGGCCAGATCACGACCGCCGACGGCCGCACCCTGCCGGTCCGCTACGACTGGTTTTCCAGCAGCCTGGCCGATGTTGTCGGGATCGATACCTGGTCCGACGCCGACCGGGCCTATCGCCGGCTGGCCAACAACCTGGCCGACGGCCGCTACGCGTCCCGCTAAAGGGCGCGCGCTCGCTTGACGGCGGCCTTGACCGCGGCCCCGGCCGCCCGGTCGAGGTCGCCGCTCGCGGCCATGGCGTCCAGCCCCGCCCGCGTGGTGCCGCCCGGCGAAGCGATGCGCCTGATCAGGGTTTCCAGCGACTCGCCCGTCTCGATCCCCGCCCCGGCCGACCGCAGGGCGCCACGTGCCAGTCGGATCGCCGCATCCCCGGACAGGCCTTCCGCCTCTCCGGCCCGCGCCAGGGCCTGGACAAAGGCATGGATGAAGGCCGGTGCCGAGCCCGCCGTCGCGGTGGCGACATCGATGTCCGCTTCCTGATCAAGGTCCACGACCTCGGCCATGGCTGAAAACAGGGCACGCGCCCGCTCGCTGGCCATGGCGTGCTCGCACCAGAGGCCCGCGACGCCACGCCCCTGGGCGACCGCCGTGGTGGGCATGACCCGCGCGGTCGGGCGGCCGGTCAGGGCGCTGATCTCCGCCGCGGCCACACCCGCCATCACCGACACAATCAGGGACTCCGCGTTCAGCGCCCCGACCAGGGGGGCGAGCGCGTCACGCCATTTCGCCGGCTTGACAGCCACCACCAGCGTTCGCGCCTCCGCCAGGGCGGCCAGGGGTGGATTGACCCGCGCCCCCTGCGCCCGCGCCGCCTCTGCGGCCGGCTTGTCCGAGGGTGTCAGAATGATCAGATCGGGCGCCGCGACGGCACCAGTCGTCAGCCAGCCCTCAAGGATGGCTGAACCCAGCCGGCCGCATCCGACAAGGACCACGGGTCCGGTTCCGACCGGCGTCCCCATGGCCTCAGGCCGTGCCGACGGTCTCGAACAGGCAGGAATCGATCGCCTCCTGCGGCTTCTTGTTGCCGCGGATCATGAAGTCGAAGGCCGGATAGTAGCGGTCCGCCGCCTCGACCGCGGCATCGATCATGGAGGCCGCCTGGGCCAGGGTCGGGCGCTCACCCATCGGCAAGGCCAGCGAATGGCGGAAGACGATCTCGCCATCCTCGGCCCAGACCTCGAAATGGCCCATCCAGGTCCGCTGGTTGATCAGGCCGACCAGCTCATAGGCCGCGGCGCGGCGGGCCCTGGACGCCTGCAGGTCCAGGGCGCAGCACAGCTGAAGGCAGTCGCCCTCGGGCCGCCAGGCGAACCACAGCTCGTAATCCTTCCAGTCTCCGGCAAGCGCAAAGGCCAGATCGCCTTCGTCGGTCCGGTCGAACGGCAGGTTTTCGGCCACCAGCACGTGTTCCACGACATCCAGGGGATCGTAGGGCACATCGACTTGTTCGGGCCGTACAATGTCCATCAGGCACTCTCCGGGCGCGACTCACGCCCTGTCGTCAGACGGTAGGCGGGTTCGCAGATTCGGCTCAACCGGCTGCGTCCCCAGGGGGAACCCGGCCTGTGGACGTTCCCGTGGCAGGCTTCTTTACCATCTTCGCAGGCGACCCCAGCGCCGCAACCTCGGCCCGCAGGGCGGCGATTTCGGCCTTGAGCGCGTCGAACTCGTCGCGGCGAACAAGGTCCAGGTCGGCGGCCATGCGATCGGTGCCGGCACGAAACGCGGTCTTCGCCTCTTCTCCCGCGGCCTGGGCCAGGCCCATCGCCCCGGTGGTCAGCTTGGCGAACTCGTCGAGAAGGGGATTGCGGGTCTGCATGGGAGTCTCCGGCTCGAACCAGCGAGCGACGTTAACGAAGGTTCACCCGATATGGTGAACGAAACCTTGCTGTCGATGTGACTGATAGCGTGATTTGGGCAGCGGAGGGCGTTAAGGAAATTTCAGGGACGCGCCCGGCGCCGCTTGCTAAACCTCCGCCAGCGAACCGCCGTCAGGAGTCCCCGTGCCCTTTCCCGAATTCGATCCGGTCCTGTTCAGCATCGGCCCGCTGGATATCCGATGGTACGCCCTCGCCTATGTCGGCGGTATCGTGCTGGGTTGGTGGTATGCGGCGAAGCTGATCCGGAACACGGCCATCTGGGCCCCGGGAAAGCCCCCGCTCTCGACGATCCAGCTGGACGACCTGATCCTGTGGATCACGCTCGGCATCATTCTCGGCGGGCGGTTCGGTTACGCCCTTTTCTACAAGCCGGAACTCTACGGTGCCCTGTTCAGCGGCTTGAGCTGGGGCGACCGGCTGGCCCTGTTCCGGCTGTGGGACGGGGGCATGTCCTTCCACGGCGGCATGATCGGCACGACCCTGGCGGTGGTGATCTTCGCCTGGCGCAACAAGCTGGCCACGCTCAGCATCGGCGACATGGCCCTGGCGGCGGCACCCTTCGGCCTGTTTTTCGGCCGGGTGGCCAATTTCATCAATGGCGAGCTGTGGGGCCGTGAGACAACGGTTCCCTGGGCGATCCGGTTCTGCAACGCTCGCATCGAACAGCTGTATGGCTTCTGCCCGGCCGGCGATGTGCCGCGCCACCCCAGTCAGCTCTATGAAGCCGGTCTCGAGGGTATCGCCCTGTTCGTCATCCTGTGGCTGGCGGTGTTCAAATGGCGTCTGCTGGCCAAGCCCGGCTATGTCACCGGCCTCTTCCTGTTCGGATACGGGCTCGCCCGCGCGACGCTCGAGAATGTCCGCCAGCCTGATTTCGGGATGGAAAACCTGCCGCTCGGCCTGACCATGGGCATGATGCTGTCGATCCCGATGATGATCATCGGTGCCTGGCTGATCTGGCGGGCGCGGAGCCGGCCGCCGGTCGCTGCCTGAATCCATGTTGCTGAAAGACCGTCTGGCCCGTGAGATCGCCCTGACCGGGCCGATGACGGTGGCCGACTATGTCACGCGCTGTCTGCACGACCCGGAGGGCGGCTATTACGCCACCCGCCCGGCCATCGGCGCGACCGGGGACTTCATCACCGCGCCGATGATCAGCCAGATGTTCGGCGAGCTGATCGGCCTGTGGGCGGTCGAGCTCTGGAGGCGGCTGGGTGCACCGGAACGGGTGCGGCTGGTCGAGGTCGGGCCCGGCGACGGGACGCTGATGGCCGACGCCCTGCGCGCCGCCCGGCTGGACCCGGAGTTTCTGCGCGCCGTCGACCTGATCCTGATCGAGCCCAGCCCGCCGCTGCGCGAGGCACAGGGCCGGATGCTGGCGGACAGCGACCTCCACCCGCGCTGGGTCACCTCCCTGGACCGTATCGACACCGACGCCCCGGTGATCCTGATCGCCAATGAGGTACTGGACTGCCTGCCCGCCCGCCAGTTCGTGAAGACCGAAGACGGCTGGGCCGAGCGCCGCGTGGGCGTGACCGATGACGGCGAGCTGACCTTCGGACTGGTCCGGATCACCGGCGGCTTCAAACGCCCGGAATTCGAAATGGAACCCGGCCAGACGGTCGAGATCTCGGACCAGCAGGCCGCCTTCGGCCGCGACGTCGGGGCCCTGATCCGGGAGGCCGGGGGTGCCGCCTTGTTGATCGACTACGGTCGTGCCCGACGCGAGGCCGGCGATACCCTCCAGGGCCTGCGTCGCCACCAGAAGGTCGATCCACTGGAGACGCCGGGCGAGGTGGACCTGACCCAATGGGCCGACTTCCCTTCGGTGCTGGAAGCCGCCATCCATGCCGGGGCAGACGTTACCGGGACCCTGGGTCAGGGCAGGTTTCTGAACCAGCTGGGGATCGGGGCCCGGGCCGACCGGCTGAAGGCTGGGCGGCCCGACGCCGCTCCGGTCATCGACCGCCAGCTGGCCCGCCTGACCGCCGACGACCAGATGGGAACCCTGTTCAAGGCCTGCGCGATCTTCTCGCCGCACGCGCTCGTCGTCCCGGGCTTCGAGGCATAGCCATGACCCTGTCCCCCATCACCCACCCCCTGCTGGACCGTGCCGGCATTCGCCACGGCTTCTTCACACGGCAGGGCGGCATCTCGACCGGTCTTTATGAAGGCCTGAACACCGGCGTGGGCTCGCAGGATGACCCCGCCGCCGTGGCCGAGAACCGCCGCCGCATTGCGGAACATCTGGGCGGCGTCCCCGACGACCTGGCCGCCTGCTACCAGGTCCATTCCGCCATCGCCCGCGTCGCCGGGGCCGGCTGGAAGGGCGACCGGCCCGAGGGCGACGCCACGGTCACCGCCACGGCCGGCGTCATCTGCGCCGTTCTGACCGCCGATTGCGCCCCGGTGCTTCTGGCCGACCCCGAGGCCGGCGTCGTCGGTGCCGCCCATGCGGGCTGGAAGGGCGCGCTGGACGGCGTCGTCCAGTCCATCGTCACCGCCATGCAGGGACTGGGGGCCGATCCGCGCCGCACGGTCGCCGTCATCGGCCCCTGCATCGCCCAAGCCTCCTATGAAGTCGGGGCCGATTTCCAGGAACGGTTCGACCGCCACGACCCCGGCAACGCCCGCTTCTTCGCGCCGGGCGCAGCGGCCGACAAACGCCTGTTCGATCTGCCCGCCTACGTCCTGCGGCGACTGGAGCAGGCCGGGGTCGGCGACGCCGTCTGGACCGGCGACGACACGCGCACGGATGCGACGCGGTTCTACTCGAACCGGCGGGCCTATCTGAACGGGGAAGCCGATTTCGGCCGGCTGATGAGCGCGATCAGCCTGGGCTGATCAGGGGCCGGTCAGCCCGCCATCGCCATATCCGGCACGCGCGTCACTTCGCGCCAGGCCTGCGGATTGGCCAGCAGTTCGCGGACCAGCAGATTGTTGATCGCATGGCCCGCCTTGACGCCCTCATAGCGACCCAGCAGGGGCGCGCCGAGCACATAGAGGTCACCGATCGCGTCCAGCGCCTTGTGCTTGACGAACTCGCGCTCCATCCGAAGCCCGCCCGGGTTCAGGATCTGGTCGCCGTCAATCACCACCGCATTCTCGAGGCTGCCGCCGCGGGCCAGGCCGGCGCGGCGCAGGGCCTCGACCTCATGGGCGAAGCCGAAGGTGCGGGCGGCCATGATCTCGGTGCGGAAGGTTTCCTCGTCAACGACGAAATCCACCACCTGATTGCCGATGACCGGCGTGTCGAAATCGATCTCGAACCGCATCTCAAACCGGTCGCAGGGCAGCAGGGCCGCGGTCTTGTCGCCGTCCTGGACCCGGATCGGCTCCAGGATTTCGATGTAGCGCACCGGAGCTTCCTGGCGACGGAAGCCGGCACGATCCAGCAACTGAACAAACTGCAGGGCCGATCCGTCGAGGATCGGCAGCTCGGGACCGTCCACCTCGACCACGGCGTTGGACACACCAAGGGCCGAGAAGGCCGCCATCAGATGCTCGATGGTCGACAGGCGAACGCCCGCGGCGTTCTCGATCATGGTGTTCAGACGGGCGTCGACGACCGCCTCACCCGAGACCGGGATGCGGTTGTCGCGGTCCTTGATGTCGGTGCGCACGAAGACGATGCCGGTTCCGGCCGGAGCCGGACGCACGGCCAGACGCACGCGGTCGCCCGTATGCACGCCCACGCCCGCGATGATCGCAGGGGCGACGGTCGTCTTCTGCCGATGGTCGTTTCTGACCGACACACTCATACTCTTTGCGTTCTTGCGACCCGCCGCAGATTGCGAAGTTCGCCCTACGAACGCTCTAGCCGCCACCTCGCAAGCGCGAAATGAAAGTCAGGTTTCGGATTGTTTCGGTTTCAGTAACCCTCTCCCGCGCCCGGCGCAGGGCGTGAGCGCTTTCAGGGACCGGCCATCCGGGCCGGGTCGACGGCGGACAAGGCGCCGGAATCGGCCAGACCGCCTGCCCGTTCGCCAAACGAAAAGGGCGGCCCCGGCGGACCGCCCTTTCCAAAAACCTGATCCTGAAACCTAGTTCGCCAGACGTCTCAGGAAGGACGGGATTTCGAGATCATCCTCGGCCTCGCCCAGAACAGCTTCAGGGGCCGTCTGCACCTGGCTGGTCGTGCGCATTTCCGTTGTCCGCGACTGGGGCGGATAGGTCGGCTGGGTCTGCCGTCCCTTGCCCCGACCGAAGAGGCTCCAGCCGGACTTGCGGTGATCGCGGTCGTCATAGACGTCGCGGGCGGACTCATCCGGCTGGGCACCGGTCTGCTCAGCGGCCGTGCGGTCCATGTAGAGATCGCCCTGGCTGACCGGGGCCGCGGCTTCGGCCGCCGTCCGGCTGCGTGGCGTGGATTCATATTCCTCGACCCAGGGGTCAACGATGGGCTCGAGCGTCCGCTCCTCCGAGACATGGATCACCGGCTCAGGGCGCGGCTCAAACCGGGGTTCGGGTGCCCGGGCAGCGGTTCCATAGGCCGACTGGCTGGACTGAAAGGTCGGGACCACCGTAGCGGACCCGGCCTCATGCGACGCCTCGGCGCGAACCGGCTCCTGACGCACGGGTTCGGCGTGAGAGGCCGTCTGGGCCGGTGCCGGGCGGCGGGCATCAAACACCGAAGTCGCGGTGTTCGGCGTTGCCCGGGCCGCAGCCGGGTCTTCCATGCCGGTGGCCACGACGGACACGCGGATCTTGCCTTCCAGCGCCGGGTCGAAGGCCGCGCCGAAGATGATGTTGGCGTCGGCATCCACCTCGCCGGCGATGGCGTTGGCGGCCTCGTCGACTTCCAGCAGGGTCATGTCCATGCCGCCGGTGATGTTCACCAGAACGGCCTTGGCACCCTTCAGCGAGGTCTCGTCCAGCAGCGGGTTGGCGATGGCGTTCTGGGCCGCCATCAGGGCACGGTCGTCGCCCGAGGCCTCGCCGGTGCCCATCATCGCCTTGCCCATCTCGGACATGACGGCGCGGACGTCGGCGAAGTCGAGGTTGATCAGGCCCGGCAGGATCATCAGGTCGGTGATCGACCGCACGCCGGAATGCAGCACCTGGTCGGCCATGCCGAAGGCATCGGCGAAGGTGGTGCGCTCATTGGCGACGCGGAACAGGTTCTGGTTCGGAATGACGATCAGGGTGTCGACATAGCGTTGCAGCTCGGCGATGCCCGCATCGGCCAGCCGCATGCGGTGCCGACCTTCAAAGGTGAAGGGCTTGGTCACGACGCCGACCGTCAGGATGCCGCGGTCCCGGGCACATTTGGCGATGACAGGCGCAGCACCCGTGCCGGTGCCGCCGCCCATGCCGGCGGTGATGAAGACCATATGGGCACCTTCCAGGTGCCCGTGGATTTCGTCGGCCGACTCCTCGGCGGCATTCATCCCGACCTCGGGATGGGCCCCGGCTCCCAGACCCTGGGTGATCGTCTCGCCCAGCTGGACGCGGCGGTCGGTCTTGGCGAACGACAGATGCTGGGCGTCTGTGTTGGCGACAACGAATTCGACGCCTTCGAGACCGGCATCGATCATGTTGTTGACCGCATTCCCGCCGGCTCCGCCGACTCCGAAAACAACGATCCGCGGCTTGAGATCCGTGGCTTGAGGACGCACCAGCGAGAGAGACATTTCTATTCCGACCTTATCCGACCCTGCCCCTGCAGACCGCTGCGCAACCCCGCCGTTTCGCATTGGTTATGAGCGGGTTAAGGAGACGCCCGTTCTGCTTAAGAGAGAGTTACCGGATAGGGTGAGTCGGCGCTGTCGCCACGATTTTCATTAACCCTGTCGACAGTTTTTGGGGGTGAACCAACGAAAAAGGGCGGCTCTTGCGAGCCGCCCTTTCCGTCTTGTCTGGATCCGACCGTCTTAGAAGGGACGGTAGTTCAGGCCCACGAAGAAGCGCGTGCCATAGGGGTCCATGTTGCTGAGCAGCGAGCCACCGAGGTAGCGGGGCTGTTCGGCGTCGAAGGCGTTGACCACACCCATGCGGACCGACAGGTCGTCCCGGGCATTCCACCGCACCGTAAAGTCGTGACGGGCGAAGTTGCCGGTGTTGAAGGTATCGGCCGGACGGGTGTCCAGGTTGCTCAGGTTGTCCCGGATGAACGCGCTGTTCTGGGCCGTTTGCCAGTCCATGGACCAGTTGACGCTCCAGATGTCGTTCGGCGACCAGGTCAGCGAGGAGGTCAGGCGAACACGCGGGTAGAAGATCGTGCTGCCGATTTCCGTGCCGTCGGTGGGATCGGCAACGTTGGTGAAGTTCTCCTGCTCGATCAGCCACAGGCCGCCGACGCTGTAGTTGAACCGGCCCAGGTTGACGCCGAAGGCTTCTTCGGTGTCGAGCGAGTAGCGAGCCGAGAAGTCCAGACCACGGGTGGTCAGGGCTGCCAGGTTGACCGGGCTCTGGATGAAGCCGCCGATCGGATCGCCCGTCGGAGCACCGACACCGAACGGAATGGTCGGGTTGTTACGGAACACCACGTTACAGGCATCGGGGTTCAGCTGCGCGCCGCTGACGCAGGCGGCGGTCAGGGCGACGGCCGACGGCGACACGATCACGCGGCTGAGCTCGATCTCGTAGTAGTCGAGAATGATGCTCAGGTTCGGGAACATGCGCGGCTGGAGCACGGTCGAGAAGGTGAAGCTTTCCGACTCTTCCGGCGTCAGGTTCGGGTTGCCGGAGTTAACGCCCGCGATACCGCTGGAGTAGATCGGGTTGTAGTCGTCCAGGTTGGTCGCGGTGGCACCGGCGAAGTCGAAGGTGAAGCCGCGAGCCGTGGCCAGAGCCGTACAGTTGGCGATCCGGTTGGCGCGGACTTCCGGGCTCTGGGCGGCGATCTGCAGGGTGGCGCAGGCGTCGACAAAGCCGTTCGCGAAGGTCTGGCTGGCCGGAGCGAAGTTTTCGCCCAGGTTCGGCGCCCGGAACGAGGTGTTGAAGCTCGTCTTGAAGGCGATGTCCCGGATCGGACGGTAGACCAGGTTCACGCCATAGACGCTGCCCTCACCGGCCGTGGTGTAGTCGAAGGCGCGGTAGGAGCCGCTCAGTTCGGCGTATTCGCCCATCCAGCCGTCACGGAACAGCGGGATCGACAGTTCGGCGAACCATTCCTTGGACTCATACTCGGCAGCCGCGAAGTCTGCACCGGTGTTCAGGAACAGCAGGCGGTCGCCGGTCGTGCGCGAACGGCCCACGCCCTCGGTGAACTCCTTGCGGTATTCCGCGCCGATGGCCATGCCGATCTCGCCGGCACCCCAGAAGTCCCAGAGCTGGCCGGAGACAACCGCCAGGCCCTGGTCCTGCTTGTTGGTGTGGCTGACCGTGATCGCCGCATCGACATAGTCCAGGGCCGCCTGGCTCTGGTTACCGGCACCGAAGACGTTCAGCGGCACGCAGTTGTCGACGGCCTTCTTGAACTCGGCATTGCCGTTGTAGGCCGTCCGGCCACCGAAGACGCCGCGGACGTAATCGTCCAGGTCGCCGAGGGCGGGGTTCGAACGGTTCGTGGCTTCGATCCGACGAGCGCGGCAGACGATTTCGCCCGGACGGCCGTTGACGACACCGGCCGTATCCACGACCGCGTCAGCGGCGAGGGCGAAGCGTTGGACGTCAACACCGCGTTCCACGTTCTGGTTGCGGGCCTCGCCCGACACCCAGGACAGATCCCAGTCGATGTTCTTGATGAAGCCGACCTGGTCCAGGTCACCGCTCAGGGCGATGACATAGCGCTCGACTTCACGCGTGTTGTCCTGCGTGCGCTGCGGGCCGAACATCGAGTGACGGGCCCACTGGCGTGCCGTGGCGGGGGTGACGGCGGTGCCGTCGGTGTTGGTGTTGGCCGTCCAGTTGGTGACGGTGTTCGCCGTGATGGCGTCCTTCACGTTCTGCGGCAGATAGGCGTTGTCCGAGTAACGCAGGTCGAACTGCGACGTACCGCGGATCACGTTGGTCCAGTTCGAAGCGGTGGAACCGTCGTTCAGGAAGATGTCGAAGAAGGTCGGCTGCGAGATGTCGAACGTGTCTTCGGTGATGAACTTGTATTCGACCGACAGATCAACGTTGTCGGCGACCGCGAAGTTCGCACCGACCTGGTAACGTTGCGAGGTCGACTGCGGAACGCGGCTTTCCTGACCGAAGTTGTTCGGGTTTTCGCCGTCACCACCGATGTTCAGCGTGCGGTTCGAACCGACGTTGCCGATCCGCTGGCCGAAGTTGGCGAGGCGGGCGGTGTTGCCCTCGAACACATAGGTCTTGGTGGGGTCGAGGCTGTAGCAGTTGGCGCTGGTGAGCGAGGTACAGCTGGCCAGCGGCACATCGGGATCGATCAGCGGGCTGGGACGCTGCGAGTTGGCGAGCGTGGTCTGGCCCCAGCGCGGACGCGACAGGGTGCGAACGCCGCTGAACACGGCGTTGTCCAGCATGCCGTCAAACGGAGCGTTGGTGGGGTCAGCGTCGATACCGACGAAGGCGTGCGCAGCGCGCAGCCAGTCGATGTCCAGGCTCTGGACCTCATCGATGTCTTCGTACTCGCCGAAGGCATACAGGTTCAGGCGGTCGTCCAGCAGGTTGGTACCGATCAGGGCCGACACGCGCTTGTTGGCCTGACCGTCCTGGTTGATCATGCCGTAGTTGGCATCGACTTCCATGCCTTCGAAGTCACGGCGCAGCTGGAAGTTCAGCACGCCCGAGACAGCGTCGGCGCCGTAGACCGACGAGGCACCGCCGGTGACGATCTCGATGTTCTCGATCAGCAGACGCGGAATGGAGTCGACGTCGACAGCCAGGTTACCGGCGGCGGCACCGACGTGGCGACGACCGTCAACCAGCGTCAGGGTGCGGCCCGAGCCGAGCGAGCGCAGGTTGGCGAACGACAGACCACCGTCGTTCAGGTTCGAACCGGTGGTGTCCGACGGAACCAGCGAGTTCGACAGGGCGGGGATGGTGGCCAGGTAGTCGACGACCGTCGACTGACCGGTGCTCAGCAGGGTTTCGCGCGAAACCTGGATCAGCGGGGTCGGGGCGTTCGTCGGGTCACGACGGATGCGCGAACCGGTGACGACGACTTCGTCGATCTCGGTGGCCTGGGCGTCAGCCTGGCCCTGGACGTTCACGCCCGGGAGCTGGTCCTGGGCGAAGGCCGGAGCCGTGACAGCCATGACGCCCGCGAGGATCGTCGTGCCAAAAAGGTACTTGCGCTTGAGAAGCATGTTGATTGGGCCCCAACCGTTGTGGATGCATTACGCAGCGTCCGCCGGACGACGGATTCTGCTTCGGAGTTCCACGCTAGCAGCAAAGGCGGCAACGGCAAGGGATTGTGGCCAGTTGGCGACCAATCCGGGCACCTATTGTTACAATCTGGACACAGTCTCGCCATGACGGGGAAACTTTGCGCCCGTCACTCGCGCAAAACGCCCGTCCGTCAGAGGTTTTCGCGCAGCCAGCCGGCGGCCCGGGCCACAATCCCGCCCCGGTGCACCCGGGGCGCATCCGCCGCCGAGATCTGGCGCGACATAAGTTTGCGGGCCGACACGGCCTCGCGCGGACCATAGGCGGCGCGCAGCAGCACCCCGGCCGCCGAACAGAAGGCCGGGCCCGAGGCGGCGTCGGCCAGGTGGGGCGCGCGCTGGGGCTTGCCCAGCCGCACCGGCCGGTCGAACACCCGGATAGCCAGCTCGCGGACGCCGTTCAGCTGGCTGGCCCCGCCGGTCAGCACCAGGCCCGTACCGGGCTCAAGCCCGACACCGGCGTTGCGCAGACGGTCCCGCAGCAGCTCCAGCGTCTCCTCGACGCGCGGGGCGATGACGGTCTTGAGCATGGCCCTCTGGACGAAGATCGGACCGGCCGAGGCGTCCTCACCGCGGGGCGGGGCCTCCAGCATCTCGCGGTCCTCATGGGCATTGGCCATGGCCGAGCCGTGCAGGGTCTTGAGCCGCTCGGCCCCGGCCCGCGAGGTCGACAGGCCGCGCGCGATATCCGCCGTGACGTGATCGCCGCCGACGTTCAGGCTCTCGATATGCAGCAGCGACCGCCCGCCCCAGACCGCCGCCGAGGTCGAGCCGCCGCCCATGTCGATACAGACGCAGCCGAGATCCATCTCGTCATCTTCCAGCGCCGCCAGCGAAGACACCACCGGTGCCGCCGCCACACCCTGCAGATCCAGGTGGGCCAGCTCGAGGCAGTGGCTCAGGCCGTTGAAAGCGCTCTCGGCCATGGACACGACCAGCAGGTCCAGCCCCAGCGAATGGCCCTTCATCGCGCGCGGATCATGCACGCCGCGCGCGCCATCGACCGACCAGGCGATGGGCAGGACGTGGATCGGGCGGCGGTTGGGCAGGCGGATCTGGGCCAGGGCCATGGCGATGGCCCGCGCCAGGTCGGCGTCCCCGACCGGCGTGGCCCCCAGCGAGACGCGGGCCTGCACCCTGTGGCTGGCCATCTGGCCGATGGCGGTCGTGACGACCACGCCCGAGACGGGGCTGCCCGCCGCCCTCTCGGCCCGCTCGACCGCATGGCCGATGGCCTGGGCCGCTTCGTCCATATTGACGATGCCGCCGCCGCGTACGCCACGGGACTGGACATGGCCGGCCCCGGCGACGCGGATGGTGCGGTCGGCGTGGCGGACGCCGTCGGCCTTCATGATGAAACAGGCGACCTTGGACTGGCCCAGGTCGAGGGCGGCCACCACGGGGGTGCGGCCCGCCTTCTGGCCGGCACTATCCACAGATTTGTCCACAGCACGTCCGGCCATCGGTCGCCTCGCTCTACGCTTCGCCGGCGGAGGGCCGGACGGCGACCTCCTCGGGCGTTCTCAGGTCAATGCGGGCAAAGCCCAGCTCCAGAAGTCTTTCTCGCTGGTCCAGGGCGTCCAGCTGGATCAGCGCCGCCTCCTGGTCGGCGGCGGGCAGCTGAATCAGACTGCCGTCCTTGAGCCGCAGGTCCCAGCGCCGCTCGTCGACCCGCACCAGGGCCTCGACCCGACTGGCCAGTCGCGGGCGCTGGGCGATCAGGGGCAGGACCTCGGAGGCGGCCTGTTCGGCACCTTTGCCGACGACCAGCGGCAGGTTCGGATAGCGACCGGCATCAGCCCCTGCGATCACGGTTCCATGGCTGTCGATAACATGGTTCACGCCGCCCGTCTGCCAGACGGCCAGTCGGTCGTGCTCGATGACGTGGACGATCAGGGTGTCGGGCAACAGGCGCACGACCCGGGCGGACTCAACCCAGCCGATGGCCTCGACCCGCTGGCGCACGGCCTCGAGATCGATGGAGGTCATCGGCTGGTCGGCCGACAGCTGGACCGCCTGCTGGATGGCGCGGGTGGCCTCGGGGCTCTCACCCTCGATGAAGACCTTTTCCAGCTTCAGGCCGAGACCGGCGGTCAGGCCGTCCATGCCGTGAGTGATCGAGGCACCGATGCGCTCGGCCCGCGCCCCGGTCGCCAGCACGCCGGCCAGCAGAATCACGCCGGCGGCAATCGAAATCACGACGGCGCGGGGGGACAGGTCAAGCCGGCCAAGGGCCGCGAGCTTCCCGGGCGTAGCCGGGGCGTTGCGCGGCGCGCGACCGCGCCCCCGGGCCTTGGGAGCCGCGCCGCGACTTGCAGGCTGGTTCGAACTCTGTCGCCGACCGCCGCGAACTACCGCGGGCATGAGGCGTCCTCCACCATCCACCGTACCAGGGTCTTGTAGTCCATCCCCACATGGGCGGCCTGCTCGGGGCTGAGCGAGGTCGGTGTCATGCCGGGCTGGGTGTTGACCTCCAGAAGGACCAGTTCGTCCTTAACATCGTCATAACGAAAGTCGGATCGCGACACGCCGCGACAGCCCATGGCGGTGTGCGCCAGCTCGGATTCACGCAAGGCTCGCTCGAACACATGCGACGGCAGAACCGCCGGCAGCACATGCACCGACCCGCCCGGCGCGTATTTGGCCTCATAGTCATAGAAGCCCTTGGTCGGGGTGATGTCGGTGATGGTCAGGGCGCGCGGCCCGGATTTTTCCCCAAGAACCGTCACGGCCAGCTCCTTGCCGGCGATGAAGGGCTCGACCATCACCTGCTCGCCCCAGACCCAGCCGGCCTCGCCCGGTGCCGCGCACGGCGGCTCGCCCTCGCGCACCAGATAGACGCCGACGGACGAGCCCTCGGCGTTGGGCTTGATCACATAGGGCGGCGGAATGACGTGCCCGCGCGCCACCGCATGCCGGTCGAACAGGCCCCCGCCGGGCACCACAACGCCGGCAGCCTTCAGCACCGCCTTGGACTTCTCCTTGTCCATGGCCAGGGCCGAGGCCAGCACGCCCGAGTGGGTATAGGGAATGCCCAGGGTCTCCAGCACGCCCTGAACGCAGCCGTCCTCGCCCCAGGCCCCGTGCAGGGCGTTGAAGACGACATCGGGTTTCAGGTCCGCCAGCACCTGGGCCAGGTCGCGCCCGGCGTCGACGCGGCTGACCCGGGCGACCTGCCCCTCAAGCGCATCGGCGCAGCCCTTGCCGGACGACAGCGACACCTCCCTTTCGGACGACAGTCCGCCCATCAGGACAGCGACGTGCAGGTCGGAAAAGGGGCGGCTCATGACGGACTCCGGATCAGCCGATCAGTTGCCGCAGATGTCCTTAACAACGCCTCAACCCTGTTGCGCCCAGCCCCGGATAAACTCGTGCTGATCCGACCAGTCGACCCAGACGGCGTTCGCCCATCGACGCACGGCGGCCCGGTGCGCATCGGGCGCTTCGGCCTCGACGACGTCGGCCACCGTCACGGTGTAGCCACCGCGCGGCGGAAGTTCCGGCAGGTCGCCCTTGCGCGCGGCAAAGCCCAGCATGGCGGCATTGGCCGCCTCCCCTTCCAGCCCCTGATCGATCTGCACCATCAACCGCGCCAGATGCAGGCCGACGGACTGGACGGCCCGGCGCGAGCCGTCGCCCGGATGCTGCACCGCCCAGGCATCGACGCTGAGCCGGTGCACCGCCATCAGGCCGGGATCGGAATACTCCCGCGCCATCACCGCATTGAACGCGGCCCAGCAGGCGGGCGAAGAGGTCATATAGGCGTGGACCGGCCCCTCGACGGCCGGCACGCGCGAGCCGCAGCCCGGGCAGACGGCAATCTCAGCCGGGGCGGCCAATACGCTTGATTTCCCAGTCCAGCTGGACACCGGTCTTCGCCAGAACATCGGCCCGCACCACATCGCCCAGCCCCTCGATATCCGCCGCCGTCGCCTCGCCGGGGTTGATCATGAAGTTGGAGTGGAGCTCGCTGAACATCGCCCCACCGCCGGTGGCCGTGAACAGCTTGCCGCGCCAGCCCGCCTCATCGACCAGTTTCCACGACGAATGGCCGGGCGGGTTCTTGAAGGTCGAGCCGCCGGTCTTGTCGCGGATCGGCTGGGTCTGTTCGCGGCGCGCGGTGATTTCGGCGATGCGGGCGGCGACGGCCTCGGGATCGTCCGGCGTCCCGCGATAGGTCGCCTCGATCCAGATGATGTCGGCCGGGGCCTCGGAGTGGCGGTAGGTGTAGCCGAAATCGGCCAGCGCATAGTCGACCCGCTCACCCGCCCGCGTCAGCCCCCAGGCCGACACGAGGATGTCCTTCGTCTCCGCGCCGTAGCAGCCGGCGTTCATGGTCAGGGCCCCGCCGATGGTCCCCGGAATGCCCGCATAGAACTCCAGACCCGCCAGCCCGGCCTTCGCCGAAGCCTTGGCCACCATGGAGTCCAGCGCACCCGCGCCGGCGGTGATCGTGTCGCCCTCGGTCGTGATCCCGGCGAAGGGCCGCCCGGCCAGCCGGATGACCACCCCCTCGACCCCGCCGTCGCGGACGATGACGTTGGAGCCGACGCCCAGCACCGTCACCGGCACGGCCGGGTCCAGCGCCTTCAGAAAGTCAGCCAGATCATCGGCGTCCGCCGGGATGAACAGGGCATCGGCGTTCCCGCCGACCCGAAACCAGGTGAACGGGCCGAGCGGCTCGTTGCGGAGGAGCTTGCCTCTCGCCTCCGGCAGGACGCTCACCCCAGCCCCTCCAGCTGCCCCGGCAGGGCATAGGCCCACTGGGTGATGTCCCCGGCCCCCAGCAGCACGACCAGATCACCGTCCTTCGCCTCGGCCGCGATCACGCCCGGCAGGGCCAGGGCGCTCTCCAGCGCCTGCACCGACCGGTGCCCGAAGCGGCGGATGCCCTCGACCAGGGCGTTCTTGTCGATCCCCTCGATCGGCGTCTCGCCCGCCGCATAGACGTCGGCCACGAACACCGCATCGGCGTCCGAGAAACAGGTCGAGAACTCCTCCATCAGGGATTCAAGACGGGTGAAGCGGTGCGGCTGGACCACAGCGATGACCCGCCCCTCCGCCACCTGACGCGCGGCCTTCAGCACAGCGGCGATCTCGACCGGGTGGTGGCCGTAGTCGTCGACGATCCGCACCCCGCCGACGATGCCGGTGGTCGTAAAGCGCCGCCGCACCCCGCCGAATCCGGCCAGTCCCGCGCGGATCGCCTCGTCCGACACATCCAGCTCGCGCGCCACGGCGATGGCCGCCAGGGCATTGGCGACATTGTGCCAGCCGGCCATGGGCAGATGCAGGCCGGTGATCCGGATCGGCTCGTCCAGCGCCGCCAGCCCCTGACCCTGCACCACCACGTCGAAGCGGCAGCCGTCCGGCTTCATCTCGACATTGTCGGCCCGGACCATGGCCTGCGGATTGACGCCATAGGTCACCAGCCGCCGGTTATCGATCGCCGCCACCAGCCGCTGCACCTCGGGATGATCGAGGCAGACGGCGGCGAAGCCGTAGAAGGGGATGTTCTCGACGAAGTCCACGAACGCCTTCCGCACCCCGTCGAAGTCGCCGTAGTGGTCCAGGTGTTCGGGGTCGATATTGGTGACGATGGCCACCGTCGACTTGAGGCGCAGAAAGCTGCCGTCGCTCTCGTCGGCCTCGACCACGATCCAGTCGCCGTCGCCGACCTTGGCGTTGGTGCCATAGGCATTGATGATGCCGCCGTTGACCACCGTCGGGTCCAGCCCGCCGGCGTCCAGAATGGCCGCGACCATCGAGGTCGTCGTCGTCTTGCCGTGTGTGCCCCCGACCGCGATCGAGAACTGCAGCCGCATCAGCTCGGCCAGCATCTCTGCCCGACGGACCAGCGGAATGCGCCGCTCGCGGGCGACCACCATCTCCGGATTGGTCGTCTTGACCGCCGTCGAATAGACCACCGCCGAGACACCGTCGCCGATATGGGCCGCGTCATGGCCGATGAAGACCCGCGCGCCCAGCTTCTCCAGCCGCTCGGTATTGGCTGACGCCTTCGCGTCCGAACCCTGCACCGAATAGCCGATCTTGAGCATGATCTCGGCGATACCGCTCATGCCGATGCCGCCTATGCCGACGAAATGTACAGGACCGAGGTCGAACGGAACGGGGCGAAGGCGAGCGATCATCGAAGCGGACTAGCAGGGGTTTTGGCGGAATGCATCACCTTCGGCGGCGAAGCGGGAGGTGATTAGTGGTTAGTGTTTAGTGGTTGCGACTTCTCTGGCCGGGGGTAGGTGGGCACCGGCGGCAACGGCATCAGCCACCAATCACTAACCACTAACCACCTGGCCACACTGAGCGTTGGGACCCACCTCCCCTCGCGGGCCAACCCTCAGTCCTCCGCCACGAAATCCTGTGCGAACTCAGGGGCGTCCTCTTCACCCGGCAGCAGGGGCTCGTCGTCGCCGTCCGAGGCGCGCGACGGATCCGGCAGCTCGAAGCCCACAGGGATGGACAGGTCCAGCAGGCCCGCCGCCTTCATCTCCTGCACGCCGGGCAGGTCGTAGAGATTGGACAGGCCGAAATGCTCGAGGAATTTGTCCGCCGTGCCATAGGTCACCGGCCGCCCCGGCGACCGACGCCGCCCACGCAGCCGTACGAACCCCATCTCCAGCAGCAGGTCCAGCGTGCCGCGCGACAGCGACACCCCGCGCACACTCTCTACCTCGGCCCGGGTGCAGGGCTGGTGATAGGCGATGATGGCCAGGGTCTCGAGCGCGGCCTTGGACAGCCGGCGCGGCTCCTCGCGCTCCTCGGTCATCAGGAAGGACAGGTCGGGCGCGGTGCGGAACTGCCAACGGTCGGCGACACATGCCAGCTCGACGCCCCGCCCCTGATAGCGTTCGCGCAGGGCCGAAACGGCCCCGCCGACATCGGCCCCTTCCGGCAGCCGCCGCGCGATCTCGGCCGCCGACAGCGGCCCGGCCGCCGCGAACAGCAGCGCCTCGACGCGGCGCTCGATCTCTCCGTGGTCCGGTGCGAACTGGATCATCCGGCGACCACCACCCTCTCAACCGTCATCCTCGGGCTTGACCCGAGGATCAGACCATCCGGTGCGCAGTGCCAGGGGGAACGGCCAGATTCCGGGGCCGCCTCGAACGCGCAGTCCGCGGCGAACTCTGATCCTCGGGTCAAGCCCGAGGATGACGATGAGGAAAGTGCAGCAAACTGGATCACGGCACCAGCTCCAGCACCTGACCCCGCCCCCGCCGCTTCAGATACAGATCGGCGAAGGCCTCGGCCTGTTTCACGTCCATCGCCCCCTCCTTCACCAGCTCCAGACTGGCCGACAGGGTCGAGGCGGTAAAGCTGGCCTGGGTCGGGCCGTCCTCGCCGCGCCGCGCCGGGGCCACCTGCTCCAGCGGCGTCCACTGCTCCAGCCGGGGCAGCACATCACGCAGCCAGTCGCGCGCCGCCTCCAGCCCGAAAGCCTCGACCCGCTGGCCGGGATTGTAGTGCCGCTGCTCCTCGCGCCGCCGCTGGGTCACATAGGCGGCCATCAACTCATACAGGCTGGCGTCGATGCGGTCGGACGGGATGATCACCGTCGCCTGCGGATCACCGCGGGCGAAGACGTCGCGCTTCAGCTGCGGCCGGGCCGTGATCGCCTCCACCGCCTTGCGCATCGCCTCCAGCTTCTGCAGCCGGAAGGCCAGGGCCGCGGCCATCTCCTCGGCGGGCATCTCGCCGCCCTTGCCCTTCTCGGTGCGCGGCAGCAGCAGGCGCGACTTCAGATAGGCCAGCCAGGACGCCATCACGAGATAGTCCGCCGCCAGCGCGAAATTCCGCCGCCGCGCCTCATGCACAAAGGCCAGATACTGTTCCGCCAGCCGGGTGATCGACAGTTTCAGCAGATCGACCTTCTGCGTCCGCGCCAGCGCCAGCAGCACATGCAGCGGCCCTTCATAGCCGTCCAGATCGACCACGAACGCCTCGCGCGCGTCGACCTGTTCGGCGGCGGTGAAGTCGAGATTGGGCTGAAAGGCTTCGGTCATCTCAGGTCGGCCTGACGCGCTCTGCGCTACTTGAGGCCGAAGCCTGCGCCTCCCCGACATCGGGACCACGCGCCGCATCGAGCTTTCCGGCCATCATCGCATCGAACCGCAGACGGGCCACACCTTCGTCCAGTGGCTCCGGCGTATGGACGATCCGCGCCATGGCCGCCGCCGCGCGTTTCGCCGCCATTCCCTTCAGCTTGCCGACGCCCTCGGCCACCTGACGCATCTCGTCGAGGTCGCCGTTGCAGTGCAGAACCACATCGCAGCCCGCCTTCAGCGAGGCCTCGGCCCGATCGCGCAGTGAACCCGACAGGGCCTTCATCGACAGGTCGTCGGTCATGATCAGGCCGCCGAAACCCAGATGCGCCCGCATCAGCCTGACGGCCTTCCTCGAGGTCGTCGCCGGCCGTTTCGGATCAATGGCGTCGAACACCACATGGGCCGTCATGGCCAGCGGCATGTCGGACAGGGCCTTGAACGGGGCGAAATCCCAGTCGTCCAGTGCCGCGAAATCCGCATGCACCACCGGCAGGTCATGGTGGCTGTCGGCAAAGGCCCGGCCGTGGCCCGGCATGTGTTTGATCACCGGCAGGACGCCCCCGGCCAGCATCCCCTCCGCCGCCGCCCGGCCCAGCTGTGCCACCGTCGCCGGATCGTGCGCATAGGCCCGGTCGCCGATGATGTCGTGGGCACCCGGCACCGGCACGTCCAGCACCGGCAGGCAGTCAACATTGATCCCCACCGCCTTCAGGTCATGAGCCATCAGCCGCGCGCCCAGCCGGACCAGTTCGCGCGCCGCCAGCGGATCAGGGGTCGCCTTCAGATAGGCCTCGCCCGGCGGATATTTCGGCCAGTGCGGCGGTCCCATCCGCTGTACCCGTCCACCCTCCTGATCGATCAGGATCGGCGCATGTTCGTCGCCGATGCTGTCGCGCAGTTCGGCGGTCAGGGCGCGCACCTGATCCGGGCTGTCGATATTGCGGCGGAACAGGATGAAGCCCCACGGTCGCGCCCCGGCGAAGAAGGCGCGTTCCGCCTCCGTCAGCCGGTGGCCGCTACAGCCGTAGATCGCCGCCGTGGTCACGGATTCGTCAGCGTACGAAACAGTCGCCGCCGGCGGCCTTGATGGCGTTGCACAGACCCGTCGCCTGATCGCGGCTCAGGCCGGTGACGGTGGTGCGATAGACGGTCGACCCATTGGAGGCCGTGACCTCCTGCACGCGCTTGTCTGCGCCGGCGGTGAACTGCGGATAGCGGCCGACGACGGCCGCGTACTCACTGTCGGCCAGTCCGGGGGTCGAGAAGGCGCCGATCTGGACCCCGGAGGTCCCGCCGACGGTGGCCGGGGGCCGCGGCTCGGTCCTGGCCGGTGGCGGGGTCACGGGCGCCGGGCGCGGGGCCGCAGGCGTCGTAGCCGGTGCTGCGGGGCGGGGCTGGACGGTTTCCGGCGGCGGCGCGAAGGTCGGGGCGGCGGTCGGGGCCTCGGCGGCGTCATAGACGTCGATGCCGGCTTCCGGATCGACCGGCTGGGCCTCGAGCGGCGCGTCCGACTTCATGACGACAACCGGCGTGCCCACGGCCGGCGGCGCATCGTTCGAGGAACGCGGCCCTGCGCGATAATAGACCACGACGGCGATGATCAGCAGCAGCAGCACTGCGCCCGAGATGATCAGGGTCATCGGCGGGGCCTTGGCACCGCCGCCGCCACCGCCCGCCCTGCGCGCGTCATAGCTGCCGCGGTTGAACGGCAGGTCGTCATCGGTCGGCGGCGTATAGGCGCCCCGGTCGCGGCCCTGGTTCGGACGATAGGGATCTTCGTTGGACATGACCGTGCCTCATGGTCCGGGCGAATCGGCGCGCGGAACGCTCACTCTAGCCCGGTCCGAGTCCTTTTTCAGGCCGTCTCCACCATCCTTCCACCGTCATCCTCGGGCTTGACCCGAGGACCGGAGGCAAAGCCGGGCTGTGCGGCGGGGAGGGCCAAGGGCTTGACCGCGTCACTCACCACCGCGCACCGGACGGTCTGATCCTCGGGGCAAGCCCGAGGATGACGGCCGGGGGGTCGCTACAAATCCAGCGCCAGATCCAGGCTGAACAGCTTCCGGTGCTCCTCGATCGCATACCGGTCGGTCATGCCGGCGATATAGTCGCACACCGCCCGCGCCCGCTTCGCCTCGTCCGCCACATCGGCCCGGACCGACCATTCGGGCGGCAGGGTCGACGGCTCGGCCATGAACAGCTGGAACATCTCGGCCAGCAACCGTCGCGCCTGGCTGCGGGTGCGGTTGACGCGATAGTGGCGGTACATCCGCTCGAACAGGAATTTCCGCAGCACACCCAGATCGGCCAGCATCGCCGGAGAAAAGGCCACCAGCATCCGGTCGGCGGTACGCACCGCCTCGGTCGAGCGGATATCGGCGGCCGCGATCCGGGCCTCGGTCTCGGCCAGCACATCCTCGACCATGGCCCCGATCATGCGCCGCACCGCCTCGATGCGGATCATTCGATCGTCGATATCCGGCCAGTCCCTGCGCACTCCGTGCAGCACCGGTCCGATCAGGGGCACATCGGCCAGGTCGTCCAGCGTGAACAGCCCCGCCTGCACCCCGTCATCGACGTCGTGATTGTTGTAGGCGATGTCGTCGGCGATCGCTGCCGCCTGGGCTTCCAGCGAGGCGAAGGTGCCCAGCCGCAGGTCCCAGCCGGGCGCATAGTCGGCGATCGCCTTCCAGGCCGGCTCATGCAGGCGGTGCGACACCGGGCCGTTGTGCTTGACCACCCCCTCGACGGTCTCCCAGCTCAGGTTCAGCCCCTCGAACTGTGGATAGCGATGCTCCAGCCGGGTCACGACGCGGAAGGTCTGGACGTTGTGGTCAAACCCGCCCCAGGGGGCCATCTGGGCCTGCAGCTCGTCCTCGCCCGCATGGCCGAACGGCGGATGGCCGAGGTCATGGGCCAGCGCCACCGTCTCGGCCAGGTCCGTGTCCAGCCGCAGGGCATGGGCCAGCGACCGCGCAATCTGCGCCACCTCCAGCGAATGGGTCAGGCGGGTGCGATAATGGTCGCCCTCATGCGCCACGAAGACCTGGGTCTTCTCCTTGAGGCGACGGAAGGCGGTGGCGTGGATGATCCGGTCGCGGTCACGGGCATAGGCATTGCGCGTCCGGCTGATCGGCTCGGGCGTCAGCCGGCCGCGGCTGTGCTCCGGATATTCGGCCCAGGGTGCGCGTTCGGGGATCAAGATCAGCCGCTCTTTCAGAATCCGGCCCTTTGCGATCGGCCCGTCACGCCTCATATACCCCCTGTGAGCACCGTCCAGTCTGCATCCCTGTTCCAGATATCGCCCTCGTCCGGCGGCCACGGCCTGTCGCTTTCCGAAAGTGCCGCCAGACGTCTGGCAGAGCTGGGCGCGGTCGAAGGCCACCCGGTCCTGCTCCGCGTCGCCGTCGACGGCGGCGGCTGCTCCGGCTTCCAGTACCGGTTCGAACTGGTCGAGGCCGCCGACCCCGACGACATCCGCATTTCAGCCGACGGTCAGGCGGCTCTCGTGGACCCGGTCTCCCTGCCCTTCCTCAAGGGCTCCGAGATCGCCTTTGTCGATGATCTGGCCGGTGCCCAGTTCGTGGTGCGCAATCCGAACGCGGCTTCCAGCTGCGGCTGCGGGGTCAGTTTCTCGATCTGACCGCCGGTCCGTCCAACCCCATCCGGGAGACCTGCCATGCTCAGCCTCATCCTTGCCGCCAGCCTGCTGACCGATCCCGTCGCCACGCCCGTTACCCTGCCGTCCCAGCCCGCGCCCCTGCACGGTACCCTGCTGACGTCGGGAGGGCGGACCCGGGCCGCGGCCCTGATCATCGCCGGTTCCGGCCCCACCGACCGGGACGGCAACAACCCGCTCGGCGTCTCCGCTTCCAGCTATCGCCTGCTCGCTGAAGGTCTGGCCGAACAGGGAATCGCCACCGTGCGGACCGACAAACGCGGCGTCGCCGAAAGCACCGGTGCCGGACTGGTCGAGGCCGACCTGCGTTTCACCGACTACGCGAACGACGCCCGCGCCTGGGCCGCCGAGACCGCCCGGCTGACCGGCCAGCCTTGTGCCTGGCTGATCGGACATAGTGAGGGGGCGCTGGTCGCCCTGGTCGCCGCGGCCGGCGGGGACGAGGCCGTCTGCGGCCTGGTGCTCCTGGCCGGTGCCGGCCGGCCGGTTGGGGCCGTGCTGCGCGAGCAGCTGGCCAACGTCCCAGAACCCCTGCGGGGTCAGGCGGTAGCCATCCTCGCCGAGCTCGAGGCCGGACGTCCGGTCACCGACGTCCCGCCGCAACTGGCCGCCTTGTTCCGACCCTCGGTCCAGCCCTACATGATGTCCTGGCTGCCGCTGGATCCCGCAGCGATGGTCGCGGCCTATCCGGGGCCGGTGATGATCGGCCAGGGCACGACGGACATCCAGGTCGGGCTGACCGACGCCAACGCCCTCGCCGCCGCCCGTCCCGACGCCCGCCTGACGATCTGGCAGGGCGTCAACCACCTGCTGAAGCTCGCCCCCGCTGACCGCGCGGCCAACATCGCCACCTACAGCGACCCGACCCTGCCCCTGGCACCCGGCGTGGTCGATGACGTGGCCGGGTTCATCCTGCAGCCGCGATAGGCTGTCAGTTCGGTTCAGTCAGGGTGAGGCCAGGGCCGCATTTCGTCCCGGATACCCGTCACTGACCCCAGAACGCTCGCCAAAAATCCTGACGGTGCCAACGTCGGGCCATGACCTCCCTCTTCGACCCGGCACTGATCCTGCACATCACCTGCGGCCTGGCCGCCTGTGTCGTCGGCCTGGCGCCGATCTTTACCCGCAAGGGCTCGCGCTTGCACCGGCTTTGGGGAAAGCTGTTCGTCGGCCTGATGGCGGTGCTCCTCGCGTGCGCCTGGCTGATGACCGTCCTGCAATTCAGCCCCTATTTTCTTGCCTTGTCGGCCACCGCGACCATGACCCTGTTCTCGGGCGTCCGGGTGCTGGGCCGGAAGCGGCCGGACCTGCGACGCGCGGACCGGGCGAAGGCGCTCGACTGGATCGTCACCCTCGGCGTCGTCGGCGTGGGTGCCTGGGTTCTGGTCCTCGTGGTCACCGGCCAGACCGGCGATCTGGCGGCCGTGTCCTCTGCGCTCGCCTATGGCGCGCTGGTCTATGGCGTTTGGGACCTATGGCGCTTCGCCCGGCCTACGGACTGGCCCTTCTCGCCCAACCTGTGGAACTATGAGCATCTGACCAAGATGCTGGGGGCCTACGGCGCGGTGCTCTCGGCTTTCTCCGGCAATTTCCTGACCTTCCTGCCTGCTCCATGGAGCCAGCTCTGGCCGACCTTTCTATTCCAGACCGTGACCCTGATCTGGATCGCCGTGCTGATCGTGCGTCGGCGCCGTTCGCCGGCGTTCGGCTGAGCCGGATCACCACAGCCGAATGGGTCGGGGTCCTGACGGCCTACAGCTATCTGATGACCAGCACCTCCGCGGCCTGGTTCCTGCGCCGCGAGGTCGAGGCCAGGGGTGGGCAGCTCGGCGTCGCCGAGTCCCTGCTCTGGCAAGGCGCAGTTTACGGCCTGTGGCTGCCGGTCTGCTTGCTGGTCTGGCAGATGCTCAATCGTTTCGGCGCTGGAGCCCGGACCATGTCGGTCATGACCCTGGCCGGGCTGGTCATCGTGCCCCTGCAGGCGCTGGCGGCGACGGGACTCGATACGGCCTTCGGAGCCGGGACATCGTCAGAGATATTCGAGCGAACGATCGGCCGGGCACCCGTGGCGATCCTGCTCTACACCGCCATCTGCGCGGTCGGCATGGCGGCGGCCCATCGCAGCCGGGCCGTGGCGGCGAGGACCTACGCCAAAGCACTGGAGGGGGCGCTGGCGCTTGCGCGACAGGCCGCTACCGAAGCGGACGCTCCGGCTGAACGACTGATGGTCATGATCGGCAACCGGCGCGCACCCGTGCTGCTGGAAGACGTCGAATGGTTCGCCGCGGCGGGCAACTATGTCGTCGTTCATTGGGCGGATCGAGAAGGTCTGATCCGCGAACCCTTGAAATCGCTGGAGGCGCGACTGGATGAGCGCGTCTTTGCCCGCAGCCACCGCTCGACCGTCGTCAACCTGGCGCGTGTGAGAGACACCCAGTCCTTGTCGGACGGCTCATGGAGACTGACCATGACCAGCGGCGCGGAACTGATCGCCAGCCGAACCTATCGCGACGCCGTGATGGCGCGCCTCGGCCGGCAGGGTGCCGGCGATTCCTGAAAGCGCCCGGGTTGACCGTGATCGCGCATATCGGTCCTGCGCTGACGATCAGCAATCAGGCGCGCTCGGCCAGCAGCTTGATCGCGGCCTTCAGCACCCGATCTGCGGGCAGGTCATGCATGTGCAGGATCGCCTGGTTCAGGTTCGGATCGATCTTGCGGAACTCATCGACCGAGCGCGGCCCGCGCACGGCGATCCCGCCCCACGGCCCATGCTCGGCCTCATCGGACGGCCCGAAGGCCGCCACGACCGGGGTGCCCGAGGCGACCGCCAGATCGGTCCAGATCGTGTCAGCCCCGACATAGAGCGCCGCCCGGCCCACGGCGGCGACCGTCTCCAGCGGACTCAACCGTCCCTGCAACTCGGTCACGCGATTGCGCGGCAGCGACAGCCGGATGGTGTGCGCCGTATCGCGCGCATGCTCGTCACCCACGACGATCACCCGTCCGCCTTCCAGCGGCCCGCCGTCACCGACCAGGGCGACCGCCACCTTGGCATAGCGTTCGGACGGCCAGACCTTGCCCATCCAGTCCGCGCCCGGACCCATGGCCAGCAAGGGCACATCCTCCGCCGGGATCAGGGCGTCCGCAGCCGCCCGGGTCGTCTCGGACAGGAACAGTTTCGGAGCCGGCACCTGCTCCAGCTGCAGCACCCGCGCCGCCTGCTCGACCGCATGGACTCCGGCCTCCCAGGCCCCGCGCACGGCGCGCTTCTGACGCTTCAGCTTGCTGGAAAGGGTGGTGCCGCGCATGTCGACCACCAGACCCCAGCGCGTCTCCCGCACCTTGTTCCACAGGCCCAGCCAGTCCAGCCGGCTGTCGCGCTCCAGCACGATCAACCGGTCAAGACGCGGCGTATCGGCAAACAGGGGCGCACTCTTCGGCGAACCCACGATGGTGAAACTGGCCTGGGGCATGGCCTCGACCAGACAGGCGAGCACCCCCGACGAAAGGATCGCGTCGCTCGCATCCGCCTCGGCGACATAGAGGATCGGGAACCGTCCACGCATGTTTGCACCGTATACGGATTCTCTGGCTGCAACGCAGGGAATGCTGACATGGCCCACAGCCGCGCCATACCCTATCTAGAGACCATGACTGCCCGCATCGCCCGCCTCGACGACCGCGCCCTGATCCGGGTCTCGGGTCCCGACGCCCGCCCCTTCCTGCAGGGTCTGCTGACCCAGGATGTCGAGACCCTTGCACCCGGCGAGCTCCGCTTCGGTGCCCTGCTGTCACCGCCCGGGCGGCTCCTGTTCGATCTCTTCCTTTGGGGCGAGGCCGATGACGTCGTGCTGGACGTCGCCGCCGACCGTCGGGACGCGCTTTTGCAGCGACTGGCCATGTACCGGCTGAGGGCCCAGGTCACGATCGAACCGGATGATCGTCCGGTCCTGGTGACCTGGGGTGGCGCGCTGCCGGACGGCTTTGTCATCGACCCGCGCCTGCCCGGGCTGGGAGGCCGGGCCTTCGGCGCGGACCTCACCCCCGACGCAACCGGGGACGACTGGCAGGCCCATCGCCTCGCCCTCGGAATCCCCGACCCGCACGGCGACGCCCCTTCCGACAAAACCTATCCGATCGAGGCTAATTTCGACCTGCTCAACGGCATAGACTTCCGCAAGGGCTGTTTCGTCGGCCAGGAGACCACCTCCCGCATGAAGCGCCGCGGCAGTATCCGCACGCGCATGCTGCCGATCCGCTTCGACGGCCCGCCCCCGCCCTTCGGTGCCGAGGTGCTGAACGGCGACCTCCGGGCCGGCGAAGTGCTGACCGGGCAGGACGGGGGCGCCATGGCCTTGCTCAGGCTGGATCGGCTGGACGGCGATCTGACCGTTGACGATCGCGCGATCCGGTTGCTCTGGCCGGCCTGGATGGAACGCCCGGCCTGATCCGGCGGCCGGCCGGCACGATCACGCCGCAACAGCCTCTGATACAGGGCGTGCCATCAGGCAACAGGTCAGGATGATCCCGGCAAATCGTTGCGACATCTTCTCGACAGAAGTCAAACATCGGCGTTAGGTAGAAGCTGCGCAGGGGGCGCATCCCGCTCAAGGATCCGTGACATGTTCAAGTCTATCGCACGCCGTGCCGTACTGGCGGCCGCCATTTCCGCCGTCGCCTTCGGGACGATGGGTTTCCAGTCCAATGACGGCCAGGACCGCCGCGTCCGCATCATCAACGCCACCGGCGTTACCATGACCCATTTCTACGCCTCCAACTCGGGACGGAACGACTGGGAAGAAGACATTCTCGGCGAGGACGTCCTGCCCTCCGGCGCGTCGGTCCGGATCAACATCGATGACGGTTCGGGCGCCTGCATCTATGACTTCAAGGCCCGCTTCGCCGACGGTGACGAGCTGATCCGCTACCGGATCAATGTCTGCGAGATCACAGAATACCGCTACACCGCCGGCTGATCGCCCGGGCGGGTTGAAAATCAGGGCCGTGCCCGTCCGGGCGCGGCCCTTTTTTGCGCCTGATCCTCTAGACTGCCGCCATGGCCGACTCACTTCACCGCTGCGCCTGGTGCGGAACCGATCCCCTCTATGTCGCCTATCACGACGAGGAATGGGGGGTGCCCGAATATGACGCCCGCGCCCTGTGGGAGAAGCTGGTGCTGGACGGCTTCCAGGCCGGCCTGGCCTGGATCACCATCCTGAGAAAACGCGAAGGGATGCGTGACGCCTTCGACGGCTTCGACCCGGAGATCATCGCCCGCTATGGCGAGGCCGATATCCAAAGGCTGCTGGGCGACGCCCGGATCATCCGCTCGCGGGCCAAGATCAAGAGCGCCATCAAGGGCGCGCAGATCTGGCTGGAGATGCGCGACAGCGGCGAGGATTTCTCCGCCTGGCTCTGGTCCTTCGTCGGCGGTGCCCCGATCCAGAACCAGCTGATGGCGGGCGAGCCCTGGCCCACCCAGTCGCCGGACTCCGTAGCCCTGGCCAAGGCGCTGAAGAAGCGGGGCTTCACCTTCTGCGGGCCGGTGATCGTCTACGCCTTCATGCAGGCCGTCGGCATGGTCAACGACCACGTTAGCGATTGCTTCCGTCACGGGCCGGTTCGCGCGATGGGCGGCAGGTGACCACCCCGCCGAACATCCCGGCAAAGGCAAGGCTTTCCCGGAGTTTCCCGACGCTGGCGCTGGAATTTCAGCTGATCGAATCCAGCGGCGGCCCCGTTTGCGGTGTGGACGAGGCGGGTCGAGGGCCGTGGGCCGGGCCGGTGTCGGCGGGCGCGGTGATCCTCAATCCCGACGACCTGCCCGCCGGCATCGACGACTCCAAGGCCCTGACCCACGCCCGACGCGAGGCGCTGGAGATCGAGATCAAGGCCCGTGCCCTCGCCTGGGGCGTCGGCTTCGCCTCGGTGGAGGAAATCGATCAGCTGAACATCCTGCACGCGACCGGACGGGCCATGCGCCGGGCGGTCGAGGCACTGGCCATCCCGCCGGCCGCGGCCCTGGTCGATGGAAACTACCGGTTCGACCTGCCGTGCCCGATCCAGACGGTGGTCAAGGGCGACAGCCTGTCCCTGTCGATCGCCGCCGCCTCCATCCTCGCCAAGACGGCGCGGGACCGGCTGATGGTCGAACTGGACGAGACCTATCCCGGCTACGGCTTCGCGGGCCACAAGGGCTACAACGCCCCGATCCACGCCGCCGCCCTGAAGGCCCTCGGCCCCTGCCCGGCGCATCGGCGCAGCTGGGCCCCGATCCGGGCGCTGCTGGAACCCGTCCGTGGCTAGGCCGCGTCTGCCAGACGGACCGGCCGCTGGCTGACCACGAACAGATATTCCACGTTCCGCAACCGCCCCACCGCCCCGACCTTCTCGCCCTTGAGATTGTGGATGCCGATGCGGGCCCCGACGTAGCGCGGGCGGGCGATCTCGATCACCTGCACCTCGCCCCGGCCGGACAGCATGGCCACCAGCTGATCCCGGCCCAGATAGCCCTCGTCATTGAACGAGACGATCAGGTTCGGGGCCTTCAGGCCCTCGATCACGGCCTGCAGGGCCGGGGCGATGCCGGGCTTGCTGTTGAAGGCGCTCTTTCGCGTCCGGACGTCGATCCGCTTGTTGGCGATGCCATAGGTCTCGGGCTGGTCCCACAGCACCAGACTCTCCCAGCAGTGGTAGTTGCCGAGGTAGGAGTGCTGGTTGTACGGCGGGTCCAGATAGACCAGATCGGCCTCGACCTGCGGCGCCAGTTCGACCGCATCGGCCCGGGTGGCCTTGCACGGCCCGTCCGCCACGCCCGGCAGGATGTCGGGCATCCGCAGTTCGAGGGGTTTGAGCGCCCGCGCCGCCCATGACTTCATATAGGCCATCTGCAGCCCGGCCGTGGAATCCACCCGGTCCGCCGCCTCCATCAGGCTGACCAGGGCGACCGCCTCCAGCTCGGGCTCCAGCGCCATGGCCGCAATCCGGTCGCGCATCGCGTCGATGACCGCGCCGTTCTCCGGCGTGAAATAGCGCGCGTCCTCGCAAAAAGTCTTCGTGAACCAGCCGGCCCGGGGCGTCACGGTCCGCAGTTCGGCCAGCACGGCCTCCGCCCTCTCCAGCCAGCGCTCGCGGTCCGCCTGCACATAGGCGGTGGCCAGGACATGGGCATAGGCATTGTGGTCATTCGACCAGACGCGGAAGCCGGCGCCCTTCAGGGCATGGCCGACCCGGGCGGAGCCGGAGAACAGGTCACAGACCGTCCCGCCGTCCGGCAGCTGTTCGCGGATCGCCGTCGCGATCCGGGTCAGCAGCGCGCGTTTCGATCCGATGTATTTGATCATCCACCCAGTCCCTTCGCCCTCCCGGGGAGGAGCGGCGGAGATGCCGCGCCCGAACGCGCTTCGGCGCAAGGGTCATCCATCCATAAAGAGCGAGTCAATCGGCGAAACGCGCTAGCGTCAGCGAAAGGGTGCGGTTCGGTTCCGGTCAGGGCATGGTCGGACCGGGGCTTCACCCCGACAAGGGCAGGCCAACGGTCATGATCATCCGTTCAGCACGTCCGCAGGAGAGGGGCGGCCATGTCCACAGAACCGTCTGACCCCAAACGCAAGCCCTTGCTCACCCGGCTGGGTCCGGGCCTGATCACCGGGGCGGCGGACGACGATCCCGGCGGCATCGCTACCCACTCCCAGGTCGGGGCCCAGTTCGGCCTCGGCCTGATCTGGATGCCGGTCCTGGCCTATCCCCTGATGACGGCGATCCAGGCGATCTGCGCCCGGATCGGCCGGGTCACGGGCGAGGGATTGGCCGCCAATATGGCGCACGTGCTGCCGCGATGGCTGGTGCATGTCATCGTCGGCCTGCTGCTGGTGGCCAATACGGTCAACATCGGCGCCAATCTGGCCGCCATGGGTGCGGCGGCGAAGCTGCTCCTCGGTTGGGGCGAGATCGGCTTCGCCATCGCCTTCGCGGCGGCTTCGCTGCTGCTGCAGGTCTTCCTGCCCTATCACCGCTATGTGCATGTGCTGAAATGGCTGACGATGAGCCTGTTCGCCTATGTCGCGGTGGTCTTCACCGTGGCCATCGACTGGGCGGAGGTCGCGCGGGCGGTGTTCCTGCCGCAGCTCACCCTGAGCCGCGAGACCCTGATCGCCATCGTCGCCGTCTTCGGCACCACGATCAGCCCCTATATGTTCTTCTGGCAGAGCGCCGAGGAGGTCGAGGACGAAAAACTGTCCGATGACGGCTCCCTGCTCGACCACCCGGACAAGGCCCCTGTGGAGCTCAACCGGATCACCTGGGACACCCTGCTGGGCATGGGCTTCTCCACCCTGATTTCCTTCTTCATCGTCCTGACCACCGCTGTCACGCTCAACGCCCAGGGCATCACCGATATCGCCAGTTCAGCCGATGCCGCCCGGGCCCTTCGTCCGATCGCGGGCGAGTTCGCCTTCCTGCTGTTCAGTCTGGGGATCATCGGCACCGGCCTGCTGGCCCTGCCGGTGCTCGCCGGTTCGGCCGCCTATGCGGTCGGCGAGCTACGGGGCTGGCGCACGGGTCTCGAGCACAGGCCCGAAAACGCCCGGGCCTTCTACGGCGTGATCGCCCTGTCGTTCGGCTTCGGCCTGCTGATGCTGTTTCTGCCCATTGACCCGATCAAGGCCCTGTTCTGGAGCGCGGTCCTCAATGGCCTGATCGCCGTGCCGCTGATGATCGCCACCATGCTGGTGGTTTCCAGCCGCAGGCATCTCGGGGCCTTTGTCGCGCCGATCGGCCTGCGCATCATGGGCTGGCTCGCCACGGCCGTCATGGCGGGGGCGGCCCTGCTGATGTTCATTCTCTAGCGGATCGCCGGTCCGCCCTCAGCGCTTCGTCCTGGCGGGCGCATGGGCCAGTCGCAGAAGGTTCGCCGCCCCCGGCGCGCCGAAGGGCGTCCCGGCCAGGATCAGGATGCGCTGACCCGGCTCGGCCAGGCCATAGGAGACCGCACTGCTGACCGCATCGTCGGTGACATCCTCCAGCGACGCCGGCTCCTTGCCCAGCCGCGTCTCCAGCCCCCAGACCAGGGCCAGGCGTCGCGCTGTCGACGGATTGGGCGTCAGGGTCAGGATGGGCTGCAGCGGTCGTTCCCGCGCCATCCGTCGCGCCGTCCCGCCGAGGGTGGTGAACACCACGATACAGGCCGTCGACTGGGCCTCGGCCGCCTTGCGCGCAGCGGCCACAAGGGCGTCAGCGTCGATGTCGTCCATGCCGGCGTGTTCGGCATCCATCAGGCTCGGCCATTTCGGATCGCGCTCGACCCGTTCGATGATCCGGCTCATCACACCGACCGACTCCAGCGGATAGTCGCCCGAGGCCGTCTCGGCCGACAGCATCAGGGCGTCGGCCCCTTCATAGGCGGCATTGGCCACGTCCGAGGCCTCGGCCCGGGTCGGGGCCGGCGAGGCCGTCATCGATTCCAGCATCTGGGTGGCGACGATCACCGGCACGCCGCGCTGGCGGGCGGCGCGGATGATCTGCTTCTGCGCTACCGGCACCTCTTCCGGCTCAAGCTCCACGCCCAGATCGCCGCGCGCCACCATCACCCCGTCGCAATAGTCGAGGATGCTCTCCAGCTGCGCCAGCGCCTGCGGCTTCTCGATCTTTGCCAGACAGGCGGCGCGGCCCTTCACGATCTGCTTCAGCTCGGCCATGTCCTCGGCCTTCTGGACGAAACTCAGCGCCACCCAGTCGACGCCGATCCGCAGGGCGAAGGCCAGGTCCTCGCGGTCCTTGGGCGTCAGGGCCGAGACCGGCACCACCGCCTCGGGCACGGCCACACCCTTGCGGTCCGACAGTTTCGAGCCGCTCTCGACCGTCACATCGGCCCAGGTGTCATCCCGCTCATTGACCCGCAGCCGCACCCGCCCGTCGTCGAGCAGCAGCAGCATGCCGGTGCGCAGTGCCTTGAAGATCTCGGGATGCGGCATCTGCACCCGCGTCGCATCACCCGGCGTCGGATCGAGGTCGAACCGCATTTTGTGGCCGGGCTTGATGTCGATCTCGACGTCCGCAAACCGGCCCAGCCGCAGCTTGGGCCCCTGCAGGTCGGCCAGCACGCCCAGAGGCCGCTTCAGCGCCAGCTCCGCCCCGCGCACGGCCTTCAGCGCCGCCGCATGATCCTCATGCGAGCCGTGGCTGAAATTCAGGCGAAAGACGTCGACCCCGGCCTGCGCCAGGGCCTTGACCATGCCGGGCGCCCGGCTGGCGGGTCCCAGGGTCGCGACGATGCGGGCGCGCCGGGCTCTTTTCATCGAATGTCCATGTGGTCGGAGGAGTCGGTCCCTTGTGCCCATGAAACAGCTCCGGGTTAAGGGTGTCTCACTGCACGAAACACGAAGTTACGCGCCCCGGTCGCGCGCCACCCCGTTTCGCGCTACCTGACGCCTTGCAACGGAGCGGACCATGGCGGGCCTGAAGGACAAGCGCGGCTTCATCGACAAGGACCGGCTCGACCTGTCCGAGCGTCAGGCCGTCGAACACTGGATGAAGCGCTGGGGCGTGACCCGCGACCAGCTGACCGCCGCCCACCGCAAGGCGGGCCGCAACGTCAAGGACATCGCGGCGGAACTGGGCAAGAAGCGCTGAGCCCCTCCCATCCGCTCATCCCCGCGAAAGCGGGGACCCAGTCCTGTCCAACGTGACGCCGGCGTTTCCGGATAACGGATCGCGGCCCACAGGAACCGCCACATCATCCAAAGCACTGGGTCCCCGCGTTCGCGGGGATGAGCGGTGCTTTTGTGACCATGGTGCGAGCGGCGGGGATCGAACCCGCATGACCGAAGTCGAGGGATTTTAAGTCCCTTGCGTCTACCAGTTTCGCCACGCTCGCGGGCTGTAGCCTGATCTAGCAGCGCCCGCCGTCTTCGACCAAGCGGTCAGCGCGCCGCCGGAGCCGCCGCCGCCCGCAGCGCCCGGAAGTCCACGTCCGAATCCGCGATCAGCCACACCAGCCCGGCCCAGGCCGCCACATTCTGGCTCAGCTGCGCCGGATCGATCTTGTCCAGCGTGTCGTCCGCCGTGTGGTGCAGGTCGAAATAGCGGGTGCCGTCCTGGCTCAGGCCGAACACCGGCACGCCGGCACCGGCCAGGGGGGCGATATCGGCCCCGCCGCTGAGCTCGGGCACCGAGGAGGACAGGACGCCGATCGGATACAGCACCCGTGCCGCCGCCCGGGCGAAGTCCGAACCCTGCGCGCCCGGCGGCAGCTGCAGGGCATAGACCCGGTCGGCTCCGAAATCGCTCTCGCCGGCGATGACATGCTGCTCCACCGCTGCACCGATACCGCGCAGATAGGCCCCGCCGCCGTTGCCGGTGTCGGTCGGCTGATCGACCTCTTCCGCGCCGTACAGGACCACCCGCACCGTCCGCGCCGGACGGCGGCCGCTTTCGGCAATGGCCTTGGCCGCCGCCAGGGTAATGGCCCCGCCCGCCCCGTCGTCGATGGCACCCGTGCCGAGGTCCCAGCTGTCCATGTGGGAGCCCAGGACGATGATCTCGTTCGGCCGCGAGCGGCCGGTAATGTCGCCGATGACGTTCTGGCTGACCGTCTCATAGGTGTGGGCCGTCGAGGACAGCCGCAGGCGCACCGGCTCGCCCATTTCGATCAGGCGCGAGACCGTGTCGGCATCCGGCGCGGCCAGGGCGAAGCCCGGCAGGGGCACGACGCCCTCGACATAGCGGGTGGTTCCGGTGTGCGGCATGCGGTGCTCGTCCGAGCCGACCGAGCGCATGATGAAGGCCACAGCGCCCTTGGCCGCCGCCGCCGCGGGACCCGCCCCCCGGATGCGCGTCAGCGGGCCATAACCCGAGCCGTCCTGCATCCGCACCATCTGGCCGGCGTCGACGTAGGCGATCTTTCCGGTCAGCGAGCCCGCCGGGGCGGCGTTCAGGGCCTCAAGGCTGTCGAACCGCACGACATCGGCCTCGATCACCCCGTTGGTGCCGGGCGAATGGCCGAGGGCGGCCAGCACCAGACGCTGCGGCCGGGCCCCGACGATGGAGCCGCTTTCCTCGCCCCGCTCCCAGCCGACCAGAGGAAACTGTTCGATCCGCACATTCTGGAAGCCATGGGCCCGCATATAGTCGGCCGCCCAGGCCGCGGCGTCCTGCTCGGCCTTCGACCCCGCCGGCCGCGGTCCGAAGCGGGTGGTCAGCTGGGTGATATAGTCGAGGGCGATATTCCGGTTCAGCGCCGCGTCGCGGATGGTCTCGGCCCGCTGGATGGTCGCGGCGTCCTGCGCCACAGCGGGCGCGGCGACAAGGGTCAGGGCCAGGGCGCTGGCGGCGAGAAGGCGGACGGACAGACGCATGACGGCTCCGGGACTCAGAAGGAGCCGAAGCCTGAACCCTGCCGGGGGCGCGGACAAGCGGTCCGCGTCAGAGATTTTTCGGGTTGCCCCGGGCGTCGACCGGCCTACTCGCCCTTGATCCAGGCCTCGACCGGACCCTGCAGCTTGACCGTCAGGGCCTTGCCGCGACGATCGACGCGGTTGCCGACAGCCAGCCGGACCCAGCCTTCGGAGATGCAGTATTCCTCGACATTGGTCTTTTCCTCGCCCTTGAAGCGGACGCCGACACCCTTCGCCAGCAGGTCGGCATCGTGGAAGGGGCTGTCGGGATCGACGCAGAGGCGGTCGGGAAGATCGGTCATGGCGAGTGGGCCCGGAAAACAGGAGGAGGCGCGGGCTTTAGCCGAGGACGGCGTCCGCTCCAAGAGCGCTTGACCTGCCCCCCCGCCCATCGGTTAGGTTCGTTGCGTATAACTACGGACCCAAGATGCGCGATCTCCTCATCCGCGACTTCACCGTTCAGGCCTCCGACGGCTATCCCCTGTCGATGCGGCTGGTCTCGGCCGAGACCCCGACGGTGGCCGTTCTGGTCAGTTCCGGGACAGGCTTTCCCAAGGGCTTCTACGACCGGTTCGCCCGGCATCTGGCGAGCAGGGGTGCGGCGGTCCTGACCTATGATTTCCGCGGTATCGCCGGCTCGCGGCCGGACGATCTGGCGGCCATGCAGATGGACTATCCCGACTGGGGCCGGCTCGACATGCCCGCCGCCCTCGACGCCCTGATCGCGGCCGCGCCGGGCCTGCCGGTCCTCCATGTCGGCCACAGCGTCGGCGGCCATTTCCTGGGCTTCATGCCCAACCACGACCGCATCGCCCGCCACGCCTTCGTCTCGGTCGGCAGCGGCTGGTGGGGCCGGCATCACCGGTCCTACATCCCGCTCGCCCTGTTCTTCTGGCTCGGCTTCGGCCCACTCAGCCTGATGCGGCGCGGCTATATCAAGGGCGGCGGCCTGTGGGGGGGCACCGACCTGCCGGCCGGGGTCTGGAAGACCTGGCGGCGCTGGTGCCTCAAGGAGCCCTATTTCCTCGAAGAGCTGAAGGACCGGCTGCGCCCGCATCATTTCGATGACGTCACGGCCCCGATCCGCTCCTGGGTCTTCACCGACGACCCGATCGCCACCCCGGTGACCTCGCCCATCCTGCTGCAGGTCTATCCCAATGCCCCGCGCGAGGTCGTGGTCCGTGCGCCCGCTGACTACAGCGTCCCCCGCATCGGCCACGAGGGGGCCTTCCGCAAGGGGCTGGAGCCTCTGTGGGACGAGATGTTCGACTGGCTGGTTGAACCTTCAGCCGTGGTCACCAGTTAAACCGCTTCCCCCGCCGGAGCCTCCCATGACCGACCAGCCCGCCATCACCGTCGACGGCCACGCCATTCCCCTGCTCGGCTTCGGCACCTGGAACCTGACGCCCGAGGTCGCCCGGACCATGGTCGCCGAGGCCCTGCGCATCGGCTATCGCCACATCGACACGGCCTGGATCTACCGCAATGAGGCGGCGGTCGGGGACGGTATCCGCGACGCCATCGCCGCCGGCCACGTCGCCCGCGACGACATCTGGCTGACCACCAAGATCTGGGTCGCCCATTTTGACCGCGACGGCCTGCTGGCACAGGCGCGGGAGTCCGCGGCCAGCCTCGGCTTCACCCCGGACCTGCTGCTGCTGCACTGGCCGAAGAAGGAGCCGACCTTCGCCGAGACCCTCGGGGCCCTGAACGAGGCGAAGGATCAGGGCCTGACCCGCACCATCGGCCTGTCCAACTTCCCCTCGGCCGAATTCCGCGAGGCCCAGGCCTTGTCGAAGGCGAAACTGGTCACCAACCAGGTCGAATATCACCCCTGGCTCAAGCTCTCGAAGCTGATCGAAACGGCAAAGGCGCTCGGCTCCTCCATCACCGCCTGGTCGCCGCTGGCCCAGGGCGCAGTCGCCGACGACCCCACCCTGACCGAAATCGGCAAGGCCCATGGCAAGACCCCGGGCCAGGTGACCCTGCGCTGGCTGATCCAGCAGAATGTCATCGCCATTCCGCGCACCAGCAAGGTCCATCGGGCGGAGGAGAATTTCGACATCTTCGACTTCCGCCTCTCGGAGGAGGAAATGGACCGCATCCACGCCCTCGCGCGCCCGGACGGCCGCCTCGGCGACTGGATTGATCCCGCCTTCAAATGGGATGACGAATGGGCCTGACGCGCCGCGACCGGTGCCCTGCGCCTGCCCCGTCGGGTGCCGGTGTCGGATACAGGGGCCGACTCAAAAGGCCGCACCCCGGGACGGCGTGACAGGACGCCCGCATCCGCCTAATCCACACCCTCCACCGGAGCGGTTCCTTGGCCTACAAATCCCTGCGCGACTTCATGACCATGCTGGAGGCCGAGGGCGAACTGGTTCGCGTCTCCCAGCCCGTCTCGACCCATCTCGAGATGACCGAGATCCAGACCCGGCTGCTGCGCAACGGCGGCCCGGCGGTGCTGTTCGAAAAGCCCGTCATGCCCGACGGCTCCATCAGCCCGATCCCCTGCCTCGCCAATCTGTTCGGCACAGTGAAGCGTGTGGCCATGGGCGTGACCATGGAGAAGAAGACCCGCACCACCGCCGCCGAACTGCGTGAGGTCGGCGAACTGCTGGCCTTCCTGCGCAACCCGACCCCGCCGCGCGGCCTGTCGGATGCGATGGAGATGCTGCCGCTGGCCAAGACGGTCATGTCGATGCGGCCCAGGGTGGTGAAGTCGGCCCCGGTGCAGGAGGTGGTGCTCAAGGGCGACCGGATCGACCTGACCGCCCTGCCCGTCCAGGGCTGCTGGCCCGGCGAGCCCGCACCCCTGATCACCTGGGGGCTGGTCGTCACCAAGGGGCCGTCCGAAGACCGCGAGGACGACTTCAACCTCGGTATCTACCGCATGCAGGTGCTCGGCAAGGACAGGGCCATCATGCGCTGGCTGGCCCACCGCGGCGGCGCCCAGCACTATGCCCGCCACAAGAAGGCCGGGAAGAAGGGCCCCCTGCCCTGCGCCATCGTGCTCGGGGCCGACCCGGGCACCATCCTCGCCGCCGTGACGCCGGTTCCGGACACCCTGTCGGAATACCAGTTCGCCGGCCTGCTGCGCGGGGCCAAGGCCGAGCTGGTGCCCTGCAAGACCGTGCCCCTGATGGTCCCGGCCCATGCCGAGATCGTACTGGAAGGCCACGTCCTGTTCGACGAACACGCACCCGAGGGCCCCTACGGTGACCACACGGGCTACTACAATTCGGTCGAGACCTTCCCGGTCTTCCAGGTGACCGCCGTCACCATGCGCAAGGACCCCATCTATCTGACCACCTTCACCGGCCGTCCGCCGGACGAGCCCTCGGTGCTGGGCGAGGCGCTGAACGAGGTCTTCATCCCCTTGCTGCGGGCCCAGTTCCCCGAGATCACCGACTTCTGGCTCCCGCCCGAGGGGTGCAGCTACCGCATCGCCGTCGTGTCGATGAAGAAGGCCTATCCCGGCCACGCCAAGCGGGTGATGCTGGGCGTCTGGAGCTATCTGCGCCAGTTCATGTACACCAAATGGGTCATCGTCGTGGACGACGACATCGACGCCCGCGACTGGAAACAGGTCATGTGGGCCATCTCGACCAAGATGGATCCGGCCCGCGACATCACCCTGATCGAGAACACCCCGATCGACTATCTCGACTTCGCCAGCCCCGAGAGCGGCCTCGGCTCCAAGATCGGCCTCGACGCCACCGACAAATGGCCACCCGAGACCAAACGCGAATGGGGCGAGGAGATCCGCATGGATGAGGCGGTGGTGGAACGGGTGTCGGAGATGTGGGATCGCCTCGGTTTACCGGGCGACGGGACACCGATCTGGAAATCGCGCTGAAGCCGTCTAAGGTCCGCGCCGGATTCATGGCCATCGGGAGTTTTCATGCGTTTGGTCGTCGCCCTTGTCGCCACTGTCCTGTCTGCCGCGAGCCCCGCCATGTCCCAGTCAGCTTCGCCGTCCGTCCCCAACACCGCTCCGTGGGACCAGCCCTTCCTGCCGCCCGCACCGGCCTGGGACGGGGCCAGCCGGGCGTTGCTGCGCGACGCCGCCGACCCCTGGGTCACGGCCTTCGAGGCTGATCCCGAACACGACGAAAGCCCCGACTACGCCGACACCCGCGCCTGGTTCGACCGGCTGGACGCCGCCTCGGACCTGATCCGTATCGAACAGTTCGGCATCTCGCCCGAGGGCCGGCCCATCTATGCCGTCATCGCCTCGAAGGATGGCGCGGCCTTCGACCCGTCCAAGCCCGTGCTACTGGCCCAGGCCGGCATCCACCCCGGCGAGATCGACGGCAAGGACGCGGGCATGATGCTGCTCCGCGACATCGCCTTTTACGGCAAGGCCGACCTGCTGGACCGGGTCAATCTGATCCTCATCCCCATCCTGTCCGTCGACGGCCATGAGCGGGCCTCGGCCTACTCACGCCCCAACCAGCGCGGGCCCCGCATCCAGGGCTGGCGCAACACGGCGACCAACCAGAACCTCAACCGCGACTATCTGAAACTGGACCAGGCCGAGATGCGCGCCGTGCGCGGTCTGGTGCTGAAGTACCGGCCGGACCTGTATCTCGACATCCACGTCACCGACGGCATGGATTACCAGTACGACATCACCTACGGCTTCAACGGCGAGAACGGCGTCTGGTCCCGGTCGCCCGCCATCGCCCTCTGGCTGGACGATACCTTCAAGCCGGCGGTCAATGCCGCGCTCGAGGCCGAAGGCCACATCCCCGGCGAATTGGTCTTCGGTATCGATGACAGCAATCCCCGCGCCGGCCTCACCGACGGCGGGCTGGGCGAGCGCTTCTCCAACGGCTGGGGTTCGGCGGCCCATGTGCCGACCGTCCTGATCGAGAACCACAGCCTCAAACCCTATGAGCAGCGGGTTCTGGGAACCTATGTCCTGCTCGAGGCGGCGATGCGCCGTCTGGCCACCGACGGCACCGCCCTGCGCACGGCGATCGCCGCCGACTCGGCTCTGCGCCCGGCAGGGATCCCGGCCAATTTCACCGCCGATCCGACCCCCGCCTACACCCGGACCTTCAAGGGCATCCGCTATGAGATGTACGACAGCCCCGCCTCGGGCCGTCAGGAAATCCGCTGGCTGGGCGTGGCCGACCCCGAGCCCTGGTCCCTGCCCTTCTATGGCTCACGCCCGACCCTGACCCTTCAGCGGCCGACGGCCTACTGGGTGCCCGGCCACCGCGCCGACATCATCGAGCGCCTGCGCCTGCACGGCATCCGCATGGAAACCCTGCCGTCCCCGCGCACCGTCACCGTCAACATGCTGCGTCTCAACGAGCCCCGACTGGCCGCCCGCGCCAATGAGGGTCGCGTCGGGGTCACCGTCACGGGCGTCACCCCCGAGCGTCACGACTGGACCTTCCCCGTCGGCTCGGTCCGCGTCCCGACCGACCAGCCGCTGGGTGACATCGTGGTACTGTTGCTTGAGCCGCAATCCAGCGAGAGCTTCTTCGCCTGGGGCATGTTCCCCGAGGTGCTCAGCCGCGTCGAATACATCGAGGGCTATGCCATCGCCCCCCTGGCCGAGGCCATGATGGCGGCGGATCCGGCGCTCAAGGCCGAGTTCGAGACAAAACTGGCCGCCGAACCGGCATTCGCCTCGGACGGCGACGCGCGTTTGCAGTGGTTCTACGAGCGAACCCCGTTCTATGATGAACGCTATCGACTCTATCCGGTGGCGCGAGAGAACTGATGAACACCTTGAACGCGATGACTCCGGTTCAGGCCGCCGCCCTCTGGAGCGGCCTGCTGCTCCTGCTCTTGATGGTGCTTTCGATGCGGGTGGTCCTGAACCGCCGCCGGCACAAGGTGCTGCTCGGCGACGGCAAGGAGTCCCAGATCACGCTCAGGGCCCGGGTGTTCGGCAATGCTTCGGAATACATCCCGGTGGGCGTCGGTGCCCTCGCCCTGCTGGCCATGCTGGGCATGCCGGCCATGGCGATCCATCCCGTCGGCGGGGTCCTGCTGGCGGGACGGCTGATCCACGCCGTGGGCCTGAGCGACAGAAAGCCGACCCTGGGTCGCGTCCTCGGCATGGTCCTGACCTACCTGGCCCTGATCACGGCCGGCGCCATGCTGGTCGTCCACGCCTTCGTCTGAATCGGATCAGGGCGGTTGCGGCGGTGCCTCCACCCGGTCATATCGGGGCATGACCTCCCTGCGTGACGCCGCCGCCTGCCGCCTTCGAAGCGCCAGCGGCACTTTCGCCTTCCTGGTCTTCCTGATGGTGGCACCCGCCGTCGCCGCCCAGTCCTTCGAAGAGCGACACGGCCCGGCGGTTGACGCCCTGGTTTCGCGGGCGTTGACCGAAACCGGTGCGCCATCCGCTTCGATCGCCGTCGTCGAAAACGGCCGGATCGTTTTCGCCCGGGCCTACGGCGTGCGGTCGCTCGCTACGGCTGAGCCGGCGACTGATGAACACCGCTACCACATCGGCTCGGCCTCCAAGACGTTTACGGCCGCCCTGGCTGCGATGCTTGCGGACGAGGGCCGCCTGTCTCTGGACGCGCCGGTCGGCCGCCTTTTGCCGGAGACCACGGCGGCGGAGCTCATCACCCTCCGGCAAGCCCTGTCGCACACCGCCGGCTACCAGGGCTATTTCACCATGGACGCCACACCGGCCGAGGGGCGCCGCGCGATAACCCCTGCGGACATCCTGGCGCGCTGGGCCGCCGCGCAACTGGACACGCCGCCCGGGACGGCCTGGGCCTATAGCAACACCGGCTATACGGTTGCCGGGGTGATGATCGAAAGGGCCACCGGTTCAGCCCTGAATGATCTGCTCCAGAGCCGAATCTTCCGCCCTCTCGGCATGACGTCCGCGGCGGATGTCGATCAACGCGGACCAGGGACCGGCGACGCCGTCGGCTACACCCGCTTTCTGCTGGGGCCGCCCCGGCCCGCCCGAGCGATCGGTCCAGGCTGGACATTCGCCGCCGGAGGCCTGGTGATGACGGCCTCCGATCTGGCCCGTTTCGACGTCGCGCTCATGGACGGCCCACTTCTCAGCGCCAGCGCTCGGGCGACAATGACCGCCGACACCCGCCTGAACGACGGCGAGGCCAGCGGCTATGGGCTCGGGCTCTATGTCGGCGAGTTCTCGGGCAGGCGTCGATGGACCCATGACGGCTCGATAGACGGCTTCGGCGCGGAGAACCGTCTCTATCCGGACCGCCGGGCCGCCGTCATCGTGCTGGTCAACGCCGACTTCGGACGCACGCCCTATGTGATTGCCGACGGCGTCGAGGCCCTTCTGCTCGACCCGCCCGCCGAGGTGCCGCCCGCCCCGAGACCCGCCCCAACTGCGCCACCGCCTGAGGCCCTGCCGGGCGGCGAGGCTGAGCGCGATCGCGCCATTGCCCTGCTAAACCAGCTTCGTGCGGGCCGGCTGGACCGCTCGAACCTGACCGACGACGTGCTCGACTACTTTTCGGATCAGGTGCTGGCGGACTATCGCGACAGCCTCGCCGCCCTCGGTCCAACGACAGCCTTCATCCAGCGGCGCCGCGACAAGATCGGCGGACTCGACGCCAGCCTTTACGAAGTGACGGTGGGCGGTCGTTTGCTGATCGCTATTCTTCGCCTGACGCCCGGGGGCGAGGTCGCCTCTTTCGTGGTGTTTCCGGCCTGACGGCGTTGCGGTCCCCCGGGACGTCGGCCATATCGGGGCATGACCTCCCCGCGTGACACTTCCGCCTCTCCCGACATCCTGTCCGATATCGTCGCCGCTGCCCTGAGGGCCGGGGCCGACGCCGCCGAGGCCGTCTCGGCCGAGCGGGCCGCCCTGTCCGTCGGCGTCCGCAACGGTGCCCTTGAGGAGGTCGAGCGCGAGGAGAGCCGCGATCTCGGCCTGCGCGTCTTCATCGGCCGGCGCATGGCGACCGTCTCGGCCTCGGACCTGTCCGAAGCTACCCGGTCCCGTCTGGTCGAGCGCGCCGTGGCCATGGCCCGGCTGGCACCCGAAGACCCCTGGGCCGGTCTGGCCCCGCAGGACCGCCTCGCCCGCGGCCCCTTTGCAGACCTCGACCTGTACGATCCCACCGAGCGCAGCGCCGCCGAGCTCGAGGCCATGGCCGCCGAGACCGAGGCCGCCGCCCTGGCCGTGCCCGGCGTTGCGAAATCCGAGGGCGGCCATGCCTCCGCCTCCTCCAGCCGCTGGCGGCTGGTCACCTCGCACGGCTTCGACGGGGCCTATCACGGCTCGGCCTTTTCGCTGGGCGTCGGCGTCATCGCCGAGCAGGACGGGGCCATGGAACGCGGCGGCGAACACCGCGCCGTGCGCCACCTGTCCGACCTGCCGTCCGCCGCCTCGATCGGCGAGTACGCCGGCCACCGCGCCGTGGCCCGCACCGGCCCGCGCAAGATCGACTCGACCACCGCCCCGGTCATTTTCGAGAACCGCATCGCCACCCAGGTCCTCTCCCCCCTGCTCGGCGCCATCTCCGGCCCCTCGATCGCGCGCGGCACCTCCTTCCTGAAGGACCGCCTCGGCGAGCGGATCCTGCCGGCGGGCGTGGAGCTGGTCGACGATCCCTTCCGCATCCGCGGCCTCGGCTCGACCCCGTTCGACGATGAGGGCGTGGCGGTGTCGCGCCAGTCGATCGTGCAGGACGGCGTCCTGACCACCTGGCTGCTGAACAGCTCGGCCGCCGCCCAGCTGGGCCTGGCCTCGACCGGCCACGCCTCGCGCGGCCTGGCGGGCCCGCCCGGGGTCTCGACCCACAATCTGCATCTGGAACCCGGCGCGCGCGATCTGGCCGGGCTGATGGCCGACGCCGGTGCCGGCCTGCTGGTCACCTCCATGTTCGGCCCGTCGTTGAATGCCAACACCGGCGACTGGTCCGCCGGGGTCTCGGGCTTCTGGTTCGAGAACGGTCAGATCGTCTGGCCGGTCAGTGGCGTCACCGTCGCGGGCAATCTGGCCGAGCTCTGGACCCGGCTCGAGCGCGGCTCGGACCTGGAGTTCCGGAGCAGTTTCAACAGTCCGTCCCTGATGTTCGACGGCGTCGCCATCGCAGGCAAATGAGCGACCTGGCGGCCGATCTCGACCTGATCCGCAACGCCGCAGAGGCCGCGGGCCGGCTGGCGCTGGCGGAACGCGACGCCGGGCTGAAGGTCTGGTCCAAGTCCGGCGGCTCGCCCGTCACCTCGGCCGACATCGCCGTCGACCGGCTGCTCAGGGATACCCTGCTCTCGGCCCGGCCCGATCACGGCTGGCTGTCGGAGGAGACCGCCGACACCACCGCCCGCCTGTCGAACCGCCGCATCTTCGTGGTCGATCCCATCGACGGCACCGTCGCCTTCATGAAGGGCAAGCCCTGGTGGTGCATCCCCATCGCTGTCGTCGAGGACGGCCGTCCGGTCGCCGCCGTGATCCACGCCCCGGCCCTCGGCGAGACCTTCACCGCCACCCTCGGCGGCGGGGCCGCCTTGCAGGGCCGCCCGATCACCGCCTCGGACACCACCGACCTCGATGACGCCTCCGTCCTGGCCGACGCCCGGCTGATCGAGGGGCCGCACTGGATCGAGCCCTGGCCGGCCATGCGGTTCGAGAAGCGCAACGCCATCGCCTATCGCATGGCCCTCGTCGCCGCCGGAGCCTTTGACGCCGCCATCAACCTGTCCCCCAAATGGGACTGGGACGTCTGCGCCGGAGCCCTGATCGTCGAGGAGGCGGGCGGTCGCGTGACCGATCACCACGGCCACGCCTGGCGCTTCAACCAGGCCGATCCGCGTCAGAACAGCCTGGTCTGCAGTGCGCCCGCGCTTCACCCGTTGATCGTGCGGCGTACAGCGCCTATTCCGCTGGCGGCTCGCTAGAATCTCCAGTCCGGACATCCCATGACCGCCGCACCCGACTCGCCCCAGCTCCTTCACCTCGTCATCGGCGGCGAGCTTCGCCACCTCGATGCGCCGGTGTTCCGCGACCTGTCCAAGGTCGAGTTCGTCGGGGCCTTCCCCAACTATGAGGAAGCCCGCCAGGCCTGGAAGGCGCGCGCCCAGGCCACGGTCGACAATGCCCACATGCGGTTCTTCATCCTGCACGCCCACCGGATGATCGATCCGCGCGGCGATGCGCACGATCACTGACCACACAACCGGGCTTCGATCCGCTCCTCTTCCGGGCGGTCGTGCCGACCTCTTGCAGGAGCCTCGCCCTTGACCCTCTTCGGCCGGACCCTGGACGGACAGGAGATCGCCGCCCTGGTCTCGCTGTTGCTGATGCTGGTCCTGTGGATCATCGTCTGGCGCGACAACCGTCGGGAGACAAACTGGTTCAAGGCCTGGAACGCAGAGCGCAAGGCGCGGCGCGACGCCGAGATCGCCGCTGAAGGCGGAACATCGGACACGCCATCCGACAAGAGCGAACCACGCGGCCCCTGGGGCTGACGCCTACTCCCGGCGCAGCAGTTTCTCGGTCAGGATCGTGCCCCACCAGCCGGCCTTGAACTCGGCCCGGATGGCTTTCGGGTCATAGGCGTCGCTGTCGATCCAGTCGATGAAACTGACCCCGGTCGGCTCGACCTCGTGCAGGTATTTCTCCAGCGTAAAGTCCAGCACCCCGGTCAGCCCCTCGCGGTGGTGCAGATAGCGCTTCGACAGCTGTTCGATCGCCACCGAGATCGGCTCGCCCAGATGAAAATGGCGATAGAAGACCGCCATCATCCCGGCCCGGTCCGCGCCGGACTTGCAGTGGATCAGCACCGGATACTCGATCGTCCGGAACAGTTCGCGCGCCCGATGTACACGGTCCCTCTGCGGCGGATCCCGCGAATCCAGCGGCGCGTCGATCAGTGTCAGCCCCAGCCGCGCGCAGGCGTCCTTCTCCAGCGCATAATAGGCCTCGTCCCGGGCCCCGCGCAGGTTGATGATCGTCTTGATGCCCTTGGACTTCCAATAGGCCAGCTGCCGCGGCGACGGCTGGTTGGTCCGCACCAGATCCGGCCCCAGCCAGTGGGCGTTCATGAACCACCGCCGCAGGAAGGCGTGATCCTTCCAGACATAGTCCCATTTCGCCTTGAACCGGCCGGCGGGAGTGGTGAGGTCGTAGCGAGGCATGGGGGAGGAGATAGGGGATCGGGAGCGGCGCGTCATCCGGGGTGAAATGATGGTGCGAATGAGCTAACCGGTTGCAACGCCGAGCCTATGCGCTTCCACCAGCCGCTCTATAAGCGTCGCTCATGGACTCGCCGAACCACACCCGGGCCGAAGACGGCCCCGCGATCGTTACGACTCTGCGGGCAGCAGGTGCTCTGCTCGACGACTTCATCGACTACCACCTGGCCGTGGGCTTCAGCCGAATCTATCTGATTTTCGATGATCCCGCCGATCCGGACCGTGCACGCTTAGAGGGTCGGCCAGCCGTCGAGGCGATCGCTGCCGACGACGTTTGGCGCGCGAGGTGGCGCCGGTCGCCACTGTTCGGAGAGCTGGGCGCATCAATCGATCAGGAGGTAATGGCCCGCCAGATCCTTAACGCCAGCGTGGTAGCCGATGTGGCTCGAGAGGCGGGGCACGACTGGCTGCTGCAAATCGACATCGACGAATTATTCTTACCAGCAGCGGGTGACGCCAGGGCCCTTTTCCGGGCCCTGCGGGATCAGCCAGTCGACGTGATGGGCTTCGCCAACATGGAGGCCGTTCCGGAACATGAGGCCGTCGATCGACCTTTCGCAGAGGTCAGCCTGTTCAAGGTTCCCGTCGAAGAAATGCGCAGGAGAGTGGCACCTGATGCAGCCTTGGCGGACACCCTGCGCCGTTCGAGCCGGTTCGGGTCCGGCTTTTTCAACCTCTACTCCAATGGCAAGTCGGCCGTTCGGCTCGCAGCGCCGGGATTTCAGCCGTTCGGCGTGCATGATTTTGATCGGCCACAAGGAGGCGCTCGTCGTCAGCAGGCACGGGATGCCGTGATCCTGCACCACGCCTGCTGCGGTCTGGAGGCTTTCAAGTCCAAGTATCGTCTGCTTGGCCGGTTCGCAGATCGCTGGTGGAACCGTTATGACATCGCTGCAGCTATAGGTCCCTTCCATCTGCAGGCTCGCGATGTCGTCATGGGTGGCGATGAACGGGCCATCGGTGACTTTTATCGCCGGCGCGTTGCCATGACCGACCCCGCTGAGGTCAACTTCTGGGAAGGCTACGGCCTGTTGCGGCGGCTACACGGCCCATCACGTTTGCTGTCCCGAACGAAGAGCTAAGTCAGCGGCAACCGGTCAGTCGCAGAGGTCCGCTCCGGGTCGTAGGCCGACATTCCCGAACCCTGCGGCCGCCGATCCCGCCACGTCCCACCTCCCCGCTTGACTTCCCCCCCGTCCCGTCCGACCTCGGACCTATGACGACGCCCGCCCCCGCCGCTGATGAGAACGAGCCCCGAAAGGAACGCCTGCGACCCCTGCTGGGCCGCATCTGGCGCGACTATCTCTCGCACCACCGGACGCCGCTGTTCCTCTCGATCGCCTGCGCCGCCGTGGTCGGGGTCATGGCGGCCACGGTGCTGCAGCTGCTGGAGCCGGCCATCGACGGCCTCTTCCTCGGCAAGGCAGTCACCGTCTGGGGCGTCATCACCGTCCCGCCGGGCAGCGCCCTGGTCTGGATCCCCCTGATCATCATCGGCGCGGGCCTGATCTGGACCGCCGCCGCCCTCGGTCAGGCCGCCCTCGTCAACCGGCTGGGTCACGGCATCGTCGGCGACATCCAGGTCCGGCTGTTCGGCGCCATGATCCGCGCCGACCTCGCCCGGCTGCGCAGCCAGCACTCCGGCGGCTTCGTCTCCTCGGTCCTGTTCGACGCCAATCTGGTGCGCGAGGCCTTCACGAATGGCGTCGTCAACTACACCCAGCACGCCCTGACCCTGGCCGCCGTGATCGCCTACATGGCCTGGACCGACTGGCGGCTGACCGCGATCGTCCTGCTGGGCGCGCCCCTGATCGCCCTGGTCCTGCGCCGCTTCGGCAAGCGGGTGCGCAAGGCCACCACCGGGGCCATGGTCGAGACCTCCAACCTCTCGACCGCCCTGATGGAGAACCTCGACGGCGTCCGCCTGATCAAGATCGAGAACCGCGAGGCGGCCGAACAGGACCGCGTCGGCGAGGTCGTGGCCCGCCGCCAGCGTCACGTCATCAAGAGCGCCGACAGCCGCGCCTTCGCCGGACCCTTCTCCAATCTGGTGGCCATGATCGTGGTCGCCGCCGTCATGGCCTATGCCGGTTGGCGGGCGCAGGACGGCGCGATGAGCGTCGGGGCCTTCGCCGCCTTCATCGGCCTGCTGATGGCCGCCGGCCAGTCGCTGCGGCAGGTGACCAACCTCCAGACCGTCATGGCCGAGGGCCTGACCGCCGCCCGCCGCCTGTTCGCCGCCCTCGATATCCAGCCCGAGATCCGTGAGACGCCCGACGCCGCGCCGCTCGACCCCGGCCCGACCACCGTCGGTTTCCAAGGCGTCTCCTTCGCCTATGGCCCGGCCGCCGACGGTGCGGCCCCGACCCTGTCGGATGTCTCCCTGACCGTCGCCCCCGGCGAGACCGTCGCCCTCGTCGGCCCCTCGGGCGGCGGCAAGAGCACCCTGCTCAGCCTGCTGCCGCGCTTCTATGACGTCACCGCCGGCGCGGTAACCGTCAACGGCCGCGATATCCGCGAACTGAAGCTGCATGACCTGCGCTCAAGGATCGCCCTGGTGACCCAGGAGCCCTTCCTGTTCGACGACACCGTGGCCGCCAACATCGCCTACGGCCGCCCCGGTGCATCACAGGCTGAGATCGAGGCCGCCGCCGCCGCCGCCGCCGCCCACGAATTCATCACCGCCCTGCCCGACGGCTATGCGACCCGCGCCGGCGAAGCCGGCCTGCGCCTGTCCGGCGGCCAGCGTCAGCGTATCGCCATCGCCCGCGCCTTCCTCAAGGACGCCCCCATACTGCTGCTCGACGAGGCCACCAGCGCCCTCGACACCGAGAGCGAGGCCCTGGTGCAGGCCGCGCTGGAGCGGCTGATGCAGGGCCGCGCCACCCTGATGATCGCCCACCGCCTGTCCACCGTGCGCAACGCCGACCGCATCCATGTGATCGAGGCGGGCCGCGTCGTGGAAACCGGCACCCACGCCCAGCTGGTCAAGCGGGGCGGCCTCTATACACGCCTGGCGAAACAGCAGTCGCTGGACGGCGATCCTGTCACGGCGGTGATATGAGACCCCTCCGCAACCCCGTCATCCAGAGCGTCCTCGCCTGGACCCTGGCGCAATGGATGCGGTTCTGTTTCGCCACCATTCGCTGGACCTGGGTCAATCAGGCCGTGGCGGAGAAGGTCTGGGCCGATGGCGGCGGGGTGCTGGCAGTCTTCTGGCATTCGCGCATCGGCCTCAGCCCTGCCTGCTGGCCGCTGGACCGCGCCACCCCGGCCAAGGCCCTGATCTCGCTCAGCGCGGACGGCGAGTTCATCGCCAAGGCCGTCGCCCGTCAGGGCTTCCCCGCCGTCCGCGGCTCCTCCTCCAACAAGGACAAGGCCGACCGCGCCAAGGGCGGGTCCCAGGCCCTGCGCGACGGCCTGCGTCAGCTGCGGGACGGCGGCCTGGCCATCACCCCCGACGGGCCGCGCGGGCCGATGCGCGAAATGGCCGAAGGCCTGCCGCTGCTGGCCAAGCTCTCGAAAGCGCCGGCGCTGTTCATCGGCATGTCCTGCAACCCCGCGATCCGCCTGAACAGCTGGGACAGGGCCGTCCTGCCCCTGCCCTTCGGCAAGGGGGCCATCGTCTGGGACGTCGCCCACTATCCCGAGGGTGCCGAACTGGCCGAGGTCGCCCGAGACTGGACCGAACGCCTGACCGCCGTCGAGGCCGCAGCAGACGCCGTCACCGGCCTCGAGCGGATTTGACGTGAGCCCCGCCCTGATCGTCTACCGGCTTCTGACCCGGCTGCTGGAGCCGCTGGCCCCGCGCCTGCTCGACGCCCGCGCCAAACAGGGCAAGGAAGACCCCGTCCGCGTCGACGAACGGCTGGGCCTGACCACCGTCGCCCGGCCCGCCGGTGATCTGGTCTGGCTGCACGGTGTCAGTGTCGGCGAGACCCTGTCGCTCCTGCCCGTGGTCGAACGGATTCGCCGCCAGCGGCCGGACCTGGCCATCCTCGTCACCTCCGGCACCCTGACCTCGGCGCAGCTGCTGGCCCAGCGCCTGCCGGCGGGCGTGATCCACCAGTTCGCGCCGGTCGATGCGCCGGGCGCGGTGGCCGCCTTCCTCGAACACTGGCAGCCATCCCTGGCCGTCTTCGTCGAGAGCGAACTCTGGCCCAATCTGATCCTCGAGGCCCGGCGTCGCGGCGTGAAACTGGTCCTCGCCAGTGCCCGTATCACCGAAAGGACCGTCGAGGGCTGGCGGCGCTTCCCGAGCGCGGTCCGCCAGATCCTGTCCGCCTTCGACCGCATCCTGCCGCAGGACGAGACCTCGGCCGCCCGGCTGCACAGCCTCGGCGCCCGGATCGACGGCCATGTGAATCTCAAACTCTCCGGCGAGGCACCGCCGCATGACGCCGCCGCCTTCACCCGCCTCAGCGCCGCCATCGGCGACCGGCCCGTGGTCGTGGCCGCCAGCACCCATGACGGCGAGGAGATCGCCATCGTCCGCGCTCTGGACAAACTGGCCGAACGCCTGTGCCTGATCCTGGTCCCGCGCCATCCCGCCCGCAGCGCCGACATCGCCACTGCCCTGACCCGCGACGGCTACCGCTTTGCCCGGCGTTCGCAGGGCCACGAACCGGATCGCGACACCGACCTGTATCTGGCCGACACCCTCGGCGAGATGGGCCTGTTCCTGCGCCTGGCCGATGTCGTGGTCATGGGCGGCTCCTTTTCCGTCGCGCTGGAGAAGCCCCCGGTGGGCGGCCACAATCCGCTGGAGCCCGCCCGCCTCGGCAAGCCCGCCGTCACCGGCCCCGACATGAGCAACTGGGCCGCCGTCAGTGACGCTCTCGTCGAGGCGGGAGGGCTGACCGTCGTCCACGCCCCCTGGGACCTGCCCGCCGTCCTCGCCCCCCTGCTGGCCGACACCGACGCCGCCCGGGCCGTGGGCGAGCGCGGCCGCCGCGCGGCCGCCGAAGCCGGCTCCGGTCTGGACCGTCTGTGGGAGACGCTCGCGCCCCTGCTGCCCCAGCCACCCCGGGGAGGCCGCCGATGAAGCTCAACACACCCCGCTGGTGGTACACCCGCGACGCCCGCCACGGCGCGGTCGCCCGTACCCTGTTGAAGCCCCTGTCGTGGATCTGGGCCGCCGCCACCGCCCGCCGCATCGCCCGCGCAGAGCCCGTCGATCCGGGCATTCCGATCATCTCGGTCGGCAATCTGACGGTCGGCGGCTCGGGCAAGACCCCGGTCACCCGCGAGGCCATCCGCCTGCTGCATGAGGCCGGGATCAATGCCCACGGCCTGTCGCGCGGCTATGGCGGATCGCTGCGTGAGCCGACGCAGGTCGACGCCGCCCTCCACACCGCCGCGGACGTCGGCGACGAGCCCCTGATGCTGGCCCTCGGCGGCCCGACCTGGATCGCCCACGACCGTGTGGCGGGAGCCCGCGCGGCCGCAACAGCCGGGGCACAGGTTCTGGTCCTCGACGACGCCCACCAGAATCCGACCCTGAAGAAGACGCTCAGCCTGATCGTCGTCGACGGCGAGACGCGCGGCGACGAATGGCCCTTCGGCGACGGCTCGGTGTTTCCGTCCGGGCCGATGCGCGAGAAACTGCACCACGGTCTGGCCCGCGCCGACGCGGTCGTCATCCTGCTGCCCGCCGATGCGCCCGGCGCTGATCCCGAACTGCTCCAGGCCTTCGGCGCCCTGCCCGTCCATATCGCCCGGCTGAAGCCCGCCGCGCCGCCGCCCAACGGCCCGATCGTCGCCTTCGCCGGCATCGCCAAGCCGTGGAAGGTCGAGCGCGCCCTCGACGCCGCCGGGGCCGAACTGGTCGATTTCGCGCCCTTCCCCGACCACGCCGCCTTCCGCGAGGACGACCTGCGCTTCCTCGCCGACCGCGCCGAACGGGCTCACGCCCGTCTGGTCACCACCGAAAAGGACTGGTTCCGCCTGCCACCGGAATGGCGGGCGCGCGTCCTCTCATGGCCGGTCAAGGCGACGTTCGAGGACGAGGCGGCGTTTCAGCGGTTGCTTTTGTCCTCCCTCTCCCATTGGGAGAGGGCTTGAGCGCACGGCGGCGCAGCCGTCGTTCTTGCGCGAAAGGGTGTGGGTCGAACGCCCGGGGGGCGGCTTCGCCGCTCCAACCAGCCGACCCACATCCGCCCCTCCGGGGCACCTTCTCCCAACGGGAGAAGGGATCATTCGAGCGGTCCGCCGTCCTCGGTCCAGAATGACCATAAACCCGCGGAAATCTCTCTCGCTGCGAACCGCACGGGAAGCGGCGTCAGGATCTCGTAGAGTTCGAATTGGGATGCCGCGGGCGTGTTCGGCGGCAGCAGCACTGCCCCTCCCGTCGGCCGCCATTCATGATCCCAAACCCTCAGCCACCCGATAGTCGCATCGTCCTTTTCATGACCGATATGTACGCGGTGCCAAGCCATCGAGACCCTACTCCGCCCGGTAGACCACCCCGCCCCGCATCACGAACCGCACCCGCTCCAGCTCGGTGACGTCCGTCAGCGGATCGCCCGTGACCGCGATCAGATCGGCAGGCATGCCCGCCGCGATCCGGCCCGCGTCCTGCGAGATCCGCAGGTGCGCCGCCGCGTTCACCGTCGCGGACTGGATGGCCTCCAGCGGCGTCAGACCGGCCCGCACCAGCAGGGCGAACTCCTGGGCGTTGTCGCCATGGGCCGAGACGCCGGAGTCGGTGCCGAAGGCGATCCGGACCCCGCCCTCATGCGCGCGCCGGGCCATGTCCAGCATCTGCGGCCCGGCCTGCAGGGCCTTGGCCGTCTGGGCCGGGGTGAAGAAATTGTTCGGGCCCCGGGCGATACCGGTGACGAAATCCCCGGCCAGCAGGGTCGGCACCAGATAGGTCCCCTCGCGCCGGAACAGCCGGATCGATTCGTCGTCCAGATAGGTGCCGTGCTCGATCGAATCGCCGCCCGCGCGCAGGAAGGCATTGATCCCGTCGACCCCGTGGGCGTGCGCCGTCACCTGGCGTCCCATCCGGTGCGCGGCGCCGACGATGGCCGCCAATTCCTCGTCCGAGAACTGCTGACCCAGCCCCGCCGCCGTGTTCGACAGCACCCCGCCGGTCGCCGTGATCTTGATGATGTCGGCTCCCGAACGGACCTGCAGGCGCACCGCCCGCATACAGTCCTCGACGCCCGAGCAGATGCTCTCGCCGGAGAACAGATGCATGATGTCTTCGCGATAGCCGTTGACGTCGCCGTGACCACCGTGGACCGACACCGCCTCGCCCGAGGCGATGATCCGCGGTCCCGCCACGTCGCCGCGCCGCACGGCGTCGCGCAGACCGAAGATGGTCTCATTGGTCGCTCCGAGGTCGGCCACGGTCGTGAAACCCGCCATCAGGGTCCGCCGCGCGAACCGCGCACCGGCAAAGGCCTGGTCGACATCCGACTCGGTCACATTCTCCAGCCGGCTGTTCGGGTTCTGCTCGCCGGTCAGGTGCACATGGCTGTCGATCAGGCCCGGCAACACGAAAGACGACCTCAGATCGACGATCCGGCCCTCGCCGACAAAGCCGTCGCGCACCGCGACGATCCGGTTCCCCTCGATCACGAGAGTTTTATCGCGCTGCACAATCCCGGTCGCCGGATCGGCCAGAAGCCGTCCCACCTGGACGAACGTCGTTCCCTCCGCCGGAGAAACCGGTGCGGGTGCGGGGGTTTGTGCAGCGACCCCCGTAGCGCTCAACAGGGACACGGCGGCCAGCAATGATGTGATCGTCTTCACGAAATCCTCCCGGAACAGAGCCTGCACCATAGACCTCCCGGCGTCGGAGCCAAGGCTCGGCTTGAATCGGTCGTCACAAACTGAAACAACCCGTGCCCTGTTCATTAACCGGCTGAGAGGTGTCGTATGCGCCTGGCGAGACGAGGCTTCATTCTGGGCGGCGTGGCCATGCTTTCGGGCTGCGCCTCCGCGGCCGCGCAGACGGCGAGCCTTCAGCCGCTCGTGACCGTCACTCCCGCTCCCGCTCCCCAGCTTCCGGTCCGCCCGGCCGAGGTCATCACCTCCCAGCTCAACACCACCCGCCCGCTCGACCCCCGTGGTCAGATCCGCCAGGAGCTGATGGACCGGGCCATGGCGGCGCTCGACATCCACGACCACCGCATCACCCGCCGCGACCGCATGTATCTGGTCGATTTCAAGAAATTCTCGGGCGACGAACGGCTGTACGAAGTCGACCTCGAAGGCGGTGCCGTCACCCTGATGCGCACCAGCCACGGCCGTGGCTCGGACCCGGCGCACACCGGCTACGCCACCAGCTTCAGCAACACCCCGGACAGCCACATGTCATCGGTCGGCTCCTATGTCACCGCAGGGGCCAGCCACGGCGCCGAACAGGGGCCCAATGTCCTGCTCGACGGGCTGGAGTACACCAACAACCTGGCCCGCGAGCGCGCCATCATCATCCACGGCGCCGACTACGCCGACCCGGCCTTCCTCGCCCGCGAAGGCAAGCTGGGCCGCAGCTACGGCTGTTTCTCGGTCGCCCACGCCGACCTGCCCGCCCTGCGCGAGCGCATGGGCGAGGGCCGGCTGCTGTTCGCCTGGGCCTGACGTCCGCCTATTTCAGCACGGCCAGCAGCACGGCCACCCAGTGCACCGCCGCCGCCACGACGACATGGCCGTGCCAGATGGCACGCCGGTAGCGCATGGCCTTGTTGGCGTAGAAGATCACGCCCACCGAATACAACAGCCCCCCGACCGCCATCAGGATCAGCGGTGCCAGGCCGAGGCTCTGCATGATCGGCTGGACGGCAATCACCATCAGCCAGCCCAGCGCCAGATAGACGACGATCCAGAAGCCCTTGCCCAGCCCCGGCAGCAAAAGCTTCGCCATGACGCCGAACAGGGCGATGCCCCAGACCGCCGCCGTCATCCCCCAGGCCCAGGCGCCGGTCAGATGCTGGGTCGTGAACGGCGTGTAGCAGCCCGCGATCATCAGGAAGATGCCCGCATGATCGAACCGTCGCAGCAGCGGCTGGAACCGCGGCGCGGCGAAATTATAGGCCGTCGACAATGCCAGCATGGTCAGCAGGCCGACCGCATAGATCGCCGCCGCCGTCAGCCGGCCGACATGGCCGAAACCGATCGCCAGCCCCAGCAGCATCCCGCCCCCGACCAGCGCCAGCGCCAGCCCGGTCAGATGCACGATCAGATCAGCCAACCGCTCCTTCCCGTCGCGGTAATGACTCGGCGGTTCGGGCGGGAGGGTGTCGTTCACGGGGGGCAGTCTCCAGAGCGGGTGTCCGCACGGCCTGGCGGCGGAACCTTCACGATACATGGCATGCGTCGGGGCATTGGAACACTGGCGCGATGGATGAGATCGGCGGCCGGCGAAAGCAGGGGTGATTCAGGGATCGATCGGCCGCCTTGCTGCGTGGCGGACTGCCACGACATAAACCCGATCCTCAGCGACCCGATATCGTATGATGTAGGGTCTCACCGAGGTGAGTTCGCGCGTGCCTCCACTTGACGGTCGTCCTCGCTCCGCAAACAGGGCGAGCCTGTCGCCGGCCGCCTTCAACCGAATGAAAAAACGCGCCGCCGCTCCGGGGCTGAAATCCGCGAGATAGAGACTGATCGTCTCGAGGTCGGCCAGGGCCTGATCTGTCCAGATTACTCGCCGCACTTCGGGCGCGGAAGCGGATTGGGGCTCGACCAGGACTTGACCCAGCGCAGGACGGCCTCATGGCTTACAACGCGACCCGCCTCGATGTCCGCCAGACCTCTGAGGGTCGCCGCGTCCAGTTCCGCGTCGTCCGCGGAGATTTCCTCAAAATCGAAGACGCCGGGCTCTTCGTTCAGGTCTTTGGCTGGGTCGTCCATGGGTCGATCCTATCACGATCGAAGATCGACGCATCCGATTTCAACCCAAGCGTGATCATGAACCGACCCACCACCACGCCGAAGAGACCCTAAGCCCGCTCCAGCGCCCGCCAGCCGATGTCCGTTCGGAAAAAACCGCCCGGCCAGTCGATCTTCTTGACCACCGCATAGGCCCGCTCGCGGGCCTCGGCGATGTCCTTGCCCCGGGCGCAGACATTCAGCACCCGGCCGCCCGCCGCCGCCAGCTGGCCGTCATCCCGGCGCCGGGTTCCGGCGTGGAAGACCTGCACATGGGGCCCGAAATCCTGCTCGGCACCGCGGATGATCGAGCCCTCCAGCGGACTGTCCGGATAGCCCGAGGCCGCCAGCACCACACAGATCACCGTATCCGGGCTGAAGGCCGGCATCGGCGCCCGGGTCAGATCGCCCCGCGCGCAGGCCAGCAGCAGGGGCACCACGTCTCCGTCCAGCCGCATCATCAGCACCTGACATTCCGGATCACCGAACCGGGCATTGAACTCGACCACCTTGGGCCCGTCCGCCGTGGCCATCAGCCCGGCATACAGCACCCCCCGATAGGGCATGCCCTCGGCCGCCATGGCCGCCACCACCGGCTGCACGACCCGCCGGTCCGCCGCCTCGACCAGTTCCGGCGTGAACACCGGGGCCGGCGAATAGCTGCCCATCCCGCCGGTGTTCGGCCCCAGATCGCCGTCATAGGCCCGCTTGTGATCCTGGGCCCCGCCCAGCAGCACGGCGCGCTCGCCGTCGCAGACGGCGAACAGCGAGCCCTCCTCGCCGTCCATGAACTCCTCGATCACCACCCGCGCCCCGGCCGTGCCGAACCGGCCGCCCAGCATCCGCTCGAGCTCGTCTTCGGCCTCGCGGCTGGTCGGACTGATGGCCACGCCCTTGCCCGCCGCCAGCCCGTCGGCCTTGATCACATAGGGCGGCTTGAACACGCCCAGCGCCTGCCGCGCCTCATGCAGCCGCTCATAGACGCCGAAGCCCGCCGTGGGGATGTCGTGCCGCTGCATGAAGGCTTTGGAAAAGGCCTTGGAGGTCTCCAGCTGCGCCGCCTTGGCCGTCGGGCCGAAACAGGGGATGCCCGCCGCCGCCAGCCGGTCGGCCAGCCCGGCCTCCAGCGCCGTCTCGGGCCCCACGACGACCAGATCGGCCTTGATCTCGCTTGCCAGGGCCGCCAGCCCGTCGGCGTCCGTGACCTTCATCGGCCGCAGCTCGCCCAGCGCCTCCATGCCCGGATTGCCCGGCGCGATGACCAGCCGCCGCACCAGCGGCGACTGTGCGATCTTCCACGCCAGGGCGTGCTCACGCCCACCTGATCCGACCAGCAGGATATTCATGCCCGCGCAATGACCGCACCGGCGCAGGCGGTCAAGTCGCGGATGCGCGCGCGAGGCTCAAGCGCCCGCGGCCGGGGTGATGCCCTCTTGTCATCCCGGACGGCGCAAGGCGGCGACGTTTGCAGCGAAAGGCTTTTCCGCGGCGCTGGCGCTGACATCGACGGGCCTGACGGCTCCCTGTCGCGCTGTTAGTAAAGGCAAAGTAATTCGATTGGACGCGCTGGAAAAAGCTACTTAGCTCGTCCTCGAATTGTACCATGCATTACAATCGAAAAACGTAGCGAGTGCTTTCTCCGCCGCTCCAGGAGCAGCTCGCCCGTAATCCGGCTCCCCGGAGGGTAACTTTGCAAAATATTCAGTGTATTCTGCAGCTGATTTATCCTCCAGAGCCATAATCTCTGTATCAGACAAACCCACGTTCTTTCGATCTTGATCAAATAAAGATCTTGATTTTTCTACCTCTGAGATGGCCAGATCTTCTGAAATGGCCATATCTTTAACCGCCTCATCACCGTTTGAGATAAAAAATGCATAAGCATTATTACAACGCAGACCCCTCTCAAATCTCTCAACCGGAGAAAGTTCAGGCGCAGATGCTGTTGAAACATCCGCCGAGCCATCACCTGAGCCACTCGGACCACAGCTCGACAATCCGCAAGCTATGCTGATGGATAAGGCCACCCATAGGTATTTGAAATTATACTCGGATACAGCCATCGAAATCCCCCGGCATTCCCTTCGGACACAAAAAATCTGAAACCCGATCAAGGATACCCGGGCTGTTCAAGACTTCCCAGACTTTTTTCGTGAACCGCCTCGCCCCCGGGTTGCCGTGCGGCTGCCGGGTCGGAGGAACGCATGGATGATGTGTGGTTGGTGCATTTGGCGACCTGATTGAAGCGCTGCTTGGCCGGGCCCGCCGCCGAACGCCCAAGGGGCCCGTTCCAGGCGAATGTCCGCTGCCCAAACATGGGCTAGATCCATCAGCTCCCCATTCCCGCCGCTCCCTCGCCCCGCTAGTCTCCCCCCATGACCGACGACTCCTACGTCTTCGAGGGCCCGGCTGACGAGCCGCCGGCAACCGCGCGCGACAACAATCCACCCCGGACGGTCTCCGAACTGTCCTTCGCCCTCAAGCGCACGCTCGAGGAACAGTTCGGCCATGTCCGGCTGCGGGGCGAGATATCCAAGGTCAATCACCACGCCTCGGGCCATGTCTATCTGACGCTCAAGGACGACAAGGCGGCCATCGACGGCGTCATCTGGAAGGGGTCGGTGCGCGGCCTCGGCGTCCGGCCCGAGTCGGGGCTGGAGGTCATCGTCACCGGCAAGATCACCTCCTATCCGGCGCGGTCATCGTACCAGATCGTCATCGAGACCATGGAGGCCGCCGGGGCCGGGGCCCTGCTGGCCCAGCTGGAGCGGCTGAAGGCGAAACTGGCGGGCGAGGGCCTGTTCGAGCCGGGCCGCAAGACCCCCATCCCCGCCTTCCCCGCCGTGGTCGGCGTCATCACCAGCCCCACCGGCGCGGTGATCCGCGACATCCTGCACCGCATCAGCGAGCGCTGGCCCTGCCGGGTCATCGTCTGGCCCTGTGTCGTCCAGGGTGACGCCGCCGCCGGTCAGGTCGCCGCCGCCATTCGCGGCTTCGACAGCCTGACGCCCGGCGGTCCCATCCCGCGCCCCGATGTGGTCATCGTCGCCCGCGGCGGGGGCTCGGTCGAGGATCTCTGGGCCTTCAATGACGAGGCCCTGGCCCGCGCGGTCGCCGCCGCCGCCATCCCGATCATCTCGGCCGTCGGGCATGAGACCGACACCACATTGATCGACTTCGTCTCCGACCGCCGCGCCCCCACCCCCACCGGCGCGGCCGAGATCGCCACCCCGGTGCTGGCCGACCTGCAGGCCGCCGTCGCCGATTTCGAGCGCCGTCTCGCCCGCGCCGGGGGCCGCATCCTCGAGGACCGTCGCACCCGGCTGCGCGCCGCCGCCCGCGGCCTGCCCGCCCGGCCCGAGGATGTGCTGGCCCTGCCCCAACAGCGCCTCGACCATGCGGGCAGTCGGCTGGGTTCAGCCCTTCAGCGCAATGTCGGCGGGCACGAGCGCCGGTACGCCACTGTCTCGGCGAGGCTCTCTGAAGGCCTGCTCAAACGCGTCATCGAACGGCGCCACGACCGGCTCACGGCCTTCGCCGACCGCTTCGCCCCCACCATGACCCGCCGACTGGAGCGCGACGAGGCCCGGCTGGCCGCCCTGTCCCGCGCCCTGGCCGGCCTGAACCCCAAGACCCCCAAGCCCGGCTTTGCCCGCGTCGAGAGCGAGGACGGCACCATGATCGCGACCGCCGCCGCCCTGCAACCGGGTCAGGCGGTCCGCCTGGCCTTCGCGGACGGATCACGCAGCGCGCGGATCGACGGAGACGAGACCGGCCCGCCACCCCGGAAGGCGCCGGCCTCCACTGCGCGCCCCGGCAGCCCGCCACCCGGCCAGGGCAATCTGTTCTGAGCGCGAAGGCTTGGCATCGCGCCGGCGTCCAAGCTAGCCTGTGCCCATGCCCGCACCCCAGACCGCCCAGGCGACCCTCCACTATGGTGACGGCGAATACGCCGTGCTCAAGCCCGGCCGTTTCGTGATCTGCGCGGTCAGCGGCAAATCCATCCCGCTGGAGTCCCTGCGTTACTGGTCGGTCAGCCTGCAGGAAGCCTATGCAGGACCGAATGAGGCCTTCCAGCGACTGGGCCAGGTTGCGTGATCCTGAACCGCCGGAGTCTCGTCATCGGCACCGGTGCCCTGATCGCGACCGGCCCGCACCGGTGCGGGCGGAGGAAATGGCGCGGCCACAATCTCGATCCTTCGCTGATGGCGCCAACCTGAGCGCAGCGGGGCCGTTGACCTTCCGGGCGAACACAGATCGGTCATGGACGGCTCCTGATTCACCTCCTAAATTGATCGCTTGTTTCGTCGCTTGCTGTCCGGCCCCGCCCCATGTCCTCCCTCAAGGCAATCCAGGTTTTGCTGATTGACGACAACCAGCACATGCGGTCGATCGCGGCTGCGGTGCTTCAGTCGGCCGGGGTGCGCACGGTGCTTGAGGCGGCGGACGGCGCAGCGGGCCTTGAGATCCTGCGCGACCCCAGTCTCACTGTCGACCTCGCCATCGTCGACTTCAACATGTTCCCGCTGGACGGGGTGGAGTTCACCCGCCTGGTCCGCACAAGCCCTGACACCAACAACCCCTACCTGCCGATCATCATGATGACCGGCCATTCCGAGAAAAGCCGGGTCTATGAGGCGCGCGATGCCGGGGTGACGGAGTTCGTGGTCAAGCCGATCACCGCCAAGGCCGTCCTTGACCGGATCCACGCCGTGATCATGCGCCCGCGCGATTTCGTGAAACACGACAGCTATTTCGGGCCGGACCGCCGCCGAACCAATACCGTCAACTACACCGGGCCGCTGCGCCGGGCGGACGACGTGCAGCCCGAAGATCAGACCGACGAAGGTGCCGACGAAGGCACCCCGGACGCGTCAGACGCGGCATAGACCCGGTCGGGCCACCGTTTGTGGACCCAGAACCAGTCGGCCGGACTCTCCCGGATCCGGTCCTCGATGAAGCGGGTGATGGCCTGTACCCCGCGCGCGATATCGGCCTGCCGGTCTTCCGTCCGTTCCAGGGCGATCGGCGCATGGAAGGTCAGCCGGAACCGCACGCCGGGCAGCCGTACCACCGACATCGGCTGCAGCACCGTATCGAACCGCAGGGCCAGCCGGCTCGGTCCCGGCGCGGCGTTCACCGGCTGGCCAAAAAAGGTCACCTCGGGGCCCTCGGAGAATTTCTGGTCATTCATCAGGGCTACGGACTCGCCGCGCGCCATCCCCGCCAGCAACTCCCGCGCACCGTCCCCGCCCTTGGGCGCGAACAATTTCACCCCGTAGCGTGCCCGGGCCGCCTTTATCTGGGCATCGACATAGGGATTGTTAGCCGCGCGATAGGTGATCTGGCACGGCAGGCCCGAGCCGCAGATGGTCGCCGCCAGGGTCTCGACATTGGCGAAATGCCCGCTGACGAACACCACCGGCCGGCCACTGTCGCGAATGGCGTGCAGCCGCTCCAGCCCAACCACCTCGATCCGGCCCTGTTTGACCAGAAGGTCCATCACCGCCGTCTCGGCAAAGGCCCGGCCGGTCTGTTCCCACTGGTCCAGCGCCAGCTGCCCGCGCTCGGCGGCGGCCATGTCGGGGAAGGCGATGCGCAGGTTGCGCATCACGGTCCGCTGGGTCCCCGTCTTCGGCCCCAGGGTTCGCAGCAGCCAGCCGCCCAGCGCCGAGGCCCGCTCAACCCCGAGCAGACGCATGAAGCCGATAAAGCCGGCGAAGGCCATGCCTTCCAGCCGCCAGATCAGGTCCTGTCGAAAGCTGACGGCCTTACCACGCAATGGTGATGCCGCCGTCCACCACCAGGGTCTGGCCGGTCATATAGGCCGAGGCCGGTGCCGCCAGATAGACGGCCGCCCCCGCGATCTCGTCCGGTTGGCCGATCCGCTTCAGCGGGGCCGGGTCCGCCACCTGTTTCAGCAGGTCGGGGTTCTCCCACAGGTATTTGGCGAAGTCGGTCTGCACGAGGCCCGGCGCGATACAGTTGACCCGCACATTGGACGGCCCCCATTCGACCGCCAGATTGCGCGCCAGCTGCATATCCGCCGCCTTGGAGATATTGTAGGCGCCGATCAGGGCGTTGCCGCGCAGGCCGCCGATCGACGAGACGATGATCACCGAGCCGTCTTTCCGGTCCAGCATCTGCGGCGCGACCATCTGGATCAGCCAGTGGTTGGACACCACATTGTTCTGCAGGATCTTGCCGAACTGCTCGTCATTGATCCCCGCCATCGGCCCGGCATAGGGATTGGTCGCCGCATTGCAGACCAGGATGTCGATCTTGCCGAAGGCGGCATTGGTCTCATCGACCAGCCGCTGCAGGTCTTCCTTCGAGGCGATGTTGGCTGGAATGGCGATCGCCCGGCCTTCGCCGTGTTTCGCATTGATCGCCGAGGCCACCTCATCACACGGCCCGGCCTTGCGCGAACTGATCACCACCCGCGCGCCATGCTCGGCCATCCGCTCGGCGATCGCCTTGCCGATCCCCCGCGAGGAGCCCGTGATGACCGCAACCTTGCCGCTCAGATCGAACAATTCCATCGTTAACCTCAAAGACGTGGGGAGAATTGATACAGGACAGCCCCATGCGTGTTCCGTGTCCGGCGGCACAGCATCAAACACGGAACAATGCACAGATATATCGTCCGGATCGATTTTTGGATTCGCGCACTCCGGTCACGAAGCAAAATCGGTCTAGGCGATCGGCTCTGATACCCTGATAATCAAGCGATTCCATCCGGGAACACGGACCATCCGTTTCCAATGCGCGCACTGACCCAGGCCTTTCTGTTCTTCGGCTACCTTTTTCTGGCCCTCACGGTCGGCGCCTTCGTGTGGCGCGCAGGCCTTGGCGCCGGCGCGGGTGCGGCCGGGGCCATCGGCACCTTTGGCCTGATGGTTGCGATGCACGTCGGTATCAGCAGTCGCGCCGCCACGGCCGCCCTGCGCAAGGAGATCGAACAGGTCCGCGAGGCCCACCGCCTGCTCGCCGACGCCATGGAGTCGACGCAAGGGGCCATGGCCGACCTGGCCCAGGTCATCGAGTCCGGGGCCGTGACCTCGAACGAGACGCTGTCAGGCGAGGTCCGCATGCTGGAGACCCTGATCCAGCAGATGAGCGACACCCTCGAGCAGCGGGCCGCCCAGCCGGCGCCGACCAATCCCTACGAGGCCCGCCACCGCGAACAGGCCAACGTCCTGCTGGCCACCATCCACGAGGCCCTGGCCGAGAACCGGGTCGACCTCTACCTTCAGCCGGTCGTCTCCCTGCCCCAGCGCCGGACCATCTTCTACGAAAGCTTCACCCGCCTGCGTGCCGCCGACGACCGGGTGATGATGCCGGCCGAATATCTGTCGGCCGCCGAGGGCGAGGGCCTGGTGCCGGCCATCGACAACCTGCTGCTGTTCCGCTGCGCCCAGATCGTGCGCCGCCTTGCCCGGCAGGACCGCAAGGTCGGCGTCTTCTGCAACGTCGCCCTGTCGTCGCTCGGCGACGAGACCTTCTTCCCCCAGTTCCTCAACTTCCTCAGCGAGAACCGCGACCTCAACCAGGCCCTGATCTTCGAACTGGGCCAGGCCACCTTCGACGCCCGCGGCGCGGTCGAGGCCCGCAACATGGCCAAGCTGGCCGACCTCGGCTTCCGCTTCTCGATCGATAAGGTCCAGACCCTCGACCTCGACTTCGCCGACCTTCAGCGGTCCGATGTGAAATTCATGAAGGTCGCGGCCGACCTGCTGATCGAACAGCTGCTCGACCTCGACGGGGCCTCGGCCCTGCCCTCCCTGCGCGACATCTCCGCCGCCGATTTCGCCGGCCTGACCCGTCGCTACGGCATCGAGCTGATCGCCGAGAAATGCGAGAGCGAGCGCCAGATCGTCGACATCCTCGAGCTCGATGTCGCCATGGGCCAGGGCCATCTGTTCGGCGAGCCCCGCGCCATCAAGGAAGCCGTACTGGCGGAAACCGATCCCCCCGCCGACTTCATCCGCTCGACCCTGCGCAGCGCCGACAACCGGCGACGCTTCAACTAGCCCCCCGCCCGGTGCGTGGGTCAGGGCGACGCATGGCTCGCAACAGGCTTGCAGTTCCCGCAGCGCGGCTTAAAGGCGGGCCTGTGAAACCGTCTCCCGTCGAGCACTGGTCCCTGATGCGTTCGCTGGCCTTCCTGGCCGCGACCTTCGCCATTGTGTTCGCCACCCTGCTGCCGACCGCGGTCGCGGCCTCGGCGGCCACGGGTGAGCCGGTCGTTCTGTGCTCGGGCGACCGGATCATGGTCGTCTTCAACACCGACGGTTCGTCCGAGCCGGCCTCGATGGACAGCCTGGACTGCGCCGACTGCGTGCTGTCCGCCCTGACGACCCTGCCCCCTCCGCCCATGGTCCGGCCCATGGCCCCGCCACGGATCGTCGCCGTCCAGCCTGACCTGCCGCGCGCCGGCCCCTGGCGCGGTGGCCTCCGCCTCGCTGGCCTGCCGCCCCCCTCCACAGCCCCCCCGACCGCCTGAACCGGACGAACCACCCGCGCGCCGACGCATCTCCGGCGCGCGCCTGCCCCTGTTCAGGATTTCCAGAAAATGTCTCTCAAGACCACCGTCGCGCCCTGCGCGCTGCTGCTCGCTGCCGCCTTCACCATCCCCGCCCATGCCCAGACCTCGCCTTCGCAGGATGTGGCGACACTGGACACCGTGATCGTCACCGGTGTCCGCAATCCCGAGGACCCGCCCGTCGTCGCCGACGCCCGTGCCCTGCTCAGCCGAACACCGGGCTCGGTCGCCGTCGTCTCGGCCGAGAGCTATGCGACCCGATTCGCCCAGGGCTTCTCCGACAGCCTTCGGAACGTCCCCGGCGTCCTCGCCCAGAAGCGCTATGGCGAGGAAAGCCGTCTTTCCATCCGCGGCTCGGGCATTGCACAGGGCTTCCACCAGCGGGGCGTCCTGTTCGCCCAGGACGGCGTGCCCTTCGCCGACGCCGACGGCTTCTCCGACTTCCAGGGCATCGACCAGCTCAGTGCCCGCTACATCGAGGTCTACAAGGGCGCCAACACCCTGCGGTTCGGCGGTGCCCAGCTGGGCGGGGCGATCAATATGATCACCCCGACAGGCCGCAATGCCGCTGACGATCTGGTGCTGCAGCTCGAAGCCGGCTCCTTCGGCTTCCGCCGCCTGCACGGCGCGTTCGCCGGCGAGCGTGGCGACTGGGACGCCTTCGTCGGTGTTACAGCGCTGGAGGCCGACGGCTTTCGCCGGCAAAGCGACCAGAGCCAGGGCCGCCTGACCGCCAGTATCGGCCGCCGCTTCGGCGAGGACCGCGAGGTCCGTCTGATCGCCCAGGCGGCTGATATCCAGCAGTCCGTGCCGGGCGCATTGAACCTGACCCAGGCGCTTTCCACGCCGCGAATCGCACCAGCCAACAACATCATCAACGACAACGCCCGGGACCAGACCCTCAAGCGTGTGACTCTGCAAACACGTTGGCGGTTCGATGACAGCACCCTGTTCGAGGGTGCCATCTGGGGCTGGGAGAAGTCGCTCTACCACCCGATCTTCCAGGTCGTTGATCAGGAGAGCGAGACCCGCGGCGCCTTCGCCCGGATCGACTGGACCGGAACGGTCGGAGGCCTGCGCGCTGACGCCTTCTATGGCCTGAGCTATCGCGACGGCCAGATCGACGCCCTGCGCTACGTCAATGTCGGCGGCTTCCGCGGTGCCCTGACCGCCAACGGCTTCCAGGAAGCGGACGGGCTGGACGTGTTCGCCGAAGGCCGTCTGTTTGTCAGTGATCGGCTGGCTTTGGTCGCCGGCGGCTCCTTCGGTCGCGCCACCCGGGACTATGTCGATCGCCGGAACGCCCTGAACAACGACGGCATCGACTATGAGTGGTTCTCGCCCCGGCTCGGCCTGTTGTGGGAGTCAGAAGGCGGTGCCCAGGTCTTCGCCAATGTGACCCGTTCGGTCGAACCCCCGGCCTATGGGGCCCTCGTCCAGGCACCGCTCGTCGGCTTCACGCCGATCGACATCCAGGACGCCTGGACCGCTGAGGTCGGCACCCGCGGCCGTCGCGGTGCCCTGGCCTGGGATTTCACCGTCTATCGCAGCCGGATCGACGGCGAGATCCTGAACTTCATCGTCGGCCCGAACATTCCGGCCGCCACCTTCAACGCCGACCGGACGATACATCAGGGAATCGAGGCCGGACTGGACTGGCGACTGCCTGCGGAAATCGCGGACGGCTCGCTGCTGCTGCGCCAGACCTGGGCCTTCAGCGACTTCCATTTCGTCGATGACCCGCGGTGGGGCGACAACACCCTGCCGGTCGTGCCCGAGCACCAGTACCGGGCCGAGCTGACCTGGCGACATCCGTCCGGTCTGTTCGTCACCCCTTCGGTCGAGTGGCGCATCTCGGACGTCTGGGTCGACTATGCCAATACGCTGAAGGCGCCGTCCTACGCCCTGCTGGGTGTGAATGCCGGCTTCAAGCTCGGCTCGGGCGCGACCGTCTATATCGACGCACGCAACCTGACCGACGAGCGCTATGTCGGCGAATTCTCCGCCGTCACCGACGCACGGACCGCCTCGACCTCGGTGTTCTTCCCGGGTGAGGGCCGTTCCGCCTTCATCGGCCTTCGCCTGACCTATTGATCCGACAACCGGGGCGGGCCGACAGGCCCGTCCCGACGGAGTTTTTCATGACCCGCGACCCTGCTCCCGCACCCCTCTCCGGCGCCTTCCGCGCCGTCTGGCGCTGGCATTTCTACGCCGGCCTGCTGGTCCTGCCCTTCCTCATGCTCATGGCGCTGACCGGTGCCCTCTATCTGTTCACCGACGAGATCGACGGGGCGGTCTATCGCGACCTGTCCCGCGTCGAACCCCGCGCCGCATCCGCCGCGCCGGACCTCTGGGTTGTGGCGGCCGAGACCGGCCTGGGGGGCAAGGTCTCCAACGTCCTGCTCCCCGCGCGGCCGGATGAGGCGGTCCGCCTGACCGTCAACCTGCCGGACGGCGGTCAGCGCACCGCCTTCGTCGATCCGTATGACGCCCGGCTGATCGGCGACACCGACTTCGGTGGAGTGATGGAGACGGTCAAACAGCTCCACAGCCTCATCCTGCTCGGTTCATGGGCCAACTATGTGGTCGAGATTGTCGCCGGCTGGGCCATCATCCTCGTGGCCACCGGCCTGTTCCTGTGGTGGCCGCGCGGGCGGGGCGTGGGCGTGGCCTCGATCCGGGCCACCGATCCGAAGCGGCGACCCTTCTGGCGCGATGTGCATGCCGTGACCGGCCTATATGCCGGTGCCGTCATCGCCTTTCTGGTCATCACCGGCATGCCCTGGTCAGCCTTCTGGGGCGATCAGTATATGGCCGCCGTGAAAGAGCATGGCCTGGGTCGACCGAAGCCGCCGGCCGCCGCCAGCCCCTTTGCCCACGCTGACCATCCGGGGGACGCCCCCGTCGGCGTCGGCTGGATCATGGAGGGGATGGTCATGCCCACGCCCCACCGCGGTCTGGCCAGCCTTTCGCGCGTGATCGACACCGCTGAGGTGCAGGGTCTGGCCCGGCCATACAGGGTCTCCATCCCGTCGAACCCCGCCCTGGCCTGGACGGCCGCGCGCCAGGTCAAACAGGTCGAGGACACCCGCACCCTCTATATCGACGCCGCCACCGGCACCGTCCGCGCCGACATCCGCTACGACCAGTTCGGCGTCGGGGCCAGGGCCTTCGAATGGGGCATCGCTGTCCATCAGGGCACGCAGTACGGCTGGATCAATCGCTATCTGATGCTGGGCGGCTGCATCGCCATCTGGCTGCTGGGGATCAGCGGCATCATCATGTGGTGGAAGCGCCGCCCGCCGAGCCTGTCGAAAGGCCGCCTCGGCGCGCCTGAAGCCCCGCCCGGCCCGCGCGTCCGCGCCGCCGTCCTCGGCATCGTCCTGCCGCTGGCCATCCTCTACCCCCTCACCGGTCTCAGCCTGATCGCCGCCCTGGCGATCGAGCGAGCTGCCACCCTCGTGCGCCGCCGTCTCGACGCCCGCGCCGCAAGGAGCCCCTCATGAAACGCCTGCTGATCCCCACCGCCTTGATGACATCGACGGCCTGCAACCAGACTCCGGTGCCGGAGGCCCCCGCCGTCTTCACGGTGACAAAAGCCCGGTGCCGGCCCAACCCCGAAAGCCGTCCCATGACCGGCTGCTACCTGACCCTGACCGCAAACCCGGTCGCCGGCGAGGGGCAGATCCACGAGATGAAGGCCGCCCTTCGATATCCGGGTTCTCGCATGAGTGGTGTGGTGGCGTCGCCCGGGTGACTCGGGTACCGGGTTCTCGCATCAGGAAGACCCGGGCAAGCCGGACGGGCTGATGGGTTCGAGTCGAACCTCCCTGGCCGTGCGCCCTGACGTGAGAATGCCGCAGGACCTGAAGGCCGACTTCAGAAGCGCGCCCGGAAATGGCTACAGCCCGGCGCTTCGATCCAGCCGTTCCGGTTGCGCAGACTGACTATCCGACGCGGTTCCCAACGAGAGATCGTTAGGCAAGACTTAACCATGATGCTCAAATAACAAGGATCGACAGGATGGTCGTTTTGATTTTGCTGCAGCGCTTCATTTCGGATCGACGTGGGAATATGGCGGTTATGTTCGCCCTGTTCATCCTGTCCATTACAATGGTAGCCGGGGGTGCGCTTGATGTTGTTACCGCCAACACGGCCAAAGATCGGCTAAGTGACGCTCTCGATGCGGCATTGCTGGCGGGAGCGGGATCGCTTTCAATCAGTGATGATCTCGCGAAAACCACGGCCGGCACCTATCTCTCCCGAAATGCGGCTGGCGCGAACAACCTTCGCTACTCTTTCAATGTCAACGACGACGTGCTCTCCGGGGAGGCGAGTGCTACATCCACGACCGTCTTTCTGGGCCTGTTTGGCATTCAGGAGATTCCCATAAAGGCTGAGGCCGCCGCAACGGTTGGGGCAGGTAGCGGCGGTATGGAGTTGGCCATCGTCGTCGACGTCAGCGGATCGATGACTGGCTCCATTCCATCCCTTCGAGCTTCGATCACCGACCTGCTCGGGACGATTTACGAAAACGAGGACAGTCTGGAGAACACGTGGATCTCCATCATTCCTTTCAGCGGGCGCGTGAACGTCACCAACTACGGAGAGTCATGGTTCGCGAGCGGTCAGATTCCTGCCACTGCGGCTTTCTCTCAGGTGAATGAGTGGGGAATAACGTCCAGTGCGGCCAGCAGGTGCAAGATCAACGCCTACACGGCGAGCGCTCCGCGACTGTGCGCTTCCCGGCGAACTGGAGACAACCAGTGGACAAATGCGCTGCCGTCGGACGAGCGCTTCCGGATGTTCGGAGGAGCAGCGGAAGTGTGTCCGGTACCCCGCGCGCAGGGTTTGACCCAAAGCCGCTCTACCTTGCAACAGATTACCAACAATCTCTGCGCGGGGCATGGCACCAGCACCCAGGAGGGTATGGCTTGGGGCTGGCGTGCGGTTTCTCCCCGCTGGAAGGGGCTTTGGGGCGATCCCGATCTGCCGCTCGATTACGAGGATTCTCCGGGCAAGTTCGTGATTATCATGACGGACGGTGCGAACCACCCCGGCCAGTCTGGTGATACCATCAGCGTTTCACAGGCAGATGCGGAGCTTCTGAAGACTTGCGATGCCATGAAGCGCGAAGGGATCGTTATCTATGCGATCACCTACAACATGGGCGGATCTCTCAGTAGTCTTTACCAGCGCTGCACCTCTCGTCCCGAATACGAGATTTCTGCGGAATCATTCTCCGAGTTGACCGATGCATTTTTGGAGATCGGAAGCAGGATAAAGCGCGAGGGGAGCTTGAGATTGATCAAGTGACCTGCGCCCTGAACGCATCCGGGAATCGCGTGCGGCTCTTCCGGCAGAGGATTCGCCGAATTACGGGATGGGAGACTGGGTCGCATCAATGGCCATACCAAGGCCCGCTCGGTACCATCACCGCCGGCTCAACGGACAACCCGGAATGGCCCTGAAAACGCTCTCCCTCCCCATAAAGGAGAGGGAGAGGACGACATCAATATGCTACCCATCCGCCGATTGTCAGCATATCCCGCGCCTCTAACCTCCTGACTCTGCGCATCTTTCAAAAAACACAGCGTCCCCAGCCATCATGGCCGGGACCGCCCCCATAATTGTCCCCGTCCCGTCGCAAGGGCGGCTCGCTCGGCCGGCGATCCGAAGCGGCGGCGGGAGCGGATGGAGCGGGGATCCGCCGGTGCAAGCCGGGGGAGCCGGACCGCGATCGGGGGCCTCCTAAGGGCTCGCCGGCCGGGGTGGAGGACCGGGGGGGATACCCAGGTCGTTCCAGGGATCGGGACGTCGCCCGACCTGCCCGTCGGAGGCGCTGCGGTAAGGCCCGAACACGGCCACCCGACGCAAGCTTCCGGAAAACTGTCTGCGCGGAGCGTTCTGTCTTCGTCGAAACGGTATTTCTGTCTGCTCATCCGGGCGAAGGCCCGGGCGCTCCGCCATGCCTCCCGCACCCGACTGGAAACAGGCGGCGAAGAGTCATGGGTGGCTGGTGGCTGGTGACTGGTGACTGGTGACTGCGGCCCTTCCGGCACCGACGCACAACTGTCGGCCAGCCAGCAGCCACCCGTCACGCCTTCACCCTCGCGCTCCAAAAGGCTATCAGCCCCCCCATGACCCTGCCCCTCGCCCTCTCCGGCCTGTCCGACATCGCCGCCGACTACGACGTCCTGCTCTGCGACGTCTGGGGCGTGATCCATAACGGCCGTGAAAGCTGGCCAGAGGCCTGCGCGGCCCTGACCCGGTTCAACCGCGACCACGGAAAGGTGGTCCTGATCTCCAACTCGCCGCGTCCCGCGCCGGGCATGATCCAGCAGATGGACCAGCTCGGCGTGCCGCGGGACGCCTGGGGTGCCGTCGTAACCTCGGGCGACGCCACCCGCGTGGAACTGGGCAAACGCGCGCCCGGCCCGGCCTGGATCATCGGCCCGGACCGCGACTGGCCCCTCTATGACGGTCTCGGCCTCGAGGTCGCCGGGACGGCCGCCGACGCCGCCTTCATCGCCGTCACGGGCATGATTGATGACGAGACCGAGACGCCGACGGACTATCGCGAACGCCTCTCCGCCGGCGTCGCGCGCGACCTCGAAATGATCTGCGCCAACCCCGACCGGGTGGTCCAGCGCGGCGACAGGCTGATCTGGTGCGGCGGCGCGCTCGCTGACCTCTACGAAAGCCTCGGCGGTCGCGTCACCATGGCCGGCAAGCCCTTTGATCCGATCTATGAGCTGGCCCTGGCCGAGGGCGAGCGGCTGCTCGGCCGCCCGGTCGACCGCTCCCGCGTCCTGTGCATCGGCGACGGCGTCATCACCGATGTGCTCGGCGCCGACAAACAGGCCCTCGACTGCCTGTTCATCGCCCAGGGTATCCACGGCGACACCGCCCGCGGGCCCGACGGTCGGCTCGATCCGGCCCGCGCGGCGGACCTGCTGAAGGCCGAGGCGACCCACGCCCGCTACGCCGCCCTGGATCTGGCCTGGTGAGCCCGGCCATTCCGGCTTCCGCTCGCCTCGGCCGGCCTCCAAAAAATGGCCCACGCCGGGGCAAATCGCGCTAAGGCCGGACCATGACCGAAATTGTGACGAAACATCCCTCCGGCGGCTACATCCTCGAGGAACTCCACGTCGGCATGACGGCGGAGACCCACATCCTCGTCACGGAACAGCGCATCCAGCAGTTCGCCGACGCCTCGGACGACTACAACCCGGTGCATATGGACGAGGCCTTCGCCTCGAAAACCGCCTATCGCGGCCGCATCGCCCATGGCCTGCTCACCGCCTCCTTCGGCTCGGCCGTGGTCGGCACCATCCTGCCCGGTGCCGGGGCCATCTATCTGACCCAGACCCTCGGTTTCCACATGCCGGTGCGGATCGGCGAGACCGTTCTGGTGCGCGTCAGCGTCAAATCCGTCGATCCGGAAAGCGCCCGCGTCGAGCTGGATTGCGAAGGCTTCGTCGGGGACAAGCGGGTCATGGACGGCGTCGCCCTGGTCCGCGTCCCCCGCCGCCGGCGCCCCGCGAAAGACTGACTTGGTCCAGATCGTCCCCGACTGGCGCGACCTGCCTGACCGGTTGCGCGGCGCAGCCGTCGCCATCGGTGCCTTTGACGGCGTTCATCGCGGCCATCAGGCGGTGATTGCCGAGGCCCGGGCTGCCGCCGACCGTCTCGGCGTCCCGCTCGCCGTGGTCAGTTTCGATCCCCACCCCCGTCGGTGGTTCCAGCCCGAGGCCGCGCCCTTCCGTCTGATGACGCCGGCCCAGATGGCGCGGGCCATGGCCCCCCTCGGCGTCGATCGCCTCCATCTCCTGCCCTTCGACGCCACCATGGCCGCCATGACCGACACGGCCTTCGTCGGGCGGGTTCTGTGCGACGGCCTCGGAATCGCCCACGCCGCAGTCGGCTTCGACTTCACCTACGGCAAGGGCCGCACCGGCTCGGCCGTGGGGCTGCGTCGCCAGGGCGAGGCCCTCGGTTTCGGCGTCACCGTGGTCGATCGCATCGATGACGGCGACGGGCTGAAACTGTCCTCCTCCGGGGTTCGCGAGGCGCTCAAGGCCGGCGACATGCCCCGCGCCGCCGCCATCCTCGGCCGCCCCTTCGCTATCGAGGGCGAGGTCATCCACGGCGACAAGCGCGGTCGCACCATCGGCGTCCCTACCGCCAATGTGTCGATGGGCGACTACATGCGCCCCGCCTATGGCGTCTATGCGACCCGCACCCGCCTGCCCGATGGCCGCATGATCGACGGCGTCGCCAACCTCGGCGTCCGTCCCATGTTCGAGATCGACCAGCCCCTGCTGGAGGTCTGGCTGTTCGACTTCGACGGCGACCTCTACGGCCAGACGATCGAGACCGAACTGGTCGCCTTCCTGCGCGGCGAAATGGCCTTCGACGGCCTTGACGCCCTCAAGGTCCAGATCGCCGCGGACGCTGCCGCGGCCCGCGCCGCGCTCAGCTGATCGCCGCCATCAGCTGTTCGGTCAGCGCCGGGCGTCCCGGAACCAGAACGTCCGAGACCCTCCACATCGGGCCCTCCTTGACCAGTTTCAGCGTCTGCCGTTTCGTCTCACCCATGTTGGTAAACACGACCGCCGCCTCGGCCGTCTGCGGGTCCGACGACGTCACCGTCACCGAGACCAGGGTGAAATCTCCGCTGTCCTGGCAGTCGCAGATCGGATCATGGTTCAGCGTCGGCACCCCGCCCGCGGCCTTGGCGAAGTCCGCCCCGATCATGGCGTTCAGCATCCGGCCGTAGATCGGCTCCTGCCCCGGCCGCGGCGGCTCCCCCATACTGGCCCCCGGGGTGGCGTGGACCGCATAAAGCGCCCGAACAAATTCCTCAGGTCCGACCCGCGCCGCCTCATAGATCGCAGGGCGGCCCGGCGGCAGGGCGGCGGGCGCATCGGCCGGCTCGGACGTACCTTCACCCGAAGGCGAACAGGCAGCCAGACCGACGAAAACAGCGGCGGCAATCAGGACATGACGCATCGGAACCCTCCCATGACCCTGGGACTATCCCGCCCGTAACCCCGACTGGCAATCCCGGCTGGCGTCCGCCCCACCCCGTCTGCTAGACCGTCCCCACCATGACCGTCCGCGTGCTTCGCCCGATTTCGATTAGCCGCCCGGCGTAGCGCCCAGGGCCACGGCCCCGTGCACGCCGGGATATCGAGACCGACGCGAACGATCACCCAACGACGACGAAACGAGACTTCATGGCCGACTCCCCCAAAAACGGCGAAGACACGCCCACCGGTCGCGACTATCGCGAAACCGTCTTCCTGCCCGAGACGCCCTTCCCCATGCGCGGTGGACTGCCGCAGAAGGAACCCGCGATCATCGAGGCATGGGGCGACCTCTATTCGACCCTGCGCAAACAGCGCCAGGCCGAAGGCGCGCCCCTCTACGTCCTCCACGACGGCCCGCCCTACGCCAACGGCGACATCCACATCGGCCACGCCCTGAACAAGACGCTGAAGGATTTCGTGGTCCGCAGCCGCTTCCTCCTGGGCCATGACGTCGACTACGTCCCCGGCTGGGACTGCCACGGCCTGCCGATCGAATGGAAGATCGAGGAACGCTACCGCTCCCAGGGCAAGCGCAAGGACGAGGTCTCAAAGGCCGAGTTCCGCCAGGCCTGCCGCGAATACGCCACCGGCTGGATCGATGTGCAGCGCGAACAGTTCAAACGGCTGGGCATCCTCGGCGACTGGGACAACCGCTACGCCACCATGGACTTCACGACCGAGGCGGCCATCGTCGCCGAGTTCCACAAATTCAAGAATTCGGGCCAGCTCTACCGCGGCTCCAAGCCGGTCATGTGGTCGCCGGTCGAGCGCACCGCCCTGGCCGATGCCGAGATCGAATACCACGACCACGTCAGCCCGACCGTCTGGGTCAAATTCCCGGTCACCGGCGCGACCGACACCCATCCCGACGACCTGCTGGCCTTCCGCCACGCCACCCCTTCGGTCGTTATCTGGACCACCACGCCCTGGACCATCCCGGCCAACCGGGCCATCAGCTACGGCCCCGAGATCGCCTATGGCCTCTATGAGGTCACGGCCATGGAGACCGGGCTGGAGTTCGAGCCCTGGGCCAAACCGTGTGACCGTCTGATCGTCGCCGACAAGCTGGCCGAAGACGTCTTCCGCGCTGCGAAAATCGCCGGCTGGACCCGCGTCGGCGACCTCAATCCGTCCGGCCTCGAATGCGCCCATCCGTTGGCGGCCCTCGCGCCCGGCTACGGCTTCTCCGTGCCCCTGCTGGCCGGCGACCACGTCACCGACGACGCCGGCACCGGCTTCGTCCACACCGCCCCCGGCCACGGCGCCGACGACTTCGAGGTCTGGAAGGCCCACGGCCATCATGAGGTGCCGGACACCGTCGACCCTGACGGGGCCTATTATGATCACGTTCCCCTGTTCGCCGGCCTCAAGGTGCTGGAGACTGAGGGCAAGAAGACCGGCAAATTCGGCCCCGCCAACCCGGCCGTGATGGACAGGCTGATCGAGGCCGGCACCCTGCTGGCCCGCGGCCGGCTGGAACATTCCTACCCGCACAGCTGGCGCTCCAAGGCCCCGATCATCTTCCGCAACACGCCGCAGTGGTTCATCCGCATGGATGCGGCGCTGGACGATCGCGGCACCCTGCGCGATCGCGCGCTGGAGGCCATCGACAGGACCGACTTCCACCCCGAGGCCGGCCGCAACCGCATCCGGTCCATGGTCGAGGGCCGCCCGGACTGGCTGATCAGCCGCCAGCGCGCCTGGGGCACGCCCCTGGCCATGTTCGTCGACAAACAGACGGGCCAGCCGCTGCACGACGCGGCCGTCGACGCCCGCATCACCGCTGCGATCGCCGAAGGGGGTGCTGACGCCTGGTTCACCCGTCCCGACGCCGACTTCCTCGGCGCGCATGACCCGGCCCGGTTCGAAAAGATCGAGGACATCCTCGACGTCTGGTTCGACTCCGGCTGCACCCACGCCTTCACGCTCGAGACGCGCGATCCGGCCCATGGATACACCGGCGACCGCCCGTCACACTGGCCGGCTAACCTCTATCTCGAAGGCTCCGACCAGCATCGCGGCTGGTTCCAGTCCAACCTGCTCGAAGGCTGCGGCACCCGCGGCCGCGCCCCCTATGACGCCGTACTCACCCACGGCTTCACCCAGGACGAGAACGGGGAGAAGATGTCCAAGTCGAAGGGGAATACGACCGACCCAGCGACCATCATCAAGGAGTCCGGCGCCGACATCCTGCGCCTCTGGGTCTCTCTGGTCGACTATGCCGAGGACCAGAGGATCGGGAAGCAGATCCTGCAGACCACCGTCGACGCCTATCGCAAGCTCAGGAACACCGTCCGCTATCTGCTCGGTGCCCTGGCGGATTTCGACGAGGCCGAATACCTGACACTCGACCAGATGCCGCCGCTCGAGAGATTCATCCTGCACCGGCTGTGGGAGCTCGATCGTGACGTCCGCAAGGCCTATGCCGACTATCGCTTCCAGGACGTCGTCCGGCCGGTGATGGAGTTCTGTTCCAACGACCTGTCGGCCCTTTATTTCGACATCCGCAAGGACAGCCTCTACTGCGACCGGCCCGACGCGATCCGCCGTCGGGCGGCCCGCACCGTCATGCATGAGGTCTTCATCCGCCTGACCGCCTGGCTGGCCCCCCTGACCCCCTTCACCATGGAAGAGGCCTGGGGCACCCGCTATCCCGACGGCGGCTCGAACTGCGCCCGGGTGATCCCGGAGACGCCGGCGCAGTGGCAGGATTCCAGCGAAAAGAGCCGGTGGAAGGCGATCGAACGCGTCCTTCTGGTGACCAACGGGGCTCTCGAGATTGAACGCCGCGAAAAGCGGATCGGCACCGGCCTCGACGCCGCCCTCACCGTCCATGTGACCGACGAACAGATCTCATTCGCCTTCGAGGGCTTCGACCAGCAGGAGATCGCTGACATCTTCCGTGTCAGCCAGGTCCAGCTTGTTCAGGGCCCGCCGCCGGCTGATGCCTTCCAGATGACGGAAGTCCTCAACGTCGCTGCGGTCGTGCAGCCCATCACGGACCAGTCCAAATGCGCCCGCTCCTGGCGGCGCGTGCCGGACGTCGGCTCCGATCCCGCCCACCCCGAGCTCAGCGCCCGCGATGCGGACGCCGTGCGCTGGTGGGACATGCAGCGGGGATGACGGGCTAGCCATAGGCCTCAGCTCACTGGTGCCCGTGATCGGGTGCCAGTGAGTTGCACGACCGGTCGGGCTCCGAACAGCAGAAAGCCCCGCCGGCGGAACCGGGCGGGGCTTTCAGATCTTGGGTGCGGGAGCAGGATTTGAACCTGCGACCTTCAGGTTATGAGCCTGACGAGCTACCGGGCTGCTCCATCCCGCGGCAAACGGTAGTGTAAGGGAAGAGCTGTTCGAGAGAACGGGCGACGGCCCGTAATACAATCATCTATCCGTCTGGTAGACCCGGCAGCGACCTACTCTCCCACGCCTTGAGACGGAGTACCATCGGCTCTGGAGGGCTTAACGACCGAGTTCGGAATGGGATCGGGTGGGGAACCTCCGACATAGCCACCAGGTCAACCAGGCGGATAGACGATTGTGAGAAGACATTGTCAGTCTCGGTGAATAACCGAGTAAAAATCGAATGAGTTTTGCTGAGAAACGATCAAGCCGATCGGATTATTAGTACCAGTAAGCTTCATGGGTCGCCCCACTTCCACACCTGGCCTATCAACGTGGTAGTCTTCCACGATCCTCAGCGAAGCCTTGTTTTGAGGTTAGTTTCCCGCTTAGATGCTTTCAGCGGTTATCTATTCCATACATAGCTACCCTGCTGCACAACTGGCGTCATGACAGGTCCACCAGAGGTATGTCCATCCCGGTCCTCTCGTACTAGGGACAGATCCTCTCAAGCTTCGAACACCCACGGCAGATAGGGACCAAACTGTCTCACGACGTTCTGAACCCAGCTCACGTACCACTTTAAATGGCGAACAGCCATACCCTTGGGACCTGCTCCAGCCCCAGGATGTGATGAGCCGACATCGAG
>NZ_JAIYCP010000008.1 GCF_027487935.1 Brevundimonas sp.
GACATGCTGCTGGAAGAGCATGGCGTCTACGTCCAGCCGATCAACTATCCGACCGTGCCCAAGGGCACCGAACGGCTGCGCTTCACCCCGTCTCCCAACCACACCGACGCCATGATGGACGACCTCGTCCGCGCCATGGACGCCCTGTGGACTCACTGCAATGTGGCGCGACTCCCTGCCGTCGCCTGAGCCTGATCCCGGCGAGGTCATCGTCGAACTGACCCGTAATGGGCCGTACCTGAAATGCTCGGCGATCCATGTGGCGACCGGTATCGAGGCCTCGGCCGTCGGTCCGGTCAACGAGCCCAAGGGCCTGGAGCGGATCGCCATCGCCAAGCTGAAAAGGGCGCTGGCGTCGCGCTGACCCACCAGATGTTGTGGTCGGTCGGCCGTGGGCGTAGAGAAGTCGCCTGTTTCGGCGCAACTCTAGTATCGGGGCTCCTTCGTGACCGCCTTCACCCACGACGCCTATTTCTCGAAGAGCCTCGCCGAGGCTGATCCCGACATCTTTGCCGGGATCCAGGGCGAACTGGGCCGCCAGAGGGAGCAGATCGAGCTGATCGCCTCAGAAAACATCGTCTCGAAGGCGGTGCTGGAGGCGCAAGGCTCCGTCCTGACCAACAAATACGCCGAGGGCTATCCGGGCCGACGCTATTATGGCGGCTGCGAATATGTCGATGTGACCGAGACCATCGCCCGCGAGCGGGCCAAACAGCTGTTCGGTTGTGCCTTCGCCAACGTCCAGCCGCACTCGGGGGCCCAGGCCAACCAGGCGGTCTTCCTCGCCCTGCTGACGCCCGGCGATACCTTCCTGGGCATGGACCTTGCGGCCGGCGGCCATCTGACCCACGGATCCCCTGCCAACCAGTCCGGCAAATGGTTCCGGCCCGTGACCTATACGGTGCGGCAGGACGATCATCTGATCGATTATGACAACGTCGCCGAGATGGCCGAACGGGAAAAGCCCAGGCTGATCATCGCCGGCGGCAGCGCCTACAGCCGGCATATCGATTTTGCCCGTTTCCGCGAAATCGCCGACAGCGTCGGGGCCTATCTGATGGTCGACATGGCCCATTATTCGGGACTGATCGCCGGCGGTGTCTATCCCGATCCGCTGCCCCACGCCCATGTGGTGACCAGTACGACCCACAAGACCCTGCGCGGACCGCGCGGCGGCATCATTCTCTCCAACGACCTGGAGCTGGGCAAGAAATTCAACTCCGCTGTCTTCCCGGGCCTGCAGGGCGGGCCGCTGGAACACGTCATCGCCGCCAAGGCCGTGGCCTTCGGCGAGGCGCTGAAGCCCGGGTTCAAACTCTATGCGCAGCAGGTCGTGGACAATGCCCGGGCCATGGCGGCGGTTCTGGTCGAGCGTGGGACGGCCATCGTCTCGGGTGGCACCGATAGCCATCTGATGCTCGTCGACCTGCGGCCCAAGGGCGTGACGGGCAAGGCCACTGAGGCGGCCCTCGAACACGCCCTGATGACCTGCAACAAGAACGGTGTTCCGTTCGATCCCGCCCCCTTCACGGTGACCTCGGGTGTCCGTCTGGGGACCCCGGCGGGGACCACCCGCGGCTTCGGTGTGGGCGAGTTCCAGCAGGTCGGCCACTGGATCGCCGATGTGATCGACTCGATGAAGGGTACGGACGAAGCGGACGCCGGCGTGTCGAAACGGGTCGCAGACGAGGTGCGGGACCTCACGCGTCGTTTCCCAATCTACGGATGAACCTCTGATGAAATGCCCTTTCTGCGGACACCAGGATACCCAGGTGAAGGACAGCCGCCCGTCAGATGACGGCGCGGCCATCCGTCGCCGGCGATCCTGTCCGCAGTGCAGCGGGCGCTTCACCACCTTCGAGCGGGTTCAGCTGCGTGAGCTGATGATCCTGAAGCGGAATGGCCGGCGCGCGCCGTTTGACCGGGACAAGCTGGAACGGTCGCTCAACGTCGCCCTGCGCAAACGCCCGGTCCAGGCAGAGCAGATCGAACAATTGGTCAGCCGCATCACCCGCCAGCTGGAAAGTCTGGGCGAGACCGAAATCCCGTCCTCGACCGTCGGCGACTTCATCATGAAGGCGCTGAAGTCGGTCGATGAGGTGGCCTATGTCCGGTACGCCTCGGTCTACAAGGACTTCCGCCACACCGGTGATTTCGCCCGGTTCCTCGGCGACGAGGGTCTGGACGAAAACTGATGCATCCCGACCCCGACGGGATCGCCGTCACCCTGAAGCTGGCGACGTCACTGGACGGCCGGATTGCGACCGCGTCCGGTGAAAGCCAATGGATCACCGGCGAGGTGGCGCGGCTCGAAGTCCATCGTCTGCGTGCGGCGCATGATGCCGTCCTTGTCGGCGTCGGGACGGTGTTGGCTGACGATCCCGAACTGACGGTGCGGCTGCCCGGTCGCCCGGTCGATCAGCCGCTTCGTGTCGTGCTGGACAGCCGCTTGCGGACGCCTTCCAGCGCGAAAGTGGCGAGCGGCGGCGACAGTCTGATCCTGACGGTCGCCGAGCCCAGGCCCGTCGGCAGTGCCCGGGTCGAACGGGTCGAGTCAGACGGGGCCCGTCCGTCCGTGGCCGCCAGTCTGGCGGCGATGAAGCGTCACGGCATCACATCTGTCATGATCGAGGGCGGCGGAGAGGTAGCGGCGAGCTTCCTCCGGGCCGGCCTGGTCGACCGCCTGGAATGGTTTCGCGCGCCGATCCTGATCGGCGGGGAAGGGCGGCCGTGTGTTGCGGCGCTGGCCCTGTCGCGGCTTTCCGATGCCCCGCGGTTCCGGTGCCTTGCGGTCGAGCCCTGCGGTGACGACCTGTGGGAACGCTACGAGAGAGACTTCTGAGCCCATGTTCACCGGTATCGTCACTGACATCGGCCGGGTCCGTTCGGTCCGCCAGACCGAGCGCGACCGGCGCTATGAGATCGAGACTGCCTGGGACACGACGGGCATCGACCTCGGTGCTTCCATAAGCCACGCGGGCTGCTGCCTGACAGTGACCGAAAAGGGCCCCGGCTGGTTCGCCGTCGAGGTCTCGGGCGAGACCCTGTCGAAGACGACGCTCGGCGACTGGCGCGAGGGGCACCGCGTAAATCTCGAGCGCGCCGCCAAACTGGGCGATGAGCTGGGCGGCCACATCGTCTCGGGCCATGTCGACGGACTGGGCCGGGTCGCCTCGGTGACGCCCGAGGGCGGGTCCCACCGGATCGACATTGAGGCCCCGGCCCCGCTGCACCGCTATATCGCCGCCAAGGGCTCGATCACGGTCGACGGGGTGTCTCTGACGGTCAATGCCGTCGAGGGGCCGGTCTTCGGGCTCAACATCATCCCCCACACCTGGCAGGCCACGACGCTCGGCGGGCTGAAAGCCGGCGATGCGGTGAATCTCGAAATCGACATGCTGGCGCGATACCTCGCGCGGTGGCAGGAGACGGCATGATGCAACTGGCCGCCAACATGAACGACAGTCCGATCAGCCCCATCGAGGCCATCCTCGAGGACGCCCGCAACGGCAAGCCCTACATCCTCGTCGACGCCGAGGACCGGGAGAACGAAGGCGACATCATCATTCCGGCCCAGTTCGCCACGCCGGACCAGATCAATTTCATGGCCCGGCACGCCCGGGGGCTGATCTGCCTCGCCATAACCGCCGACCGCGCCCGCCAGCTGCGCCTGCCGCCCATGGCCGCCGAGAACCGCGAGAGTATGGGCACGGCCTTTACCGTCTCGATCGAGGCGCGCGAGGGGGTCACCACCGGCATATCCGCCGCCGACCGGGCGCGTACCGTTCAGGTGGCGGCGGATCCGACCAAGGGTGCCGACGACATCGTCTCGCCGGGCCATGTCTTCCCCCTGGTCGCCCGTGACGGCGGCGTGCTGGTCCGCACCGGCCACACGGAGGCGGCGGTCGACATCTCGCGGATGGCCGGGCTGACTCCGGCGGGCGTGATCTGCGAGATCATGAATGACGACGGCTCCATGGCGCGGATGCCCGATCTGATCGCCTTCGCCCAGTTGCACGGACTGAAAATCGGCACCATCGCCGACCTGATCGCCTATCGCCGCCGCACCGAACGCTATGTCGAGCGGGTCATGGATACGCCGTTCGACAGCGTTCACGGCGGTCCCTTCCGGCTGATGCTGTACCGGAACACCATCGAGGGGGCCGAGCACATCGCCCTCGTTAAGGGCAAGGTCGAGCCGGGCAAGCCGACGCTGGTCCGCATGCACCAGGTCGATTTCGCAGCGGATATTCTGGGCCATGTCGAGGCGCGCCAGAACTATGTGCCCCGGGCGCTGCAGGCGATCAGCGGGCATGACGGTGCCGGCGTCACCGTCTTCCTGCGCGATCCCGATCTGCAGGGCCTGGCGGAACGTCTGGCCGGGGTCGAAAAGCCTGCGGCCGTTGATCGCTCGATCCGCAACTATGGGGTCGGGGCTCAGATCCTGCTGGACCTCGGCGTGCGCGACATGATCGTGATGAGCTCGACACGCCCCAACCCTGCCGCGCTTGAAGGCTATGGCCTGCGGATTGTCGGCTGGCGCGACATGGACGGAGAAGACCAATCCTGACCGATCCCCCCCGCGTCCTCATCGTCGAGGCGCGCTACTATGATGAGCTGGCCGACGCCCTGCTGGACGGGGCGAAGGATGCCCTGCGCGCGCAGAATGTCTCGTTCGACGTGGTCACCGTGCCCGGCGCGCTGGAGGTGCCGACGGCCATCGCCCTGGCGGTGGAGGCCGGTCGCTATCCGACCGCCCCGCGCTATGACGGCTTTGTCGCCCTTGGCTGTGTGATCCGGGGCGAGACCTATCATTTCGAGATCGTCTCGGATCAGTCGGCGGCCGGCCTCCGCCGGCTGGGGCTGGACGGCGTGATCATCGGCAACGGCATCCTGACCACGGAGGACGAGGCCCAGGCCTGGGCCCGGGCCCGGATCAGCGAAGGCGACAAGGGCGGCGGTGCTGCGCGGGCCTGTCTGGACCTCATTGCCTTGCGCAAGCGGCTGCGCGTAGGACTTGGGGCGTGACCGAACCCGCCAGCCTCCAGTCCGTGCTCGAACAACTCGCCGAGGCCGAAAAGCAACGGGCCGAGCCGCAGCTGACCAGTCGTCAGCGGCGCGCCCGCACAGTGGCGCGTCTCGCCGCCGTCCAGGCCCTGTACCAGATGGAACTGGCCGGCGAGGGCGTGGACACGGTCATCACCGAGTTCGCCAACCATCGCTTTGACGCAGACATGGAAGGCGAACCCCTGGCCGAGGCCGATGAGGCCTGGTTTGCGGGCATTGTGCGGGGCGTGGTCGGGAGCCAGCGTGAGATTGACGCGGCCGTAAAGGCGAGGCTGGCGTCGAACTGGCGGCTGGAGCGGCTCGATTCCACCCTGCGGGCCCTGTTGCGGGCCGGGGCATGGGAGCTGCGCGACTGCCAGGACGTGCCGCGCGAGATCGTCATCGATGAGTATGTCGAACTGGCCAAGGCCTTCTTCGATGATGCCGAGGCCAAATTCGTCAATGCGGCGCTGGACGGTGTCGCCCGGGACGTCCGGCCGAAAGACTGAGGTGAACCCATGCCCGCGGTCGATGTCGCCGGCGAGTTCGAGACCATCCAGCGCCTTTTCGCGCCGCTGGCCCATCCGGAGTGGGGGCGGGGCCTGGCGGACGATGTCGCCGTGGTGCCGTCCAGGACAGGCCATGATCTGGTTCTGACCAAGGACGCGATCGTCGAAGGCGTGCATTTCCTGGCCACGGACCCGCTCGATACGGTGGCCCGGAAGCTGATGCGGGTGAACCTGTCCGATCTCGCGGCCAAGGGGGCCGATCCTTTTGGCTATCTGCTGGCCTGTCATTGGTCGTCGCGCTGCGGCTGGCCCGAACGCATGGCCTTTGCGGACGGTCTGCGGGCGGACCAGGCGGGGTTCGGCGTCTCCCTGTTGGGGGGCGACACGGTCAATACGCCGGGGCCGGCCAGTTTTTCGATGACCCTGCTCGGCTGGGTCCCGACCGGGCGAACGGTGGGTCGGGCCGGTGCCCGGCCCGGTGATCTGGTCTTCGTCACCGGTTCGATCGGCGACGGCTGGCTGGGTCTGGAGGGCTTGCAGGGCCGGTTGTCGCTGGCTGCCGGGCAGATCAGCGCCTTGTCGGCCCATTACCGGACGCCGACGCCGCGCGTCGACTTTGCCCTGCCGATACGGGACCTGGCCACCGCCGCCGTTGACGTTTCGGACGGCCTGATCGCTGACCTTGAACATCTGGCCGTGGCCAGCGGCGTTCGCGTTGAGATCGACCTCGAGACGGTCCCCCTTTCCGCAGCCGCCCAGGCCTGGCTCAACGGCCGGGCTGATGCGCAGGCGGCGCTGGAGACGCTGGTCACGGGCGGCGATGATTACGAAATCGCCTTCACCGCCCCGGTGGGCGCCGAGGCCGGGCTTCAGCGCGAAGCGGCACTTCGACATCTGCGCCTGACCCGGATTGGCCGGGTCACGAGCGGCCAGGGCGTTGCCGCCTGCTTCGGCGGCCAGTCGGTCACATTCGTCCGCGGGGGTTTCAGGCACGGCTGACAACCATTTCTCAAGGCGTCGGCGTCATCCTGTCATCATGCGCCGTCGTGATCTTGTTGCCACCGCCGCCGTCCTTGCTGCTGTCGCCCGCCCGGTGCTGGCGGAAGAGGCCCCTGCGGCCGGCCAGAACCTGAACCTCAACATGCCGGGTATCGGCCTGCCGGTTATCGTGGGCGGAAGACTGCGCAACTATGTCTTTGTCTCACTTCGACTGCATCTCGGCGGCGCAGCGACGCCGCAGACGATGCGGGCCAAGGAGGCCTTCCTGCGCGACGCCCTGGTCCGGGCGGCTCACCGGACGCCGTTCGTGGTGGCGGACGACTGGAACCGAATCGATACGGCGGCTGTCTCAGCCAGCCTGATGCGTTCGGCGGCGACCATTGCCGGGCGCGGTCTGGTCACGCGGGTCGAGGTTGTCACCCAGGCCCCGCGCCAGCGGATCCGCGTTGTGGCCGACTGATCAATATCGCCTGTTGCGTCGCCAGCCGGGATTTGGCACGTTTCCGCCGCAATTCCCCAAGGACGCAACATGCGTCCGGTACGCACGGGGGGACCGGAAGGCGGAAAGAGGCGTCTAACGCCCACCGCGCCAAGGGACCGGGCGTTTGAAGATCACAGGATTTGGAAACGTTATGAGCAACTATCTGTGGCTGGTCATCGCCGCAGGCGCGCTGGGGGTCCTTTACGGACTGGTCCAGACCGCCTCGCTGATGAAGGCCAGTACCGGCAACGACAAGATGCGCGAGATCGCCGCGGCGATCCAGGAAGGCGCCTCGGCCTATCTGCGGCGGCAGTACACCACCATCGCCATGGTCGGCGTGGTGATCCTGGTCGCCGCCTATTTCCTGATCGGTGAATGGGCCGCGATCGGCTTCGTCATCGGCGCGGTCCTGTCAGGCCTGGCCGGTTTCGCCGGTATGCTGATCTCGGTACGCGCCAATGTGCGCACCGCGCAGGCGGCGTCGGAGAGCCTCGGCAAGGGTCTGGACCTGGCGTTCCGCTCGGGTGCCATCACCGGCATGTTCGTGGCGGGCGGCGCGCTGCTCGGCGTGGCCGGCTATTACGCCATCCTGACGGCGGGCCTGGGCTTTGCGGCGACCAGCCGCGAAGTCATCGACGGCCTCGTGGCCCTCGGCTTCGGTGCCTCGCTGATCTCCATCTTTGCCCGTCTGGGCGGCGGCATCTTCACCAAGGGTGCGGACGTCGGCGGCGACATGGTCGGCAAGGTCGAGGCCGGTATCCCCGAGGATGACCCCCGCAACGCCGCCACCATTGCAGACAACGTTGGCGACAACGTCGGCGACTGCGCCGGCATGGCCGCAGACCTGTTCGAGACCTATGCGGTGACCACGGTCGCCACCATGGTGCTGGCGGCGATCTTCTTCCGTGACCAGCCCTATGTCGAAACCATGATGCTGTTGCCGCTGGCCATCTGCGGCATCTGCGTGGTGACCTCGATCATCGGCAGCTTCTTCGTCCGTCTGGGCAAGAGCCAGAACATCATGGGCGCCCTGTATCAGGGCCTGATCGTCACCGGCGTACTGTCGGCGATCGCCGTCTATTTCGTCATCGATGCCCTGCTGCCGGGCAATGCGGTCGTCACCGCGTCGGACGGCCTGCAGATCAAGGCCATCAACCTGTTCTGGTCCGGCATGGTCGGCCTGCTGGTCACCGCTGCCATCGTGGTGATTACCGAATACTACACCGGCTCGAACTTCCGCCCGGTGCGCTCGGTCGCCAACGCCTCGGTTTCAGGCCACGGCACCAACGTCATCCAGGGTCTGGCCGTCTCGCTCGAGTCGACCGCCCTGCCGGCGATCACCATCATCGTCGGCATCGTGGCCTCCTATCAGCTGGCCGGTCTGTTCGGCATCGCCATCGCCACCACCACCATGCTCGGTGTGGCGGGGATGATCGTGGCGCTGGACGCCTTCGGTCCGGTCACCGACAACGCCGGTGGCATCGCTGAAATGGCGGGTCTGCCGGCCGAGGTGCGTCATTCGACCGACGCCCTCGATGCGGTCGGCAACACCACCAAGGCCGTTACCAAGGGCTATGCCATCGGTTCGGCCGGCCTCGGTGCCCTGGTGCTGTTCGCGGCCTATACGTCCGACCTGGACTATTTCGCTGCCAATCCGGACCTGTATCCGTTCTTCGCGGGCATGACCGAGATCGATTTCGGCCTGACCAACCCCTACGTCGTGGTTGGCCTGCTGTTCGGGGGGCTGCTGCCCTTCCTGTTCGGCGGCATGTCGATGATGGCGGTCGGCCGCGCGGCCGAGTCGGTCGTGGCCGAGGTGCGTCGCCAGTTCCGCGAGAACCCGGGCATCATGACCTATGAGGTCAAGCCCGAGTACGGCAAGGCGGTGGACATCCTGACCAAGGCGGCGATCCGCGAGATGATCGTGCCGTCGCTGCTGCCGGTGCTGTCGCCGATCGTCCTGTTCGTTGCGGTGCTTTCGATCTCGGACAAGGCCACGGCCTTCGCCGCCCTCGGTGCCATGCTGATGGGTGTCATTGTGACCGGCCTGTTCGTGGCCATTTCGATGACCTCGGGCGGCGGTGCCTGGGACAATGCCAAGAAGGTCATTGAAGAGGGCTTCACTGACAATAACGGTGTCGTCCACGGCAAGGGCTCCGAGGCGCACAAGGCCGCGGTGACCGGCGACACGGTCGGCGATCCCTACAAGGATACCTCCGGTCCGGCGGTGAACCCGATGATCAAGATCACCAACATCGTGGCCCTGCTGCTGCTCGCAGTCCTGGCCAGCGGCAAGGTGTTCTAGAACGGCGTTCCAAGCCTCCCGGCTCCGGCCGGGAGGTGACACGGCCCGGAATGAAGAAGGCCCCGGAGAGCGATCTCCGGGGCCTTTTTCTGTTGCTGTCTCCCGAACGGAGCGGGCGGCCGGACCTATTCCCGGCGCTGCTGGCCCGGGACGTCCTCGTCCGTGCGGGGCAGTTGGCCGCGGCCGACGTTGCCGAGCAGCTGCTCGAGGATCGTCAGCTGACGCCCGCGGGTCGGGGTCTCGCGCTCGTTCATGGCCACACGCTGGCCGTCATCGAGGCCCAGGGTGCGGACTTCGGACACAAGACCCGCGTCATTGAAGGTGATTTCCGTCACCGATCGCTGGGTCACCTGTGCCCGGTTGTAGGTGTATTTCTCGGTGACCTGGCTGATGTAGTACCAGACGTTGTCGCGTTCGAAGGTCGAGGTCGTGGAGGGGGTTCCCAGACGGGTCAGGACCGTCTGTTTGGTGTCCGTGCCGGCGACGATGTCCGTGGGCTTGGCGTCGATCGCCTGAAAACCGTTCTGTCCCACGACCGGCGCGCAGGCGCTGGTCAGGGCGAGGGCCGCTGCGGCGGTGATCAGGAGGTTGGTACGGAGCATTTGCGGTGCCTGCGACTTCAACAAGGTCTTTGACCTAACCGGACCCGAGCCTTAGTTCAACGGCACGGCGGAAAAGGGGCCGTTTGATCATGCTTCAGAATCTGTTCCGAACCCGTCTCCGCGAGCGTCTGGGCCAGCCGCTGTATGAGGCGGCGGTGCGTCAGGCGCGCGATCCGGCCTTCTACACCCGGCTGGGCGTGGCCGATCGGATCGACGCGCGTTTCGAGCTCTATACCCTGCATGTCCTGCTCCTGATCATGCGCCTGCGTGACGAGGGCGACCACGGTGCCGAGATCGGACAGGATCTTTTCAACGTCTATGTTTCGGCCCTGGACCATGCGCTGCGCGAACTGGGCGTGGGGGATGTCTCGGTGGGCAAGAAGATGCGCAAGCTGGGCGAGGCCCTGTATGGTCGGATGGCGATCTATGAGCCCGCCCTGCGCGATGGCGATGCGGAGGCCCTGGCCGCAAGCCTGGCCCGCAATGTCTATGAGAGCGAGATCGCCACGACCGGAACGGCGCTGGCTGCCTTCGCCCTGTCCAGCCGCGCCCGACTGGCGGAACAGACCCTTGACGCCGTCGTCAGGGCCCCGGCCTGGGCGGAGATAACCGCATGACCCTTCCCGACCTGCCTTACAGCGAGCCTGTCCGCCTGCACCAGCTGGGCAGCGGGGTGAAGCGGACCCTGGAGCCCGATGCTTCGACCCGGGCGAGGATTGTCAGGGCACTGGATCTTGCCTCACTGGAGGCCTTTACAGCGGAGATGGAACTGGTGCCGACGGCGGCGGGCTGGCGCCTTTCGGGCCGGATTCGGGCCAGCCTCGCCCAGACTTGCGGCATCACACTTGAGCCGCTTCCGATCGAGATCGATGCGCCGTTCGCCCTGACCCTGGCCGAGTCGGTGGAGGAGGACTCTGAAGAGATCATCATCACCCTCGACGACGAATCGCCCGACCTGATCGAGAACGGTCAAATCGATCTGGGCCAGTATGCCGTTGAACAATTGGCGCTCCGGCTCGATCCCTTCCCGCGCAAACCGGGTGCCGAGTTCGTCCAACCTCCCGAACCTGCTGAAATTTCGCCGTTCGCGGTATTGAAGCAACTGCGGGCTTCTGACGAAGGTTGACGTAAGGGCGGCGTGGTTGCATCCCCCCGATGCGGCGCTATCGTCGCCAAAACTGACAAGCGCCGGGCTGACGGCGCGACGGAGTCGAAACGACTTGTCATCCCCAATCCTGATTTCGCTCGATGCCATGGGCGGCGACTACGGTCCGTCTGTCGTAGTCCCCGGTGTACGTGATTACCGAAACCGTCATGGCGGCGAGGGTGTGCGCTTCATCCTGCACGGCAACGAGACAGCGATCCGCGCCGAAATGGCCAAGGCCGGCCTGACTGATGCGGTCTGTATCGTGCGCCACACCGAAAAGGTCGTGGCCATGGACGAAAAGCCCGCCCAGGCCATGCGCAGGGGCAAGGGGTCCAGCCTCTGGAATGCCATTGAGGCGGTCAAGTCGGGCGAGGCCGCTGCCGTGGTCTCCGCGGGCAACACCGGCGCCCTCATGGCCATTTCCAAACTGCTGTTGCGCATGTCCGCGCCGGGGCTTGAGCGTCCGGCCATCGTCGCCAGTTGGCCCACCCCGAAGGGCTATACGGCCGTGCTCGACGTCGGTGCCAATATCGAGAGCGACGCTGCCCAGCTGGTCGAGTTCGCCATCATGGGCGAGGCCTTCATGACCGCCGTGCACGGGGTTGCGAACCCGACCATCGGCATTCTGAACGTCGGTTCCGAGGACATGAAGGGCCATGAGGCGGTGCGCGAGGCAGCCCGTCTGATGCGCGAGGGTGGCTTCGGGCTGGACTACTACGGATTCGTCGAGGGCACAGACATCTCCAAGGGCACGGTGGATGTGGTTGTGACCGACGGCTTCACCGGCAATATCGCGCTCAAGACGGCTGAGGGGCTGGCCAAATTCATTGCCGCGCTGATGAAGGAGGCCCTGACTTCCAGCCTCATCGCAAAACTGGGTGCCCTGCTGGCCATGTCGGCCTTGAAGAGGATGAGCCAGAAGATCGACCCCAACGCCATCAACGGCGGCCCTCTGCTCGGACTGAACGGTGTGGTGGTGAAAAGCCACGGCGGGGCCACCCCGGGCGGTTTCGGTGCCGCCATCCGGGTCGCCGTCGAACTGGGGCGTAGCGACTATATGGAACAGGTAGGGGCCAATCTGCAGCGGCTGACCGCCCTGCTTGCGCGGCCCGATGTCAGTTCGGCGGAAGAGCCCGTCGGGGAGAATACCCAGTGAGCGTCGTCAGAAGCGCCGTGACCGGCGTCGGCTCCTTTCTGCCGGAACAGGTCGTCACCAACGCCGATCTCGCAGAAATCGTCGACACATCGGACGCGTGGATCCAGGAACGGACCGGCATCAAACAGCGGCATCGCGCGCACGACGACCAGCCGACCAGCGATCTGGCCACGGAAGCTGCCAGAAGGGCTCTCGTCGACGCCGGCCGGACCGAGGCTGATGTCGATCTGATCATTGTGGCGACCACGACGCCCGACATGACCTTCCCGTCGGTCGCCTCGATTGTTCAGCGCAAGCTGGGCGTGCCGGTCTGTATTGCCTTTGACGTCCAGGCGGTCTGCTCGGGTTTTGTCTATGCCCTGAGCATCGCTGACGGCTTCGTTGCCCGTGGGCAGGCGAGATGCGCACTGGTCATCGGGGCCGAGGAGATGACCCGGCTGATGGACTGGACTGACCGGTCCACCTGCGTCCTGTTCGGAGACGGGGCCGGTTGTGTGGTGGTCGAACCGCGCGAAGGGCAGGGGACCAAGGCTGATCAGGGCGTGCTGGGGTTCGCCCTGCGCTGCGACGGCACCAAGACCGACCTGCTTTATGTTGATGGCGGCCCCGCAACGACCGGAACCGTCGGCCATCTTCGCATGGCCGGGAACCAGGTCTTCCGCCACGCCGTGGTCAATATTGCAGAGGCTGTCACCGCGGCCTGCGTCGCCTCGAATATCGAGGTGGCGGATGTCGACTGGTTCGTACCGCATCAGGCCAATCAGCGGATCATCAAGGGCGTCGGCGATCGCCTCGGCCTGGACGAAAACAAGGTCATCTCGACTGTGGCCCTGCATGCCAATACTTCAGCGGCCTCGATTCCGCTGGCCCTTGATGCGGCGATTCAGGACGGTCGGATCAAGCGCGGGGATCTCGTCCTGCTGGAAGCCATGGGCGGCGGGTTGACCTGGGGGGCCTGCGCGTTTCGCCTTTAGGACGATTTCCGGCTTTCCATTTGACGACGCTTGGCCTTTTATGTGGGGCAACCGACCTTTGAGGGGAGTGGACCTTTGGCCGAACACCAGACCCTGACGCGCGCGGACCTTTGCGAAGCCGTGCACGAGGAGGTGGGGCTGTCCCGCCAGGAGTGCTCGACCCTGGTCGAGCGCACGCTCGAGCTGATCATTGAATCCCTGGAACGGGGCGAGACGGTAAAACTGTCCGGCTTCGGCGTCTTTCAGGTCCGCGAAAAGCGCGCCCGCATGGGCCGAAATCCCAAGACCGGCCAGCCTGCGGCCATCCATCCCCGTCGCGTCATCAGCTTCCGCGCCTCGCAGATCATGAAGGGCCGGGTTCACGATGCGGTCGTGAGCGTCTGACGCCTGTGGCCAAGAGCCCCAACGCCTTCCGGACCATTTCAGAAGCGGCCACAGAGGTCGGTGTGCCGCAGCATGTGTTGCGCTTCTGGGAAACGAAATTTCCCTTTCTGACGCCCCTGAAAAGAGCGGGCGGGCGCCGCTTCTACCGACCGCAGGATGTGGTCCTGTTGAAGGCGGTGAGACGGCTGTTGCATGAGGACGGTCTGACCATCAAGGGCGTCCTGCGGCTGCACAAGGACCAGGGGACCAGGCGTCTGGCCCACTATGGCGACCCTGACGGTACGGTGACGTTCGATCCTGAGGGTTCCGATCCGGCACCGACTGCGCCTCCGGCGGCGGCAGGCCTGTCGTCGATCCGCCTGCGTCAGGTATTGGCCGAACTGGAAGGCGCACGGGCCCGGCTTGAGGTCGTCCTGTCGAGAAGCGCCTAGAGCAAGGTCGGCCTTGCCGGCCGCGCTCCGGCACGACCCCGATTTCGCTTCAGCTTCATGCGGGAGCCCGATTCGCGGTGTCGATGGAATCGTGGAGCGTGCCGTCTCGACCGATCGGTCTTCGCCGACTGCTTTTTCGGTTTGCGGCACCGCGAACCCCGTCTATACGGAGCGCCTCTCGGAGCGTGGCGCAGCCTGGTAGCGCACTTGACTGGGGGTCAAGGGGTCGCAGGTTCGAATCCTGTCGCTCCGACCATCTTCCCTATTGAAGACGGTTGGTCAGGGGGCCGCTTTCGGGCGGCCCCTTTGCAATTCCGGCGTCTATTTCTTCGGACCTTCCGCCCAGCTGAGCAGGGGAAGCAGGGGAATGCCCCAGGCGATCCCCGCGACTCCGTAGAAGACCATGTCGAGCCATACCGAGTCGGGCAGGCGGTCGCCGATCGCAATCACGGCCCAGACGTAGAATGCGAGGAAACCGACAGCACCGATGGCGGCGATGAAACGGCGGGTCCGGGGGCCCATTTCAGCGCTTGCTCCGAAAAAGGAAGAAGGCTCCGAGGGCAAGGGTCGCGGCGGCCAGTGACCAGAGGACCCAGGTCCATTCGTTCATCGTGCTGACGCCGAATACACGAACCGCCAGGAACCAGCCCGCCACGGCGGCGACCGCCGAGACCAGGGATGTGGCAAACAGACCCCGGCGGCCGCTGACCAGGTCGGCCAGCCATGACAGGGCGAATGCCCCGAGGGCAGCGAGGATGATTTCGACGTAGGGCAACCCGCCTCTCCAGACTTGCGGCGATCGGACGCCGTAAAGCGACTCGATATCGCGGCACAGCGGGGGCATACCCGCGGGGCCAACGTGATCCAGGATCGCAGGGGCACTGTAACGGTCAGGACGGCAGACGTCGAATGAAGCGTTTCATCGGTAGCGAACAAAACCGCGCGGTCGCGATATGGCTTTTCGGCTGTGCCGCCCTGGTGTTCATCATGGTCGTGGTCGGGGGCATTACCCGCCTGACCGGATCAGGCCTGTCGATCACCGAGTGGAAGCCGATCATGGGGGCGCTGCCGCCGATGAACGCGGCCGACTGGCAAGAGGCTTTCGAGAAATACCGGGCCATTCCGCAGTACACCCAGGTCAACGCCGGCATGAGTCTGGCTGAGTTCAAGGAAATCTTCTGGTGGGAATGGGCCCATCGGTTGCTGGGGCGGGTGATTGGTGCGGCTTTCGCCCTGCCGTTCGCTGTTTTCCTGATCTTGCGCCAGATCCCGCGACGGCTGGTCTTGCGCTGCACCATCCTGTTGGCCCTCGGCGGCCTGCAGGGCCTGATCGGCTGGTGGATGGTGTCCAGCGGCCTGTCCGAGCGGGTCGATGTCGCCCCCGAGCGGCTGGCGACCCATCTCGGTCTGGCCCTGCTGATCTTCATGGGTCTGATCTGGACCGGTATGGAGGCATGGAACGGCGCATCGCACAGCCGTCCGCCGGTGGTCTGGAGTCGCAGCGCGGCGGTGCTCCTCGGCGCCGTCTTCTTCCAGTGTCTGCTGGGCGGACTGGTCGCCGGGGCCAAGGCCGGGTTCATCTATACGGACTGGCCCCTGATGAACGGGGCGGTGCTGGCACCGGTGGATTGGGGCCTGGGCGGTCTGGCCTTCCTGCATGACCAGGCGCTGGTGCAGTTCAATCACCGCATCTGGGCCTATGTGCTGCTGATCGGTGGAACCCTCTATGCGGTACAGGCCTGGCGCTGGCGGCTGGCCGAGGGACTCGGGGCGGCAGCCTTTGCGGTCGCGGGGGCCCTCTGGCTGCAGGCCTTGCTGGGGATTGCGACGCTCATGAGCGCCACACCCCTTTGGCTGGGGGCCCTGCACCAGGCCGGAGCGGCGCTGGTGCTGGCCACGTCGACGCTCAACCTGTGGCTTGTGCGCCGCTCCCAGGCCAGGCTGTTTACGTCCGGATCGAGAGCCAGGGGCCTCTGATCGCGAAGGTGATCCCGGGATACTGGATGTTGACGAAAAGGACTTCCCCGTCCGGCGAAAACACGGATCCTGCGAATTCGCTGTTACCGGTGAAGACATTCCGGGCGATCGTATAGAGCTTACCGTCCGGCGTGACGCCCTTCACATGGTTGCGGATGGATGAGGAATAGTTGTCCTCGCAAACGACCAGATGGCCCCAGGGCGCGACACACAGATTGTCGCCCATATTGATGGTTTTCTCGTCCGTGCTCTCGACAAAAAGCTGAATTCGACCCGGGCTCAGCCGTTCTCCTGCCGAGCCTTCGAAGCGGGACGGGACATAACGCAGGATTTGCCCCCGCTCGATCGGACCGCCGGAGGTCGCGGTCAGATACAGTTCTTCGTCACCCCAGAAGATCCCTTCACCCCGGGCGACCAGGGTCGCGCCGGCGGCGTGACCGCGTTTGCGCAGGTCGCCGGCCGGGCTCTCGACATCCTCCATGTCGATCCAGACGACCTCCCGCCAGTCGCCGACGGACCAGATACGATTTCTGGTGTTTGAACTGTCCGACCCGCGGGCGTCGCGGAAGGCCATCGCCTGCAGTCGGCCGCCCTCGACCAGTTTACCCGGTGTCGTAGGGATAAAGCGGTAGAACAGGCCGTCGGACTTGTCCTCGGTCAGATAGACAATGCCGGTACGGGGATCGACGCAGACCGCCTCGTGCTCAAAACGGCCCATGGCCTTCAGCGGGACCGGGTCGGCCAGGCCGGTGGCGTTCGCCGGGACCTCGAAGACATAGCCATGGTCCTTGGTGACGTCCGCCGAAGCCGAGGTCTCTTCGGTCTCCTCGCAGGTCAGCCAGCTGCCCCACGGGGTTTGCCCACCGCAGCAGTTGGTGCTGGTGCCCGACAGGGACAGGAACTGTCGGACGACCTGACGGGTCTCGAGATCGTAAACCAGGGTCGTCGTGCCGCCCGGCAGCGGCCGACCATTCTTGTAAGTGTCATAGCCCTTGGCCGGGTCCAGCAGTGCGATACGCTCCTGATGGAACCCACCGGGGCCGAGATTGCGGTGCAGGCCGCTTGACCCCTTGAGTTCGTGATTGCGCACCAGGGCGACGCGCGTGCCGTCAAGCTGGAAACACCCCATGCCGTCGAACTGACCCGGCACGAAGAGACCATCGTCCATGGTGTCGCCGCTCTGGGAGATGACCTCGTAGGAAAAGCCCTCCGGCAGATCGAGCAGGCGGTTGGGGTCCGGGATCAGCGGGCCATAGCCGTGGACCTCATTGACATAGGTCTCTTCCGAGGAGGCCGCCTGGGCCGAAACACTGTGGGCCAGGCCGGTAAAGGCAAAGGCGGCGGCGGAGCCGGCGATCAGGTCACGACGATGGGGGCGCATGGGAGGCTCCGATAATGCTTCGGCGCTTATGACCGGCGCGGCGGCCGCGGTCATCATGGTTCTGTGACGCCGCCTGTTCATCTCGCGGTCTGTCCGTTCCTCAGCGCGCGTCCAGCTACCACCGCCTTCGCTCCGAATTTCGCGCGCAGGACATCGATCGCCGTTTCGGTTCTGAGGGCCCGGGTCTCGGCCGTCTCAAACAGGGCATGGGAATCGGGGGCATCGATGACTTCACCCATGCCGATGCCGATCAGACGGTAGGGGCGGCCCAGTTCGGGGGCCATGAGCGTCCGCCCGGCGGCGAACAGGGCGCGGGCGGTCTGCACCGGCTCGGGCAGGCTGATTCGCCGGGTCACGATCTTGAAGTCGGTACGACGGAGCTTGAGCACCAGGACCCGGCTGGCGACGCCGTCTTGCCGGGCCTTGGAGGCCAGCTTTTCGCACAGGGGCCAAAGCTCGGCCTCAAGATCCCCGGCCGTTGTCAGGTCTGTATCGAAGGTCGTTTCGGCACTCATTCCCTTGCGCTCATGGCCGGGATTGACGGCGCGGGCATCACGACCATGAGCGAGATCATGCAGGCGCAGACCGGTCTCGCCATAGCGCCGCACCAGATCCCGGACATCGGCTGCGGCCAGATCGCCGACGGTCGCGTAGCCGTCGCTCTGCAGCGTCTTGCGGAACACCGGACCGACGCCGGGAAGGATGGAGACCGGGCGCGGCGCGAGCACGGCCGGTGCCTCGGATCCCAGCACCGAGAAGCCGCGCGGCTTGTCCAGTTCGGACGCCACCTTGGCGAGAAAGCGATTTGGAGCCAGGCCGATCGAGACGGTCAGGCCGGTGTCTGCCTCAATCTGCTTCTGCAGCCGGATCAGCTGAAAGGCCGGCGAGCCGCCGTTCAACCTCTCGGTGCCGGCGAGGCCGATCCAGGCCTCATCCAGCGACAGGGTCTGGACGAGGGGGGTCAGTTTGCCGACCGCGCCGAATATGGCCTCGCTGGCCGCCATGTATTTGCGGAAGTCCGGCTTGATGACCACGGCCTCGGGGCAGGCCTTCAGCGCCTTGAACATCGGCATGGCCGAGTGAACGCCATACTGGCGGGCGATGTAGCAGCAGGTCGAGACCACGCCCCTTTTGCCGCCACCGACGATGACGGGCCGGTCCCGCAGCTCGGGCCGGTCGCGCTTTTCCACCGAGGCATAGAAGGCGTCGCAGTCCAGATGGGCGATGGTCAGCTGGTCCAGCTCGTCGTGGCAGACAAGCCGGCGCGAGCCGCAGGCCGGGCACCGTTCGACCCCTTGGTCGCCGGTATGGAGGCAGTCACGGCAGATAGCGCGGATCGACACGGGAGTTCCAAGGCTGGCTTCACCCCAACTTAAGACCCGTCCGGTCAATGTGCACGAAGAAGGTGCCGAGCCTCCGGGCAGCCGCACCGGGAGACGATCAGGCCAGGGTGATGATGTCCAAGAAAGTCCTCATCGTCGAGGATAACGAGCTGAACATGAAGCTCTTTCATGATCTGCTCGACTCGCAGGGCTACGAAACGCTGCAGACCCGCGAGGGCTTGCAGGCTCTGGCGCTCGCGCGGCTCCACAAGCCCGACCTGATCCTGATGGACATCCAGCTGCCCGAGATCAGTGGTCTGGAAGTCACAAAATGGCTGAAGGACGACGAGGAACTGAGCCATATTCCTGTCGTCGCGGTCACCGCCTTCGCAATGAAGGGCGACGAGGAGCGGATCCGCAGCGGCGGATGTGAAGCCTATATCTCCAAGCCCATCTCAGTGATGCATTTCCTCGACGTCGTGCGGGAACATCTGGGTTAGGGACCGAATGACCGCTCGTATTCTTGTCGTTGATGACGTCGAAGCGAACGTCCGCCTGCTCGAGGCCAAGCTGACGCTCGAGTATTATGAAGTGCTGACCGCCGGGGACGGCTCCTCGGCCCTGCAGGTCGCTTATGAAGAGCGCCCGGACATCATCCTGCTCGACGTCATGATGCCGGGTATGGACGGGTTCGAGACCTGCCGCCGGCTAAAGGCGGATCCGGTGACGCGTCACATCCCGGTCGTGCTGGTGACGGCACTCGACGGGCGTGAGGACAAGCTGAAGGGCCTCGATGCGGGGGCCGACGACTTCGTGACCAAGCCGATTGACGACGTCATCCTGTTCGCCCGGGTGCGCTCCCTGCTGCGGTTGAAGTCGGTGATGGATGAGTTGCGCGAGCGCGAGGAAAGTGGCCGTCGGCTCGGCGTCGAGACCGACGGCGCCGGACGTCTGCGCGGCTCGGGCGGACGTATTCTGATTGTGGACGACAATGCGCGTCAGGTGCAGAAGATGGTCGATCATCTGTCGGGCGAGCATCGACCAATGGTCGAGGGCAACCCGGCGGCGGCGATGATCGCCGCGCGCGGACCCATCGATCTCATGATCGTCAATGTTTCCAGCGCCGAGTTCGACGGCCTGCGTTTTGTCGCCCAGACGCGATCGACCGAGGCGGCCCGACGCATTCCGATCCTCGCCGTGGTCGACCCGGCCGATCGCGGCCGGTTGCTGAAGGCACTGGAACTGGGCGTCAATGATATCCTGCTGCGCCCGGTTGACTCCGAGGAGCTCGAGGCGCGCGCCCGAACCCAGATCAAGCGGAAGCGCTACGCAGACTTCCTCAAGCAAAAGCTGGACTACAGCCTGGAGATGGCCGTCACCGATGCCCTGACCGGCCTGCACAACCGTCGCTACATGGCGGGCCAGCTTCAGGCTCTGATGAGCCGGGCCGGGCACGGGGGGGATCCGGTGGCTGTTCTGGTCCTCGATATCGATCACTTCAAACTGGTCAATGACGGGTTCGGTCACGACGCCGGGGATGAGGTGCTGCGGGAGTTTGCGGTGCGCCTGGCGACCAATGTCCGCGCCATAGACCTGCCGTGTCGCCTGGGCGGTGAGGAGTTCGTCGTCGTCATGCCGGGGGCTAGCCTGGAAGACGCGGCCCAGGTCGCCGACCGGATCCGGCGCGACGTCGGGGCCCAGCCGTTTCCGATCATGGGGGGCACTGAGGCCCTGACCGTAACCGTTTCGGTGGGCGTCGCCGCCAGTACCGGAGCCTCCGATACGCCGGACGCCCTGCTGAAGCGGGCCGACGAAGGTGTCTATGAGGCCAAGGCGCGCGGCCGGAACCAGGTCATCGCGCGGGCGGCCTGAAGCCGGCTAACGGCTCATCCATGGCTTGGACTTGCCGGTCGCGATGCGGGCCGCCTGTTCACGCTGGAAACGGCCACCGCGAGGCGGCTTTTCCCGTGCGGCGATGGCTTCCTGCTTGAGACGGAGCGCCCGTTGAACCGGGCTTTCGGGCGGGATCGGCGGGCCGTCGGTCGGGACACTCATCCGGGCAGGTTAGCACGCCCGCAAGGCGGCTGTGCGGGCAAAGAGCGGCTTCAGGCGATCTGGTCCGACAGCGCCTTCAAATCGCGTTCGATCTCTCCGAGGGTCGCCGAGCCGTAGCCGTCCGGATCGCCCGGACCGCTGCGGTAGGTCGCCGAGGCCGCGATGAGGGTCGCCATCAGGTCTTCGAGCGACCTGGCCCTGCGGGCGACACCCAGGGCGATGCCATAGGCCTGATAGACATCCCGACCGACGTTGTGCCCGTCGGCACCGGTCCAGTAGCTGGAACCCAGCCGTTGATCGGCGTCTGCGAGCTGCCGGGCCAGAATGACGATGATCCGGCCGCGATGGCGGCGGAGCGGGCCTTGCCAGGGCTCTGACCCAAGGGCGGAGGCGGTACTCCGGATTGCGGACATCAGTCGGGCCGCGGCCTGTGGCGGGCAGACCGCCATCGCCTCCTCGAAAGACTCATCCGCGGCGTTTCGCGACCCCTGTTGCCCGGCGGTGCGGCGTGCGGTCTGTGTCTTCAACCAGTTCAACATGGACGGAGCCGTCAACAGGCCCTCTGACGGCCCGCGAAGGATTATGGCGGCCCTGCGCGCTGGCGTCAGCCGGATTCACCGGGCCCGCGAAGCGGCCTCCGGGCTCCAAAGCAAAACGCCCGACCTTTCGGCCGGGCGTTTCAAAAAACGGTCAGGAGCGAGATCCTACTTGATCTTGCCTTCCTTGAACTCGACGTGCTTGCGAACGACCGGGTCGTACTTCTTGACGACCATCTTCTCGGTCATGGTCCGGGCGTTCTTCTTGGTCACATAGAAGAAGCCGGTGTCAGCGGACGAGTTCAGGCGGATCTTGATTGAAGCCGGCTTGGCCATCGGAATTACCTTTGCGACGGCGAAAGCCGCTGAAATGAGAGGCGCGGAACATACTCAGGCGCGCTCCAAAGTCAACGCCGGTCAGACAGGCCGCCATTCCATGACCGGGCGAACCGTTGCGCAGGCGGGGGATCCGTCCCTGGCTCGCCCCGGCAGATGCACTTCCAGCAGGGCACCCGGAACCAAGAGCGCCGCCGGAATCGTGTGGATGTCGACCTTGGCGCGCCGGCTCCAGGCGCTGGCGTGATCGCCTGCCGAGGTGCCGATGCGGATATAGACAAAGCGTCGCCGCGGTCCTTCCCGACGGACGAAGGGTCCCGTCATGCGACCGTCCGGATGCAGGGTAACAGGCAGTTCGAAGGCGAGCGGTCCGTCGCCCGCTGTGCAGGGCTCGAACGGCATATCGTCCTTCTGCAGGCTGTAGCGCACGCCCGGGACGGGGTCGTCGATGATGAGGCGAAGCGTCACGGTTGCGACCATGGCGGCACATTAGGCGAGGCCGGGACTTCGGGCTAGGCTCTGCCCATGAAACCCATTGCCGCTCTCGCCGCCGCCGTTCTTGCCCTGTCCGCCTGTGCCACCGTCCCGGCACCGGCACCGCAACAGGACGCCTTCATGGCCAATCTCAACGCCCTGTGCGGCCAACGCTTCCTCGGCCGGGTTGTGACGACCGACGCCGCCGATGCCGATTTCGCCGCCGCGCGCCTGGTCATGCATGTGCGCGACTGCTCGGCCGACGAGGTTCGCATTCCTTTCTGGGTCGGGGAGGACAGGTCGCGCACCTGGGTCATCAGCCGCAATGAGGACGGCGGGCTGACGCTGAAGCACGACCACCGCGACCCGCAGGGAAATCCCGACGGCCTGCACTGGTATGGCGGCGACACGACCTCGGCCGGGACGGCGAACCGTCAGACGTTCCCGGTCGATGATTTCTCGATCGAACTGTTCAACGCCGGAAACGCCTCGGTCTCGACCACGAACGTCTGGGCCGTCGAGGTGCATCCGGGTCGGCTCTACGCCTATGAGCTTCGCCGTCCGAACCGATATCTGCGGGTTGAGTTCGACCTGACCCGGCCGCTCACTCAGGCGGAGTAGACCTGGCGGCGGCTTCGAACACGCCACAGGCGATGCGTGCGCCTGCACCGCCTATGGGCTGGGTTATATGGTCGTCAGCATTGGCGTGGACCAGGAAGGACAGGCCGTCGCTGTCCAGCAGATCCATGCCGTGCATCCCGAGGCCCGACCCTGCCAGATAAACCTCGGCATTGGCTGTGCCGTCGGGACCTGCCCAGATGTTCTGGAGGTCGCCGAGGTCGGGGCCACCGGCGTGATTCAGGAGGCCGTGCGGCCGGGCTTCGGCGTGGTTTACATGGGCTCCAGCGGAAGTGAACCCGGGCGTGTCGCAGCGGCCCACCGCGTGAAGGTGGACGCCGTGCCAGCCTGCGGGCCAGCCCCGGCCCTCCACCCTGAGCAAAATGCCCAATGGGCCGCGATAGGCGGTAACGATCCCCGCATCAGATCCGTCGGTCGCCTTCAGCACCGCGGTGGCCACGGGTGCCGGAGCGGGCGCGGAAGGCGGTGGCGTCTGCGCCTGTGCCGTCGTGAATGCGACGGTGAGAGGTATGGCTAGGCAAGCGAGGAAACGGCTCGGGCGCATGATGAGATATCCTTATGTGGACAGAGGGATTCCGGGGGGGCTTTTCTTTGCCACCGACGTCCCCGGATGCTAGAAAACACGTTCGCGGATCACGTTCCGATTCCGGCCATTTAAAGCCTGATTTCCTTGACTGACGACAGCCATAACGACGCGCTTCCCCCGATCCCGGGCGGCGGCGGCGGCGACATCTCTACCATCACCATCGAGGACGAGCTGAGGCGCTCGTATCTCGACTACGCCATGAGCGTGATCGTGTCCCGGGCCTTGCCGGATGCGCGCGACGGGCTGAAGCCGGTGCATCGTCGCATCCTCTACTCGATGCACGACCTGAAGATGACGCCGGATCGGGCCTATTCGAAATGTGCGCGGGTCGTGGGCGATGTGCTGGGCCGTTTTCACCCGCACGGTGACGCCTCGGTCTATATGGCCTTGGTGCGCATGGCCCAGCCCTTTTCGATGGGGCTGATGCTGGTCGACGGACAGGGCAATTTCGGCTCGGTCGACGGCGATATGCCGGCCTCGATGCGATACACCGAGGCCCGGATGGCCCCGGCCGCTTCGGCCCTGCTGACCGATATCGACAAGGACACCGTCGATTTCCAGCCGAACTACGACGAGAAGGAACTGGAGCCCGTCGTCCTTCCGGCGCGGATCCCGAACCTGCTGGTCAATGGTGCGGGCGGCATTGCCGTCGGCATGGCCACCAACATCCCGCCTCATAATCTGGGCGAGATCATCGATGCCTGTGTCGCCCTGCTGGACGACCCGGACATCAGCGACGACGCCCTGCTGGACATCGTTCCCGGTCCCGACTTTCCGACCGGCGGCGAGATCATGGGCCGCACGGCGCCCCGCAACGCCCTGCGCGACGGTCGCGGCTCGGTCATCGTGCGCGGCCAGGCCACCATCGAGACGATCCGCAAGGATCGCGAGGCCATCGTCGTCACCCAGCTGCCCTATCAGGTCAACAAACAGACCCTGATCGAGCGCATCGTCGAAATGGTCCGCGAAAAGCGGATCGAGGGCATCTCCGACGTCCGCGACGAATCCGACCGCGACGGCATGCGGATGGTGATCGAGCTGAAGCGCGACGCCTCGGCCGATGTGGTGCTGAACCAGCTGTGGCGCTTCACGGCGATGCAGAGCTCGTTCGGCGTCAACATGCTGGCGTTGAACCATGGCCGTCCGGTCCAGATGGGCCTGCGCCAGCTGCTGGAAGCCTTCCTCGAGTTCCGTGAGGAAGTGGTCGTCCGCCGCATCAAATTCGAACTGGCCAAGGCCCGCGACCGCGGCCATGTGCTGGTCGGTCTCGCTGTGGCCGTGGCCAATATCGACGAGGTCATCCACATCATCCGCAGTTCGGCCGATCCGGCCGAGGCGCGCGAGCGGCTGCAGGCCAAGAGCTGGCCCGTCGGCGACATGATCGCCCTGATCGAGCTGATCGCCGACCCGCGCTCCATGCTGGTCGACGGCGACAAGCTGAACCTGACCGACGAACAGGCCCGCGCCATCCTCGGCCTGACCCTGAGCCGTCTGACCGGCCTCGGCCGCGACGACATCTTCGGGGAGGCGCGCGGCCTGGCGGACACCATCCAGGGCCATCTGACCCTGCTCAGCGATCGCGCCAACATCCTCGCTGTGATCCGCGAGGACCTGCTGGTCGTGCGCGGGGAGTTTGCCGTGCCACGCCGGACCCTGATCGGCGAGGGCGACTATGAGCTGGAAGACGAGGACCTGATCCCGCGCGAGGACATGGTCGTCACCGTTACCCACGGCGGTTACGTCAAGCGCGTGGCCCTCAACGCCTACCGGACCCAGCATCGCGGCGGCAAGGGCCGCTCAGGCGTGGCGATGAAGGAGGATGACGCCGTCGTCGGGGTCTTCTCGGCCTCGACCCACACGCCGGTGCTGTTCTTCGCCACCAACGGCAAGGCCTACAAGCTCAAGACCTGGCGCCTGCCGCTGGGCAATCCGCAGTCGCGCGGCAAGGCCTTCGTCAATCTGCTGCCGATCGAGCCGGGCGATTCGATCATGAACGTCCTGCCCCTGCCCGAGAACGAGGCGGAGTGGGGCAATTACGACATCATGTTCGCGACCCGCTCGGGCGACGTGCGGCGGAACAAGCTCAGCGATTTCGCGACCGTCAACCGGGCCGGCAAGATCGCCATGAAGCTGGAGGACGGTGACCACATGGTGGGGGTCGCCCTGTGCACCGCCGAGGACGACGTCATGCTGACGACCGCCCTGGGCCGCGCCATCCGCTTCAAGGCCGATGATGTCCGGGTCTTCAAGGGCCGGGATTCGACCGGCGTCCGCGGCGTTCGCCTGCAGAAGGATGACGCGGTCATCTCCATGGCCGTACTGGGCCGGGTCGATGCCACGCCGGACGAGCGCGCTGCCTATGTCAAACACGCAACCGCCATGCGTCGGGCGACCGGCGAGAGCGAAGAGGAAGTGGTCGCCGTCGATGCCGAGGAAGACATCGCCGGTGACGCGGTCCTCAGCGTTGAGCGAATCGCGGAACTGGGCGCGGCCGAGCAATTCATCCTCACCGTCACGGAGACCGGCTTCGGCAAACGCTCCTCGGCCTATGAATACCGGCGAACGGGCCGGGGCGGGCAGGGGCTGACCGCGCATGGTCTGGGTGGCCGTGCCGGCGACCGACTGACGGCCTCTTTCCCGGTCGAGGACGGTGACGAACTCCTGCTGGTGACCTCGGGCGGCCAGATGATCCGTACCCCGGTCGACCAGGTCCGCATCGTCGGCCGGTCCAGCCAGGGCGTGACCATCTTCCGCACGGCCGACGGCGAAAAGGTCGTCTCGGTCGAGCGTCTGCCGGACAGCGGCGGAGGCGATGAGGCGGTGGTGGACGGAGACGGTGCAGGCACCGGATCTGACGCCGGGAGCGGCGAAGCCTGATTCATGTCGGGTGCCGTTGAAGTCAGCATCGACGGCGCTCCGGCCACGCTCGACGACCTGACCCATGTGGCCCTGGTCAACTACGGGGCCTACACCTCGTTTCGGGTGGAGCAGGGCGGCGTGCGCGGGCTCGACCTGCATCTGGCAAGGCTGGAGGCCGAGGCGGTCGAACTGTTCGGCGCGGCGCCGGGCGACAGCCACCTGCGTGGTCTGATGCGTAGCGCAGTGGGGGGGCGGGAGGCCTGCTGGCTGCGGGTCAGCCTGTTCGCGTCCGAAATCAGCCCAAGGACGCCGGACTGGCAAGGCGTGCCCCGGGTGATGATCGCCGTCTCGCCGCCGCCTGTGGCCCTCGCCGATACGCCGCGCCTGCAAATCCAGACCTATGTCCGCGAGGCGGCCCATCTGAAACATGTGGCAACCTTCGGCCTGATCCGCGCCCGCCGCATGGCGCGTCTGGCCGGTTTCGACGATGCCTTGTTCGTGGATGGCGAGGGCCTGATTTCGGAAGGCAGCCTCTGGAACGTCGGCTTCGTCAGGGGCGATCAAGTGGTCTGGCCCCAGTCCCCGATGCTTGCCGGAGTGGCCCAGGCCCTTTTGCAGCGAGGGCTGGCCGATGCCGGTCTGACCGGGCGAACAGAGCCGCTCCGGGTCGCTGACCTTGCGCGGTTCGACGCGGCTTTCCTCTGCAACAGCGCAACCCCCGCCTGCGCCATTGCGGCGATTGGCGAGCACAGCTTTGCGATGAGGCCGGGTCTGATCGAACGCCTGCGGGGGGCCTGGGTCTCGAACCCGGTGCAGCCGATCTAGGCCGGCGGTTTCGCACCTGCTAAACCACTGGAGCGACAGGGAGGAAAGCGATGCGTATCGGCCTGTATCCGGGCACGTTCGACCCCGTCACCAACGGGCATATGGACATCATCGGACGTGCGGTGAAGCTGGTCGACCGGCTGATCATCGGCGTCGCCCGCAATGATGAAAAGGGTCCGATGTTCACGACGGACCAGAGGGTTGAAATGGTCCGCGCCGAAGTCGCCCATCTGGGGTCGAAGGTTGAAGTGCGGCCGTTCTCAACCCTGTTGATGCATTTTGCCGAGGAGATGGAGGCCGGCATCATCGTTCGGGGCCTCCGCGCCGTCGCTGACTTTGAATATGAGTTCCAGATGACGGCGATGAACCAGCGCCTCAATGCCGACATCGAGACGGTCTTTCTGATGGCCGATCCGCGGCACCAGGCCATCGCCTCGCGTCTGGTCAAGGAGATCGCCCGTCTGGACGGCGCGATCGACAGTTTCGTCAGCCCCGCCGTCGCCGAGATGGTGCGGGCCAAGGTCAAGGTCTAGCATGAACCTCAATACCATCATCGCCGGGGCGCTTTCCTTGGGGCTTCTTGCCGTGTCCGGGCCTGCCCTGGCCCAGTCGACAACCCCGGAATGGCGTACCGTCGCACCGGAAAACCTGCTGGTTATCGACACGGCCAAGGGGCGCATCCTCGTTGAGCTGGAGCCGCGGATGGCACCTCTGTCCGTGGAACGCGTTCGAACCCTGGCCGACCAGGGCTTTTATGACGGGCTGAAATTCCATCGTGTGCTGACGAATTTCATGGCCCAGACCGGTGATCCCCAGGGTACCGGAGAGGGGGGCAGCGAACTGCCCGACATTGAGGGCGAGTTCCAGTTCCGCCGGGGGCGCGATCTGGGGTTCTTCAACATTGCCACCGGCCAGGCCGGTCTGCTTGGCTTTGCAGGGTCCATGCCGGTCTTCACCCAGCCGGACGCGCAAATGATGGTGACGGCGGATTTCAAGACGGCGGCCCAGGCTCTCTTCTGCCCGGGTGTCGTGGGCATGGCCCGGAACCAGAACCCCCACAGCGCCAACAGCCAGTTCTTCATCATGACCGGGGTCAATGAAGGTCTGAACGGCCTGTATGCGCCGTTCGGCCGGGTTCTTGCCGGGCTTGATGTGGTCCGGACGCTCAAGCCGGGCGCCGAGGCGGCCAACGGCCAGGTTGATGACCCTGATGTGATGACGCGGGCGCGCACGGCCGCCGCCCTGCCTGAGCGGCAGCGTCCGGTCGTCCGGGTCAGGCCTCCCTCCAGCCCGGCTTTCGCTGCCATGGTGGAGCAGGTGCGGGCCGAGCGTGGGGCCCGGTTCACGGTTTGCGATCTTCAGCCGATCGTCGAAGTCACAGGGGGATAATGCCATGAACGCGATAGCCGGTCTGGCGGCCCTGTCCGTCCTGCTTGCGGGTCCCGCCTTGGCTCAGGACGTCGGCGGCCCGCCGCCCCCGGCGCCCCCGCCTGCGTCCCGGACGACCGCCGATATGTCGGAATGGCGGGCGGTGCCCGCTGAGAACCTGCTCGTGATCGACACCACCAGGGGGCGTATTCTCATCGAACTGACGCCGGAGGTGGCTCCGCTGCACGTGGAGCGGATCAAGCTTCTGGCGCGCCGGGGGTTCTACGACAATGTGCCCTGGCACAGGGTCATCGACTGGTTCATGGCCCAGACCGGCGATCCGCTGGGCAATGGTGAGGGTCAGAGCCCTTTCCCGGACCTGGAAGCCGAGTTCACCTTCCGCCGCGATCCGACCATGCCCTTCACCGTCGTGGCCGAGCCCGCCGGCGCGCGCCTGGGCTTTGTTCGCTCCCTGCCGATCCAGACCCAGCCTGACGCGGCCTTCGCCCTGACCGGCGACGGCAAGGTGCACGGCTGGGGCGTCTATTGCCCGGGCGTGGCCGGTATGGCCCGGGACGATGGCAATGATACCGCCAACAGCCAGTTCTTCCTGATGCGTCAGGCCTATCCCGCTCTGGACAAGCGTTACACGGTCTGGGGGATGACGGTGTCCGGCCTCGATGTCGTCCGAAGCCTGCGAGTCGGCGAGGGTGCCAATGGAATGGTTACAGGCGAGCCGGATCGCATGACCCGGGTCCGTGTCGCCTCCGACATCGCAGAGGCCGAACGGCCGGCGGTTCGGGTGCTGGCGACCAACTCGTCCCGCTTCAGGGCCATGGTGGACGCGTTGCGGGTTTCTCGCGGGGCTGATTTCTCGGTCTGCGACATTAACCTGCCGGTTCAGGTGACGGGGTAAGCCATGGATGGCGGACTAAGCTGTTCTGGCAAAAGAGTTTTTGCTTGACGGACCCTCGTAGGGCCATCCCCCGTTTTCCCGCTTAGACCCGAGTTTCCCTCCCGGCTGTAGAAGCGTTGTAGAAGCGAACGGACCCGTCTACGGCGAGTCGGAGACCCCCTTGGGAGCCGACTCTTTGGCCAAATCGACACAGAAAATTTCGGATCGCGTTGCAGCAACTCTGGCTTGCCCGGAGGGGAAGAAGACGCATCTTTTCCCTGACAAGACCGGCAACGGTCTCTGCCTTTCGGTTTCATCTTCCGGGCGCCGGTTCTGGAAATTCCGCTTCGACCATGGCCACCGCCGCAACAACTTGATGACTATCGGCGAGTTCCCGCTGATCGGCTACGAAGAAGCCAAGGTGGAAGCCGCCCGTCTCCAGCGGATGGTGAAGGTCGATAAACGCGACCCCAGGATGGTCGCCTATCAGCCCAAGACGGCGACCACGGTGACTGAGGCCATAGACGCTTGGCTGACCGCCCACCCGAACCGAAACACCGCGACCGTCAAAGCGAACGTTAAGCCGTTGAAGGCGAAGTTCGGAAAAACCAACCTGGGTGACCTGACCCGCTTCGCTCTCAAGGCGTGGTGTGAAGAGGAGTATGCGGCGACCGACGACAGGCCGAACCGAGGTGGTGCCTGTAAGGGGATGCTCTTAAACCTCAACGCGGTCATCAACTGGGCCTTGCGGGAAGACACGGGGATCATCCTCCCACCCGGCTACAAGAATGCTTGCCATGGGCTTGCCAGTCGCATCGACGCTATCCGGGACCGCACCCAGACTGGTCATGCGGTGAACTGGGAAGACGACCAGTTCCGCCAAATCCTGAGAGCAATCGAGTGGACCTACGAACAGCCCAAGGCGAAGAACGGACTGGCGAACGCCATGGCATCGAACCTTTGCCTTCTGACGGGTGCCCGCCCGTCTGAGATCACGACACTGCGTTGGGACGAAATAGAGACCGTGGCGGGCCAACCTGGGGTCCGCCGCGTCACCAAAGACCGCCACAAGATGTGGCTCCGCACCGGTCGCCCCCGCATCATCACCGTAGGGCCGCGTGGCATCGCGATTCTGGACCGAGCCCAAGCTCTTCGCGACGCGACGGGCTACACCGGCCCATGGGTCTTCCCGTCGCCGCAACCGGCTCGCCGAGGCAAGCCCGTCCGCTGCATGAACACCTTCTGCCGCCGTCTTTCGAAGAAGATCGGTTTTGAAGTCCGGCCCTACAACTTCCGCTCCGCCTACATCAACCACAGCCTAGAAGCCGCTGAGGGACAGGGCTCCGCCGCGTTCAATGCGACGCTCCAGATGGTCAGTGAGAACGTTGGCCATGCGCGGCCCCAGATCACCCTTGCCCACTACATCAAGGCCAAAGGGACCCAGGTGGCCCAGAGCGTGTTGGTCACCGATGCGGCCTTCGACCGGTATTATCAGGCCACCCGATCAGCGGCCAATCCGAAACCATTTCTCCCTGAACTCGCGGAGCCATCGTCCTGTGAGGGGGCGAACACCAACCGGACAAACGCACCCTCGTGGTGAGCCACCTATTGTGCGGGGATCGGGATGCCGGGGAAGCGGCGGCCCTCGGCTTCAAGCTCGGCGCGAGTTTTGGCTCCGCCCCGAACTAGCTCCGCATGATAGCTCTCATAAAGTGAGCGGCGGCCCGGATTGCCCGCGTTCCGTCCGATTGCCGCATTGAGATAATCTAGGACAGTTTGCCCATCGGACACATCGACCTGATTTAGGTCGATATTCCAAACGTTTATCGCCGAATAGATGAAGGCCGACGTGCCGTGATTTACGGCATATTTGAGCAAGCTGCCTCTACGAACGTCGAAGCCTTCGCAGTAGGGCCTATGTTGGTCGAACAATGCACGCACTTTGGATCGCATAACCTCGGGGGAGTCTTCGGGGCTTACACCTGCCGCTGCCAAGACCTTCGCTTCATAACGCTGGGAATTTCCCGTTCTCACGTCCGTGCAAACGCCGTTCAGGGCCTCGGGTCGAAAGCCGGAAGCGTCCTGAGCCCAAGCAGGAGCACCGAACCCGCCAGCAGCCATGATGAGGGCGAGGGATGCCATGAGGGCATGGCGGGTGATCGTCATTGGAGTCCCCTCATTGCGCGGGCATCGGGATGCCGGGGAAGCGGCGGCCCTCGGCTTCTAGCTGGACGCGGGTCTTGGCTCCCCCACGGCTAAGCTCATCAAAGTAGTTTTGATAGAGGCTCTCTTCTGGGGTGCCACGCCATCTTTGGATACCCGCGTAGGCGTAATCGAGAACCGTTTTACCGTCAGACACGTCCACCTGATTTAGGTCAATCCGCCAAACCCAAGTGGCAGTGTATATGAAGGCGGTCGTTCCCTGGTTGATCGCATATTTGAGCAAATTACCTCGACGAACATCGAAGCCATCGCAGTGCGGCATATGTTGATCGAACAGCGCACGGACGCGCACCTGAATCTGCTCGGGCGGATCACTGGGAGAGACACCTGCTGCTGCGTAGACCTTCGCTTCCCACCGGTTAGAATTCCCGGTTCGAACGTCGCCGCAGATGCCGTTCAGGGCTTCCAGCCGAAAGCCAGAAGCGTCCTGGGCTTGACCGGTTGTCGGAAAGCCGCTCACGGCGGTCATCAGCACCAAGGCCGCTGCCGCGCTGACGAGGTGAAACGCTCTCACTGTTGGGGCCTCGCCTGTGCTTCAATTTCTGCGATGGATGGGATGCCGGGATAGGTGCGACCTTCGGCTTCCGCTTGGGCACGGGTCTTGGCACCGCCCCTCACCAACTCGTCTCCGTAGCCGATGAGCCGGTCGCGAATGCTGCCGACGTTCCGAGCGATCCCAGCATTGACGTAGTCGAGAACCGTCCTCCCATCGGAAGCGTCTACCTGATTCAGGTCCACGCCCCACGTGTGGATTGCGGCATAGATGAAGCTCGAAGCGTTCTGGCTGACCGCATACTTGAGAATGTTGCCTTGCCTGACGTTGAAGCCATCACAGTGGGGCATAAACTGGGAAAACAGCGCAGCGATCCGAGCACGTCTTTGAGCGGGCGTATCGTCGGGACGAACCCCCGCTGCCTCAGCAATTTTCGCCTCGTATCTGCTGACGTTGGCCGCTCGAACATCCGAGCAGATTCCGTTCAGGGCTTCCAGCCGAAAACCCGATGCGTCTTGGGCCTGTGCCGGAAGCGAGAAGCTACACACGGCGGTCGTCAGAAGCAGGGCTGTCGCCGCGCTGACGAAGTGGAACGCTCTCACCGTCATTGCCTCACCTGCGCGGCAAGTTCTGCGATGGATGGGATGCCGGGATAGGTGCGACCTTCGGCTTCCGCTTGGGCGCGAGTTCTTGCACCTCCGCGAACAAGCACCGCTCGATACAAGTCAAAGACCGCTTCCTGAGAAGTGCCCCGATTCTTCACGATCTCATTGATCACGTAGTCTAAAACCGTTCGTCCATCTGCCGCATCGACCTGATCAAGGTCCGCGTCCCAATCGTTAATGGCGGCGTAAATGAATGCAGATGCATTCTGATTGACCGCATACTTGAGAATGTTGCCTCGGCGGACGTTGAATCCTTCGCAGTGAGGCATGAACTGAGAAAAAAGGGCGGCTGTTCGTGCCCGTCGTTCAGCCTCGGTATCGCCGGATTGAACACCCGCCGCCTCGACGATTTTGTTCTGATATCGTTGGTAGTTTTCGGTTCGAACGTCCGAGCAGATTCCGTTCAGGGCTTCCAAGCGAAAGCCAGAAACGTCCTGAGCCCAGACAGGAGTAGCGGACCCGCCAGCAGCCATGATGAGGGCGAGAGATGCCGCAAGGGCATGTCGGGTGATCGGCATCGGAGTCCCCTCATTCTGGTGGCATCGGGAGGCCGTGGAGGGGGCGGTCCTCGAAGCTCTTGGGCGACGCTAACATATCTCGGATCGGTAACGTCAACTCCGGAATGCTATTTGGAGTTTAACGAGTCGCGACCTTCGATGCCCGCGTTGAGACATGTTCGACCACCTAACCGCGTAGAGTGAATGCTGAGGGGGGCCGTCTATCGGTCCAAGCCCGACGACATCACGTAGGCATCAAGCCATTCCTTGCGGTAGCGGACACTTCCACCGCGCTTTCCGCCACTGAACCGCTGGCAACGCGGGCCTCGACCCGCACACGCCATGTTGGCGAGGGTTTTGGGTGACAGGTCGAGGTAACGGGCGGCTCTTTCCCGGCGCCACCACACGTCGTCATCAGTAGGCTTCATTAGAACAACTCTTGAACTTACGCCGCCTTCTGCCGAAGTCGGTGTCAAAGCGCAAGTGGCATAACGGTGTTTTAGTTTTTACTTGACGACTTTCTTTATGTTAGCGGCGGTCAACTGGAATGGTGCGCTCGAAAACACGGAAACATGTGCTCAGAGAAAGCGAGGCCGACTACGATCAAGCGTTCGTCGGATCGGCTTTTTGGGCTTTCTCAAGCCGACCAACGCGCCGCTCCAAGGCTGCTACCTTCTTGGTCCAAACGTCAGAACCCTCGACTGATAGGCGGTCCTCAATCGCACGCCGAATCCAAGTGCTGCGGTCTTCACCAGCTAACTCACCGGCTCGGTCGATGGCTGCCAGGACAGCGAGGGGGAGCCTGAGGTTCACAGGCACCATTGGCGATTTGGCCATCTATTCGGCCCCGGTCTGTTGGACTTGGAGGAGGTTCCAAACGGCCTGAGGTGACCACTGGCCGCCACGCGGTCTCCGAACCCCCCGATCATTGAGACCTGAGGCCAGTTGGGCAAGGCTGCTGAACCCTTCGCTTCTAAGGGAGGCCAGGATCGGATGAAGGTCGGCTGCGCGGGATGACGCTTTTTCTCGCCGAACCACGGCACTCCTGCTTGCGGCGCGGTGAGCGTGATCCCCAATCCGGGGGTTGTTGCCACCCATAGTGAGACCTCGGTCCTTTCGCATCGCCAACGATGCCTTGGTCCTTTCCGAGATGAGCCGTGCCTCTTCGGCGGCCAGCACTGCCATGAGTCGAATCGTAAGTTGGTTGGCTGTCGGCATGTCCACGGCGACGAACTCGATGCCGGACCGTTCAAGCTGCATCAACAGGATTGGGTCACGACTTAGACGACACAAACGAGCAATAATTAGGACTGCGTTGTGTGCCCTGCACAGGCTGAGAGCACGGTCCAACCCTTCGCGATGCTGCTTTCTCCCTGAGGCGACTTCAACAACTTCTTCTACAAGTTTCCACTCTTCTCCGAGAAACGTCCGAACTGCGTCTTGTTGGGCTTCGAGCCCCAATCCGCTCAACCCTTGTCGGGTCGTCGAGACCCTGTAGAGGGCCACGCATCGGCGTTTCAGGTTAGCGTTGACGTTGGTCATGGCAAATTGTTATGGCGCGGATCGACGAAAACGCAATACAAACGTATTACGGTTTGTTGAGGTATAGGCCCTTGGGTCCCTCCAAAAATGAAGCGTCGAGACTACTCTGCTTCAAGCTCAGCCAACCCTTTGGCCTCTCGTAGTCGGGCAGCAGCGTTTCGAGGTAGGCCCAGAATTCCGGCCCGTGAGATCGAATCTTGAGATGGGCGAGTTCGTGGACGACGACGTATTCGAGGACCTTCTTGGGTGCGAATATGAGGTGCCAGTTGATCAGGACGGTGCCATTCTCGCCGCACGAGCCCCATCCAGACTTCATGTCCGCGACCCTGATCGCTCGTGCCTTCAAACCGAACCGCTTGCTGTAGGCGGTAGCGATTTCGCTCACGTCGCGGCGGACGCGACGCTTGAGCCAGAGCTTGATCTCAGTGGCGACGATTCCCTCGGCGCCCTCCTTGGTGACCCAAGCAGGAAGATCGACCAGGAAGCCGTTGCGGTGCGTAATCTCGATGTGGGGGCCATCAGTCCGGCGAACCGTCAGTCGCGACATCCGCCCCCTGAATGGCACCTTTGATCCCGTCATGAACCGGGGAACGACCGGGCGGCTTGCGGCCAGTTCCTTCAGTTCCTGGAAGCTGTCGAATACCCACTGACGTTTCCGGTCGAGGAAGGCTGCGAGATCATCGTCCTGGTCGCTCAGCGGTGCCAATACCTCTACGCCGCCCGGCGTGACAGTGATCCGCCGCTCGCGGATCGTCGCACTGCGACGCAGATCATAGGGGATGGCAGTTTCGCCGACCTGAAGCACCGGCATCAATGATGGCCCGCATAGGCATGGGCGGCGAACTCGTCGATTGCGTCGCGGATATCCTTGGCCTGGGGGATGTCGAGGTCACTGAGAATTCGCCGGACCCGCTGCTTCAGTTCCCGCCGATACTGCTCCATGTAGAAGAACGCGGGCTGGGAAGCCTGGGCGGCACCATAGAGGTCCCCAGCGGCGATAGCGGCCTTCTGGAGTGTCGGGTGATCGACCTCTTCGCCGACGATGCCTTCCATGATCCGCAGAATCGAGAAGGCCCGCTCATCCATGCCGAGTTCGGCATGGGCACCCTGTTCGGCGTTGATGCCGCCGGTCAGGTCTTCGTATTCCTTCAGGCCCTCGGCGGCGGCGATCTGGCCTTCCTCGAACCGGCGGATGATCTCCAGGACCCTTTCGCTGAACCGGCCATACTGGGCAGGGTTCTTGTCCACGAGTTCGCGGGTGACCCGCTTGAGTTCGGCGGACTTGCGGATGAAGGCTTCCTGGAGATCGGCCTCATCCTTGCCCTCGGTCTGGAAATCCCCGGCGAAGTCCGGGTCGGTGATCGACCGCAGCTTGATGGTCGTTGAGAGACCCGTGGCGTGGACGTGCTCTTCCAGCATGTCCCTGATCTTGCCGGTGTAGCTGCGGTGATCGACGCTCTGGTCCTTGTCGATCACCTGGGCGGCGACCTTCAGGAATCCCGCCGCCCATTTGACCTCTACGGTGAACTCCAGAATCGCAGGATCGGGCGATAGCTCGCCATAGACCTTGATGAAGCCACGGGTCAGCCGCTGGAGTTCGAACCAGTCGTCCTCTCGGCCTTCGGCGATGATGTCCTTCACTCGATAAGCGGCGGCCTTCTCGTCCAGGCCGGTCAGCTTCATGTCGCGCTTCTGCCGCATGTAACGGGCGTGGGCCTCGCGCAGGTCATTCCGCAGGGTCGAGATGTCGTTCAGGGCGTTGGCCACGTCCTCGGCCCGATAGGATTTCAGGGCTTCGTCGAGGTGGTTCGTCACCCCCATGTAATCGACGATGCGGCCATGCGGCTTCGTGATCTCGCCGCCATCCGGGCTCTTGATCGAGCAGGTTCGGTTGGTCCTGGCGATGGCCTGGAGGAGGTTGTGTTCCTTCAGCGGCTTGTCGAGATACATCACCGCCTCGATAGGCGCGTCGAACCCCGTCAGCAGCTTGTCGCAGACGATCAGGAAACTCGGCTGCTGGCCCACCTTCTTGAAGGCGGCCTTGACCGCCTTCTCGGCGGAGTCATCGACGTAATAGGCTTCCAGATTCTCCCGAACTTCGGTGACGTGTGCGTCTTCAGATGGCTTGCCGTCCTCCTGGGACTTGGAGAACACACAGGCGATCATCGCGTCGGCCTGGGCCTGAGAATCCTCGATTCCCTGCTTGGTCAGATCAGCGGCGATAACGGTCGCCAAGGCAGACCGCATCAGCACGATGGCCTCGCGGTCCACGACCACGATCTGGGCCTTGAAGCCGTCCGGCTGGCAGACCTGCTTGAAGTGCTCCCAGATATCCAGTGCGATCAGCCGGACCCGTTCGGGGTGCTTGGCCAGGGTCGCAAGGGTCAGGCCCTTGCTCTTCAGGTCCTGGAGCTTGTCGTCCGGCAGATCGACGAACCAGCGGTCGAACAGGATGTCGAGTTCGGCCTCATTGATCGACCAGTCGGTCTTGCGGCCCTCGTAGAGGATCGGGACCGTGGCACCGTCACGCACCGCGTCGTCGATGCCGTATTTGTCCAGATAGCCTTCGCCCTCGACGCTGAACCGGGCGTAGGTGTCCTTATCGGTGCTCTTGATCGGTGTGCCGGTGAATCCGAAGAATCGGGCATCGGGCAGCGTCGCCTGGAGGTAGGCTCCGAGGTCTTTTTCCTGTGTCCGGTGGCACTCATCGACCAGGACGATCCAGTTGTCCGAGTTCGGGATCGGGGTCTGTGACCCGGCAAACTTGAAGATCGTAGAGAGCAAAATCTGGCCATTGCCACCCTTTGCGACGGCATCGCGCAGCACAGCGACCGAGGTGGCCTGTGTCGGGTTCGGTAGGCCGCATGCGACGAACGTCCCGGAAATCTGGGTGTCGAGATCGATCCGGTCGGTCAGGACCAGGATGTTGGGGTTCTCCAGCGTCTCGGCGGCCAGCGTCAGGTGGGTCTTCAGCTTCAGGGCCAGGAACACCATCGTCAGGCTCTTGCCCGAACCCTGGGTGTGCCAGATCAGCCCCTTCTTGAGCTTGCCGTCCGCGACCCGCTGGACCGCCTTGTTGACCGCCCGGAACTGCTGGTAGCGGCAGACCTTCTTGATCTTGGCCTTGGTGTCGGGATCGACCTCGAAGACGATGAAGTGGGCCAGCAGATCGAGCAGCCGCGACGGCTCCAACAGACACCACAGGTCCTTGGTCAGATCGTTGGGGAACTCGTCACGCTGGCGTGGCCACGCATCCGCCCAGGGGGCGAAGAACTGGGCCTTGGCCTTCGTCGCTCCATAGAGGGTCTGGACCCCATCGGTGACGATGTTGAAGGCGTTCGGCTCGAACAGGCGCGGGATGTCGCGCTCGTATTGCTTGATCTGCTCGAATGCTTCCTCGGCGGTATTGCTGGCCTTCAATGGCGATTTCGCCTCAATGACGACCAGCGGGATGCCGTTCACGAACACCACGATGTCTGCGATCCGCGACCGCTGCGATTGGACCTTGAACTGCTGGACAACGTGGAAGCTGTTTCGCTCGGGATGCAGGAAGTCGATCAGGTCAATCGACCGGCCCTGGGCCTCCCCGGCCAGCTTGCGGGTGTAGCCGCCGCGAAGCCGCCTCTGCCATTCCTCGTTGTCGGACAAGATCGACAGGTCGTTGCAGATCGCCTCGGCATCCGCCGCGCTGATCCCATTCAGGGTCTGCAACGCCGCGACCATAACTGGCCGCAGGATCACCCGGTTCTCTTCGCCCCGCATCGCCAGGGCCGCCTCGGGCGACAGCGGCGTGTAGCCCATCGCGGCGAGAGCCTCGACGGTCGGCTTCTCGGCGAGACGGTATTCGCTCATGCGGGCACACGGACGCGGCCTGTGAGGAGGTCGTCGGCTACACTAGATTTGAGGGCGATTAGAGCCAGGACTTCTCGCTCCGCCACACGAACCGTTTCCTCAATCGCATCGAGTGCAGCAGCGATTGATCTTTGTTCAGCAACCTCAGGCCAAGGCACCTCGACCACGTGCACATCATTTCTGTTCAGCGTCGGCACGCCGGTTCCCGTGGCGTAATCCGCGAGCGGGAAGGCAGAGAGGAAATGATAGACATATCGTGGACATGAACCCTTGAAATTCTTCACGTAAAGCGTGGTGTTCAAAGGCCAGCACGGGCCATCGAAATAGTTGACCTTGCCAATGGTGCCCGACCGGCCAGTGACAACCGCTGGCCTTGTCGCAGCAGAGACGTTGTGAAAACCAACGGTTCCGTTCGACGCGATGACGGGAACATCCCCGCCCTTTCGATCCTGGACGGGGAGATCGTGACCGCGCTGTAGTTGGAAGAAGTCCAGCAACGGCCTTCGCTCCCAATCAGGAGGTTCCATACTCAGTCCGGTCGCCACCTCGCGAGATTGGGACAAGACCGCTTCGGCCTTTGAATGTGCGGACTTGGCCGATGAAATGGCTTCATCCATCGACCGCAGCACCTGAGCAATTCGCCGCTGCTCGTCGAGCGGTGGAAGAGTGACCCAGGCTCCCTTCACGTCGGAAGGCTTGATGAATGGCTGTGCTGAGCCGGATCGATTCCAGTAGTCTTCATCATCCAGAATTGCATGCAAGAAAGCTGCACTCGCCAACGCCGGACGGGGAGTGATTACCTGGGTGTTGGCCAATGTTGTCCAAGGGCCATCAGTTAGGAATGATTTGCCGCAGCGTGCCCCGATAGACGAAAGCACGATAGTGGGAGCTTCTCCCTCTACCTGTTCAACGAAGCCGTCTGGCCCAGCCGCGCTGTAGGCCCTCGCCCCAGCCTCAGCATAGTGGCTCTTGTTTAGTTTAAGGCGACCGCCGCCATGGACTGTCGCAATTTCCGATAGCTGTGCGGGCCGCCACCCGTCTGGCAGGTGCTGCGGCGGGATATTACTCCGAAACATAGCCGAGCCTGGACAGGTGACCAAACATCACCGCTTCGGCCTCATTCCGCTTCGCGATCAAGTCCTGGAGCTTGGCGACCTCTGCGGCGACATCGACACTCTCGGCATCGGCACCGGTCTGGACGTAACGGCTGATGTTGAGGTTGAACCCGTTGGCCTCGATCTCCGAAATCGGGACGACGCGGGCCAGCTTGTCGATGTCGGAGAAGCCGTGGAAGGCACCCGCCATGATCTCTACGTTCTGGTCCGTCAGCGTATTCTGGGCCTTTCCTGCTTGGTAGGTCGCGTCACCGTTGATCACCAGGACCGAGCCCTTGCGGGACTGCGGCTTCTTTTTGCGAATCACCAGGATCGCCGCCGGGATGCCCGCGCCGTAGAAGAGGTTGGGAGCCAGCCCGATCACCGCCTCAATGATGTCGGCCCGCAGCATGGCTTCGCGGATGCGGCCCTCGGCGCCACCTCGGAACAGCACCCCGTGCGGGACCACCACGCCCAACATACCGTCGTCCTTGAGGGAGGCGATCATATGCTGGACGAAGGCGAGATCGCCGTAGCCCTTCGGCGGACAGCCATACTGGTCGCGGCCATAGTGGTCGCCGTTCGACCAGACCTCGTAGCCCCAGACCTTTTCCGAGAACGGCGGGTTGGCCATCACTCGGTCGTAGGCACCGAGGCCGTCCACGAACTCCCGTGCCTTGGGGTCATATCGCTTGGGGTTCAGGATCGTGTCGCCCTTGGCGATGAATGCGTCGTCGATGTCGTGCAGGAACAGGTTGATCTGGGCGATTGCCCAGGTGCCGAGGTTCTTCTCCTGGCCGTAGAGAGCGAGGCTCTTGGGGTCCTGGCCCCTTTCCTTCAGGTGCTGGACCGCCTCCAGCAGCATGCCCCCGGACCCGCCGGTCGGGTCATAGATAGACATGCCGGGCTGGGGATCGAGACAGGCGACGATCAGCCGGACGACTTGACGGGGCGTGTAGAACTCCCCGCCCTTCTTGCCCGAGCCTTCCGCAAACTGCTTGATGAGATACATGTAGGCATCGCCCAACATGTCGGCGGGCACGTCGGCGTTTCGCAGCCGGTGCTTCTCGAAGTGGGCGAGCAGCTTTTCGAGTTGTGCGTCGGGGAAGCGTTCCTGGTTGGCGAAGTCCACGTCGCCGAAGATTCCCTTCAGCCGCAGGTTCGCGTCTTCGATGGCGGCGAAGGCGTTGTTGAGATGCTGGCCGATCTGGGTCGAGCGTTTCCGCAGGGCATCCCAGCGGTGCTCGGGCGGGACGTGGAAGCGATGTTCGTCGGGATCGGCGGCTTCCTCGCGGTCGCCCGTCTCGGCCAGGAGCTTCTCAAACTCCTCGTCCCACACGTCGCAGAGGCGCCGGTAGAACAGCAGGGCGAAGATGTATTGCTTGTAGTCCCCGGCATCGACGGTCCCGCGCAGGATGTCCGCCGCTTGCCAGAGGTGCCGTTCAAGTTCGGCCTGGGTAAGTTTAGCCACTGATCGCCTCCCTGTAGTTCGCTTGGTTGAAGCGACAGCAGGGGCGGGTCAAGCCATAGGTTGAAGAGGGTCACGGTCGCGACCGGCAATACCCCTCATGGCTTCGCTATCCGAACTCAAGCTCATCCAACTCGAAACTGTCCCAACGACCCATGGTCAGGGGGCGAAGCACTTCGGGCACTTCGGATCGTGTCAAGCACAGGACACCCAAGGCCGATAGAGTCTCGCGAAGCCGGTGGGCCACTGCCGGGGGAACGTCACCGTTCGACCGGCCATGGATGCCCGACAGCACGATTCCTTCGTCGAATTTGGTCAGGGCGGCGATGACATCTCCGGGAGCCCACACCCACGCAGACCAAACTCCCGTCACCAACAGGTTCATTTTAGTCCGCATGCAGTTGTTGAAGGCCCGCCCGACTTCTTCTGCACTTGCGGGCGTGACGCGCGTGAACTCGGAGTGCTGCTGCAAGGCATCGCTGACCGGCGGCAATCGATGGGCTTTGGACAACCAAGCGTCTGCAAATTCGTGGCTACGGAATCCGATCTTTCGGGCATCCAGCGACTGACGAATGGCCTCATCTGTTACGTCGCTGACAACCCGGATCGCGGCGATGATGCCGGTCAGAAACCGCGCATCAGCGCGGCAGCGGACACGCATGATGATCTCGGGGAACAGGGCGATGCTGTCGATCAACAGCACGACCTCCAGAAGTTCGGAGTCGAGCCGGTTCAACTGCATCAGCGTCTTTGCCCGAGCGCGTGAGTCCGCGTCTGATGCTACCAGGACTGTGACGAGCTTTCGGTAACAGTCGGCAGAGCGGAGCGGCTGCATGCCGATCTTGCTGAGAGACCCCGCCAGGGCGTGCGGGGCTACGCCCAGGGTAGCTGTGATTATGTCTCGGGCGGACATCGAGCGCAGCGCGTCCGCAAGGACACGCACGACACTTCGCCAGTCCAAGTCCTCGCACGTCCTGGCTGTCGCCTTCAAAACGAAGTCGTCCGGACGATCAAGGATGCCGAAGGCCAAGGCCGTAAACAGGCTCTGGCGCCACTTGGGCGACGACTTCAAAACGTGGAGAAGAAATCCAGGTGCCAGGGTCTCGATGTCGCCGACGAGGCCGAGGCACCATCCGTCGAAAGGAGACAAGGAGCGGCGAGTTTCAGCCCTCGGCGTGGAGTGGTCCGTGACGATGTTGAGCGGGAAGTTGTCCATGCGATCTCCGAGTGCCGATGTGCCGTGCGCTTGTCGAAAGCGCGGCTAACGTTCGGCTGGAGAGGGGCGTGGATGGCTGCATGGGCTGCTTGTGGCGCGGGCCACAGGTGCCGTCAAGCCAAGTATTCGGCACAGTAGATAGAATTAACGTCCGCCAGTTCAGTCGTGTTAAATAGAGATATGGGCAACATCCAAGACGAAACAAAATTTCAGGTTTCGAACCTTACGAAGTTCAAGGCGGCCTACGCCGAATGGGCGTTCAAGCTCGGGATGAACTACGCCATCACGCTCGCCTGGAACCGCGATGTTCCTCTGAGTGCAGCGAAGGGTCATCTCGGAAAGCTGCTTGCCCGCGTCGATGCGGCGTTTCTCGGCAGACGATTTCACCAGCACCCCGCGAACGAACGGGCGCGGGCGATGTTCGTCTTCGAGAAGGTCGAGACGAACATCCACGTCCATGGACTGTGGCGGATGCCAAGCTTGGAGAAGATCAAACTCCTGGGCTCGTTGTTCCCAGGCGAGCGAGGCGGCATCTGGAACGCGGTCGTGCCGTCTGGGAGTTATTGCTTGACGAGGATCGATGATCACCACGAAGCGGTGAATTACATGATGAAGGGCCAGCACATGCGCTCGGACGACCGGGAGATGGTGTGGTCTGACCAGTGGCACTCAGCCGAGAGCCGCGACGGACTCTGAGGTGTTTCAGGGGCGCCCTCGCTGGCACCGAAACCGCAGACGTTCGAATTTGGAGAAGACCTTTGTGGGTGGAGTGATCCCCCCGCAAAGGGAAGATATTGTCCAACGGAGGCCACACGAAATATCCAAATGATGGAGAATAGTGAAGATGTTGTCCAAACCGAAGCTGCACGAAATATCCAAATGACGGAGAACAGCACGGTTTCCAAGATCATCTCCAAGTGACCGAAGACATAGAATGGGGGCATCCGTTCGCCGCATCGAGACCGCCGGGCGAACGGTAATGACAATGCCTGGAGGGCAATCTTCGGCGGCGCGTGACTGCCTCACTCCAGGTGAATCAACGATGTCAAAGACCAAAACTCGGTCGCCTTCTGGCGAACCTTGGGGGACCGTCAGAAAGCAGACCTCGATGTCTCTTCGAGCCATTCGACCATCATCTGGGCGATCCATTGTCGGAGGTCAGCGTTGATGGGGACGCTCACGGCACCGTAGCCCCGATCCTTGTCCGCGAGGGATTTTGGATCGAGGTCGATGTGGGTCATCGGGAAGCCGCCTCCGCTGTCAGGGCGGATGCTGGCTACGAACTCAATGCGGTCTTTCATGGTCACCTCGTTTCAGGGCGACCGTCGATTTCTACGAAGAGTCGGGCCGTGGCAAGCGCGATCATTTTTTGCTTGACGACTGATTTCGCTTTAGTTTTTGCTTGACGGCAAGAATGTCACGGTTGGCCCAAGCGTGAATGTGCTAACGTATTTGCCAGTTCGCGAACGCGGCAGGGACCCGCCGCCGCTCTGAAAGATTGCGATCTCGAAGGCCCAAAGCCTCTTTGGCATGCCGACATTTCTTTGTGGAGAAACGCGGTAGAAACCAGATTTGAAGAGAGCCCAGAAAGCGTTTTTAAGCAGACAGTTACGGCGTTTGTTGATTTCTCGGTCTGCGACGTCACCCTGCCGGTTGAGGTGAGCAACTAGGAGCGACCGCGTCGGCGTCTGCGGGTCGGTTTTCTGTCCTCGCGCATCTGCTGCAGCAGCAGGCCCTCGCGCAGGCCGCGGTCGGCGACCCGAACCCGGTCGGAGGGCCATGCCCGCTGGACCGCTTCCATGATGGCCGCACCGGCCAGAACCAGGTCAGCACGGTCGGGGCCGATACAGGGTTCCGCTGCGCGTCCGGCTGCACCCAGCCGTTTGAGCGTCTCGGCGGCGGCCTCGCATTCGCTGCGACTCATCCACAGGCCGTCGACCAGGCTGCGCTGATAGCGCCGCAAGCCGAGATGGATGCCCGCCAGACTGGTGATGGCGCCGGAGGTACCGACCATATGGGCCCGGCCGGCCATGAAAACACGGCGCAGGGCCGGATCGACCGGTGCCCCAGCGATCGCCGTGCTCATGTCGGCGACCATGGCCTCATACCAGTCGTCGAGACCGCTGGTCGGCTCGGGATGCCGCTCGGCCAGGGTAACGACCCCCACCGGTGCCGACATCCAGCCCTCAAGCACAAATGAGCCCTCGCGTTTGGACAGCCAGTTCAGCTCGGTCGAGCCGCCGCCGACATCGACCACCAGGACGGCATCCGCCGACGGGTCGAACAGGTTCAGACAACCCCTGACCGCCAGCCGGGCCTCTTCCATCGGGTCGATGATGCGCAGGTGCAGACCCGTACCGGCCCGCACCCGCTCGATAAAGGCCGGGCCATTCTCGGCCTGGCGGCAGGCCTGGGTGGCCACCGCCATGAGTCGCGAGGCGTCGACGCCCCTTTTGGCAACCCGTTCGCCGCAAAGCACGAGGGCGTCATAGGCCCGGTCCATGGCCCTGTCGTCGAGACGGCCCGTGCGGGACAGGCCTTCCCCAAGGCGGACGATTCGACTGAAGGAATCGACGACCCGAAAGCCGTCTCGCGCCGGCTTTGCGATCAGCAGCCGGCAGTTGTTGGTCCCGAGATCGAGTGCGCCATAGAGAGGCGCATCCCGACCTGAAGCCCCTGGGTCGCCGGCGGCGCCGTTCCTGGCGCGCTGCCCGTCGGACCGTCGGGGCCGGGACCGGTCGTCACGCCCTGGTGGCGTGCGGTCGGTCTCCGGCATGGGCCGAACTTTCCTGGTGGGCGGTCCGAAGCGGCGCCCGTCCCGCCTACTCTAGGACTGTGGAAACCCCCAAGCCAAGCGCATCTGTCAGGAAAACGAAGGCTTGAAGCGGATAAGGTCCGGGAGGGGCCAGGCATTCTTCGCCATGATCCTCGAACCGGTGGCGATTTGGGCCCCGGGCGGACCGGGCATGGAAGCGGCGCGGTCCGGTCATTGCGTTTTCATCATCAACGTCTGCCGCTCCGCCGCTGGCGCGGGCGATGTCAGGGGCCTAGATTGCCTGCAAGGGTCCGTGAGAGCCCGCAGGCTGCAGGAGAAGGTCCATGTCCGACTTCGAACATGTGTTCGACAAGCCTCCTGAGGGCGCGGCCGCCGACTGGACCATCCCCCAGGACTGGGCGTCCTACACCGAGGTGGAGCATCAGACCTGGGATGTCCTCTATGCCCGGCAGATGAAGATCCTGCCCGGCCGCGCCGCCGATGTCTTCCTTCAGGGCTTGAAGGCGCTGGATCTCAACACTGGCGGTATTCCCGATTTCTCGGTGATGAACCCCAAGCTCCAGGCCCTGACCGGCTGGACCGTGGTCTGTGTGCCCGGCCTGGTGCCGGATGATGTCTTTTTCGACCACCTGGCCAACCGTCGCTTTCCCTCGGGCCAGTTCATCCGCAAGCCGGATCAGCTGGACTATCTGCAGGAGCCCGACATTTTCCATGATGTCTTCGGCCACGTGCCGATGCTCAGCGATCCCGATTTCGCCGCCTATATGGAGGCCTATGGCAAGGGCGGGCAGCGCGCGGCCTCGCTGGGTGTGCTGCAGAACCTGGCCCGGCTGTACTGGTATACGGTCGAGTTCGGCCTGATGCAGGACGCGGACGGCCTGCGCATCTACGGGGCGGGCATTGTCTCCTCGGCGACCGAGAGCGTCTTCTCGCTGGAGGACGTGTCCCCCAACCGGCTCGGCTTTGATCTCGAGCGGGTGATGCGGACCCTCTACCGGATCGACGACTTCCAGCAGGTCTATTTCGTCATCGATTCGATCGAACAGTTGAAGCGAGAGACCCTGCAGGATTTTGGCCCGATATACGGTCGTCTGAGGGGCGCGGACGATATTGCGATCGACGCCATACTGCCGTCCGACCGGGTCTTCACCCGCGGCACCCAGGCCTATGCGGCGCGGGGTGGGCGTTTCGCGGCGTAAGGCCGGTCCTGACCGTCACGGCCCTGACAACAGTCTGTACGGACAGTTAGCGGGGGCGGCGAGGGCACTCAGGACCCCGCCGGCGATCAGGAACGGGTTGCTCGCCACCGTGTGCGCCTCAGTTTCGCTGGAACGGATAGAAGCCGCCGCCGAGACCCAGCAGGCCGGTCAGTTCATCCAGCGCGACGCGGCTCTCCTCCAGCAGGTCGGGACTGGCGAGGTCGGCGGGCGTCAGCCGGTCACGGTAGTGTCTGGCACCCCAGGCCGACAGCCGGGCGTGCAGTTCGTCGGTCAACCGCATGGCCGGGTTGGTCGCGGCCTGTTCGGCCTCGGTCAGCACCACGCGCAGACGCAGGCAGGCGGGGCCGCCGCCGTTGCGCATCGACTGGCGCACATCGACGTATTCGACCCTGCCGATCGGGCCGTTCGAAGCCGCGAGGCGTTCGGCCAAGGCATGGCTGCGGGCGTTGTCGCGGGTCTCGGTCGGGCAGATCAGGGTCAGGCGGTCCTCGCCGGGGATCCGCACAAGCATGGAGTTGAACAGATAGCTGGAGATGGCGTCTGCCAGCGGCAGGTCGGCGGAGGAGACCTCGACGAAGGCCGGTTCGAACCGGTCCCCGGCGGCGGCGCGGATGGCGGCCTTGGTGCCGGCCGTGTCCTCGAAGGCGAGGTCGTGGAAGAACAGGGTCTCCAGCGCCCCGACGCAGACCACGTCATTGTGGAAGGTCCCGCCGGCGATGGCGGCGCGGGACTGGCGGGCCAGCACAACGCCGGACGCGCCGTGGCGGCTGGCCACCGCCTGCGAGGCCTCACGCGTCTGGCGGGCGGGGAAGGCGTCGGCCCAGGGTTCGAAGGCCTCGCGACCCCAGACCAGCAGATTGACGCCGGGCTCGCCGTGGTCGGCGCACAGGCGCACGTGGTTGGCCGCGCCCTCGTCGGCGAGGTGGGCGACGGAGGCCAGGGCGTCGTGAACGGCGAACCGGTCCGGGTCGGGGAAGAGGGCGTCCAGCGACCGCTTCGTCTGTTCGTGCTCCAGCGAGCGATGCAGGTTGGTGACCAGATTGGCGGGGGTGAAATGCACCCGTCCGTCGGCGGCGTCTGCGGACGGCGTCACCGTGGCTGCATTGGCAGCCCACATGGGCGAGGCCGAACAGGCGGCGGCGGCAAAGGTCGGCGCGTCCTTCCAGGCCTGTTCCAGCACCCGGGCGTCGGAGCCGGTGAAGCCGAGGCTGCGCAGGAAGGGGATGTTGGGCCGCTCATGCGGCGGCAGGACATATTGCGGCAGGCCGAGGTCGGCCAGCGTCTTCATCTTGTCGAGGCCCTGCAGGACCGCCGCGCGCGGGTTGGACGCCTCGCCCTTGTTCAGGCTGGAGGCGAGGTTGCCCGGCGACAGACCCGCATAGGAGTGGGTCGGGCCGATCAGGCCGTCGGCATTGGCTTCGAGGGTGGAGGTCATGGCGCGATCGGTGTGATTGGCAGGACTTTGACGAGACCGAGGGTCACCAGCATCGGGAGGCCCCAAAACCAGACCAGGGCCGCCAACGCCAAGCCGGCAACTCCGAAGGCTAGGGAACGCTCTCGTCCAGGGCCAAAGAGGCCTGAGATTGAGATGACGGCGACCAGTCCGCCGAATATGGCGCACCAAACAAGGATCAAGGTGCCCATGCTCCAGTTGCCGCCCCAAGCTTTGACAACTGTGATGAATGCCGACGCGACAACAAAAATCGGGATCCAGACAGCCACAAAGCGAAGGGGATCCTTCAGACGTTCTGAAAGGGGCTCCGGACCAATTCGGCGCTTGTCGCGGAGTTGGAGGTTCATCCCCGCAACCCCTTGATCTCACCTTCAATATTCTTCACCGCCCCGGCCTCGAAACTGGCCACCGGATAGGCGCAGTAGTCGGCGGCGTAGTAGGCGCTGGGGCGGTGATTGCCGCTGGCGCCGAGGCCTCCGAAGGGCATGTCGCCGGCGGCGCCCGTGGTCGGGCGGTTGAAATTCACGACGCCCGCGCGGATGCGGCGGATGAAGCGGTCCCAGTTCGCCGGATCGTCGCTGACCAGACCGGCGGACAGGCCGTAGCGGGTGGCGTTGGCCGCGGCGATCGCGGCGTCGAAGCTGGCGACCCGGGTCACCGACAGGAAGGGGGCGAACATCTCCTCGTCGGGCACATCCACGCCGGTGACGTCGATGATGGCGGGCGCAACAAAGGCACCGGGCAGGTTGCCGACGGGGCCGGAGGCGCGGATCACCTTCGCGCCCGTGTCGATCCGGTCCTGCAGGGCCTTCAGCGCGGCTTCCGCTGCCTTCGCCGAGATCAGCGGTCCCGCGTAAGGCTCGGGCGTCGAATTCCACGGAGCGAGGATCAGCCGCTCGACCATGGCGTTGACCGCCTCGACGATGGCATCGCCCTGCGGCCCTTCCGGCACGATCAGGCGGCGGGCGCAGGAACAGCGCTGGCCCGTGGTGACAAAGGCGGACTGGACCACGATCCCGGCCACGGCCTCGGCATCCGCCGCATCCCAGACCACCAGCGGATTGTTGCCGCCCAGTTCGAGGGCGAGAATGACATGCGGATCATCGGCGAATTTCCGCCGGAAATGGGCACCCGCCGCGCCCGAGCCGGTGAACATCAGGGCGTCGATGCCGCTGTCCAGCAGGGCCGCGCCCGTGTCGCGTCCGCCCTGGACGACATTGACCACGCCGGCCGGCAGGTCCGCCTCGGCGAAGGCCTCGGCCATCAGCTGGCCGATGAGGGGCGTCTCTTCCGACGGCTTGAACACCACCGTGTCGCCGGCCAGCAGGGCCGGGACGATATGGCCGTTGGGCAGGTGGCCGGGGAAGTTGAACGGCCCCAGCACCGCCGCCACGCCATGCGGCCGGTGGCGCAGGGTTGCGTGGCCGAAGCCGGTCTCGGCCGTGCGCTCGCCGGTGCGCTCGTCATAGGCGCGGATCGAGATGTCGACCTTGCCCGCCATGGCGCCGAGCTCGGCCGTGGTCTCCCACAGGGCCTTTCCGGTCTCTCTGGAGATCGCCTCAGCCATGGCCGGGGCGCGGGCCTTCAGCACCGTCTGATAGCGTTTGACCGCATCGATCCGGTCCTGACGCGAGCGGTCCGCCCAGTCGGGGAAGGCGGCGCGGGCGCGGTCGGAGGCGGCCTGAGCCTCGGCAGCCGAGGCGGCGGCACCCTCCCAGACGGTTTCGCCGGTGGCGGGGTCGATGGATTTGAAAGCCGTCATTTGGTCACTCACGTCTTCACCCGCACGATGTCGCCCGTCTTCACCCGCAGGACGTCCGCGGTCTCGGCTGTCAGGGTTACGACATCCCCCTCGATCGCCGCGCGCTGGCGCACCGAGCGGAAGCCGCCGACGCTGGAGGTGGAGATCAGGGCCGGCAGTTCAGCCTCCACCTCCTGCGCCACCGCCACCCTCAGGCTTCGGGCATCGCGGACGGTGCGAATGTTGTCGCGATCGCAGGTCACGGTCGGGCCGGCGTCGAAGATGTCGATCAGGCCGTTGGGGCGGAAGCCTTCGCTCTCCAGCAGGGCCATGGCGGGCACGCCCTGCGGATGGACCTTGCCGATCACGGCGCGGGCGGGCTCGGGCAGCAGGTCCATATAGATCGGGTGGCGCGGGGCCAGATCGAGGATGAACTGTTTGTCGGTCGAGCCGGTCATCCGGTCGGCCTCGTCGAAATCCATCGGGAAGAATTTGTGCGCGACATGGTCCCAGAACGGACAGGCCCCGTCCGGCGTGAAGACCCCGCGCAGCTCGGCCAGCACCGTGTCGGCGAACAAGTCAGGCTCGGCCCCGATCAGCATATAGCGTGACTGGCTCAGCAGTCGTCCGGCGCCGCCCTTGCGCCGGTCGGCCTTGAGGAACAGCGAGCCGACCTCGCTCCAGCCCGTGCATTCGTTGACCAGCACCAGGGTCTTCTGTTCCAGCTTGATGCCGAGTGACGGCGACGACTGGGTGTTGGTCACCACCCGGAAGGAGAAGAACGGCCGGTTCAGCCCGACGGCCGCCTTGACCGAGCCGATGCCGTCGACATCGCCGGTCTCGGTCTCCTCCAGCATCAGGGTGTACCAGCGATGGCTTGGTCCGATCTTGCCGGCAAAGCTGTCGCGGCTCAGGTCCAGCCGCTCGGCCAGCTGGTCGGGATCCTCTGGCAGGCTGGTGAAGCCCGGCCCGGACAGGATGGCCAGCTCCAGCAGGAAGTCGAGGTCGGCGGGGCCGGCGGGACGGACGACGAGCATGGGCTTACATCGTCTCCAGACGCAGGGCTTTGAGTTTCAGCGCATCGATCTCGCCCGAGGCGATCTTGCACAGGATCAGGGCGCTGAGTTGGGCGCGTTCGACGAAGCTGGCGGGCCAGGCGAACTCCTGATCCGAATGGATGTCGCCGCCGAGGACGCCGAGGGTGTCGATGTTTGGCAGGCCTGCTGCGTGCAGGTTGTTGCCTTCGCAGACGCCGCCCGAGGGCTTCCAGGCGATCGGCTGGCCCAGCAGGGCACCGGTCTCGCGGACGGCCTCGAACAGGGCGGTCTGGCTGGCGTCCATCGGTTTGGGTGCGCGGGTCATGCCGCCGTGCAGGTCCAGCGTCAGGCCGGGGAAGGGGGGCTCGGTTGCGATCTGGCGGACCGTTTCGGCGATCCAGGCCGATGACTGGGCGTCAGGGACGCGGACGTTGAAGCGGACGACGGCATTGTCAGCCACGACGTTCAGGGCCCCGCCGCCGCTGATTTTCGCGACGTTGACGGTAACGCCTTCACGCTGGCCGTTCAGACCGTGCAGGCGGGCGGCGATCATGGCCGCGCCGGCGACTGCATTGGCCCCTTCGTGGAAGGCCCGGCCGGCGTGGGCGGCCTTGCCCGTGACGATCAGGTGGTAGTTGCCGCTGCCCTTGCGCGCACCGGCCAGGGTCCCGTCGGACAGCGCCGGCTCATAGGTCATGCCGACATGACCGCGCGCGCCCAGTTCGGCCAGAAGGGCGGCCGAGGCGGGCGAGCCGATTTCCTCATCCGGTGACAACAGGACGGTCCAGCCGACACGCGCCCGGTCCGGATGGGTCTCGAACGCTTCCAGTGCGGCCAGAAGGACAGAAATCCCGCCCTTCATGTCCGCGATGCCCGGGCCGTTCAGGGCGCCATCGGAACGGGTCGTCACGGTCTGGAAGGGGCTCCCGGCAGGGAAGACGGTGTCATAGTGGCCGGTCAGCACGACCTGGATCGGCGCGTCGGGGCGGGCGGTGATCCTCAGCGCATCGGCATGGGCCTCGCTGCGCACCGCACCGTCGTCTGTGACGGTCGTGGACGCCTGTGTCGGGATGCGCACGACCTCGGCCGGCAGGTTCCGGGCCTCGACCTCAAGCAGCGCCAGGACCCGGGCCAGACCATCCGCATTGCGGCTGCCGGAATTCACATTCGCCCAGTCGACGGCGCGGCCGATGATGGCGGGCTCGCGCGCTGCGACATGGTCGAGCACGATCTGGTCGGGGGGTAGAATACGCATGCATCCCAACCCTAGCGGTCCGCAGATGAAAGGTGAAGGCGAGCTGCGGGTTTCCCCTCGGCGACGAGCGAGCTAGGCTCAACCCAACTTTGAGGAGGGACTACCCAATGACTGACTGGATCAAGGCTGTGAATCCGATGGCGTCGATCACGACCGAGGCCGAGGCGATAGGCGCTTCGCGTGCCAGTGCGCTGGCGATCTTTCTCGGTGTGATCTGGGGCGCCGTCGGCGTCTATTTTCTGGTGTCCGGCGGTTCCGCCGAGATGGAGGCCGCAATGGCCGCAGCGGCCGCCGATGCGCCCGAGATGGCAGGGATGGGAGAAATCGCAGTGCAGATCGCCATCTGGAGCGCGATCGGTCTGTGCGTCATCCAACTGGTGTTGGGTCTGGTGCAATGGGCCAAGCCGAATGTCGTCATCCCGATCATCTTCGCGATCCTGGTGGCGTTCAGCCTGCTCTCCGGGCTTTTCAGCATGGTGATGTCGGGGCAGGAAGGCGTGGCTGAAGCGGCTGCACCGGGCTGGCAGTTGTATGTCGGGCTCGTGATTTTGGTTATCCAGCTGGACCTGCACATCGCCGGCATCCGGGGCGCGCGTGCGCTTGACCGGATCCGCCTGGCAGCCGCCCAGTAAGGCCGGATCAAAGACCCGGGCGTCGGTCCTCGCGACCGGTGCCCGGTTCGCGGCTCTGCCGGCGCCAGCGGATCGAAAGACTGGCCTCGCCCTGTCCGCCGAATTTTGAACTCACCGTCAGGTTCCGGCGCACCTGCCACTCGACATTGACCTCCGCACCGGTCTCGCCGCCGCCGATGATCTCCAGATAGACGTCGTCGGTGATGTAGCGTCCGCCGGCGACCGTCAGGCTTGACGCCTGGCCGCCGAACGACAGCCGGTCCAGTCCGGCCAGGGTCTTCAGGTTTCCGATCACATCGAATCCGCCGCCTCCGGCCAGGGCCGCGACGCCGGCCGCCAGTTGCGCGGCCTCGAGGGGTGACAGCTGGGACGCCGAGCGTCCGAACAGGACCCGGGACAGGATTTCGTCCTGTGGCAGGGCCGGGGTCGAGGTCAGGACGATATCCGGCCGCGCTGCCGTCCCCGTGACCCGGATGGAAGCCGTCAGGGCCGGGTCTTCGCGGGTCGCCGTCAGGTTCAACCGGATCTGCTCCGGATTGGTCGAAAGGGTCACTACGCCGCGCTGGTCGAAGACGAATCGCTTGCCGGCGAAGTCATAGTCTCCCCGGACCACACGGGCCGTGCCGCTCAGGGTCGGCCGGGCGAGGGTCCCGGTCACGCGGGCGTCGACGTTCATTTCGACGTTCAGCCCGCGTCCGATGACCCGCACGTCGCCCCCCGGGGATCGCAGGGCGATATCCAGTCCGAATTGAAGGCCGCGCTGCTGGTTCTGGTCCGCCTCGGGGACGTCGCCGCCGGGGCGGTTGATCTCGATGACATCCATGCTCACGATACCGGTCGAGCCGGGCGGATTGGCCTCTATCCGCGCCTGGTCGATGTCCATCTCGCCGGCCAGGGTGATGTTGCCCTCGGTGCCGCGGGTCACGGTCAGAAGCCCGGAGGCCCGGGCTTCGGCGACATCGTTGTCGATGATGCGGAACCGGTTGAGCAGCAGCTGGAAGCTGGATCCCGAGCCCTCTTTCAGGCCGATCCTGCCGTTGCCGCTGACGGATCCTCCTGCGCCGTCGACGGCGCTGAAACGCTCCACCAGGCCCGTCGTATCGTCGAAGCGGCTTGCGAAGGTGACATTGTCCAGCCGAACACCCGTCGCGCTGTCGCGAAAACTGCCCTGTTGCAGATCCAGACGGCCGTTGAGGCGCGGCTCCGCGATTGAACCGGCGATCGCGGCGCGGGCATTGATCTGCCCCGAGAGGGATCGCTCGCCACCGGCCAGAAGGTCCCAGATCGGCTGGATCTGTCCCTCGATGGAGACATCGCCGGACATTGGGCGCGTGCGAACGATCGCCAACCGGAGAGGCGCAGCGGACGCCTCGACAGGCAGGGTGATGTCCGCCACGGCCCGCACCGCGTCCCCGTCTGCCGCATTGGCCTGGACGCGAAGGGTGTTGTTGACGAGCAGGGCGCTCATTGTACCGTCGACTGCGATGCCTCCGGGTGCGTCGATGCTGCGGATATCGTCGAGTGACACATTGGCCGAGCCGGACAGGTCATCGCCGGCCCCGCGCAGCGACAGCCGGCCGGTGACCCGGCCGCGCATGTCCTGAATCAGGGAGCCGAGGTCGATGCTGGTCAGATTGGCTTCGATGATGGCCGCCCGGGAATCCTGCCGAAGTTCGGCCAGGAGCACGCCGCCACCGATGCCCAGATCGAGCCGCGCGATACGGCCATCGCCCGACAGGGCTATGACGGCGGGATTACGGGTATTGAAGGCGATTTCACGCACACGTCCGCCGCCCTCGAGGACGACGGTCTGTGAGGGGCCGCTGCGGGAATAGACTCCGCTTCCCTCGAATGACACCGGTGTGTCCCCCCCGACGTCAGCCTTGAGCGCAAACGGCAGGCGATCCAGCTTGCCGCGACCGTTGAGTTCGAAGGTGCGGAGGACCCAGTCAGAACCCGCCAGCCGCACGTTTTGCCCGGTGACGTCCAGGATCGCGGTATCGGCTCCGGTCCCATCTGTCAGACGGATTCGACCATCTGCCGTGCCCGAGGTGAGGAAGGCTCCGGCGCGCGCCGTGAAGGAGAGGTCGGCGCTTGACGGGATATTGCCCGACAAGGCGAGCGCGCCCTCGGCGGTGATTCCGCCGGCGTCCAGACTCACCCCGGTCAGCCGCAGACTGTCCCCCCCGAGGAAGAAATTCCCGCTGGCTCTTGCCGGGCCGTAGTTTGAACCGGCGGTCAGGGCGATGCGACCGTCCGAGCCGTCGTCTCCCCGCCGAAGGCTGAGGATCATCTCGGCGTCAGTCAGCATCAGTGAGCCGGCGCTCACCCTGGCGAAACGGGCGTTCAGGTCCGCGCGCGGTTCGGCCAGGGTTCCGGTCAGGGTGCCCGCGCCCGTCATTGTTCCGTCAATGGCGACCGGGCCCACGCCGAAAGGTCCGGTGGCGTTCCAGTCCATTGCGATCCGCATGACCCCGTCACCCGCAATCAGACCCCGGGCCGCAGCCGTCGCCCGGGCTCCGGTCAGCTGGGCCCGCTCAACCGCGACCTGACCTTTATCCAGTGTCCCTGTCAGTTGCAGGCGCGGCACGGACCCCAGCAAACGGTCCAGTTCCTCCATGCCGGTCGTCAGACCGCGCCCACGCCCGTCGAACCTGAGCTGCCAGGCGGCACCATTGCGGGCCATGGACGCCGAAACGGCACCGCCGAACCGGCCCCCGGCTTTCGGGTTGAGCCGTGCGGCATCGGTGATGTCGGCACGACCGCGGAAGCCGAGCCCCCCGACGAGCGTGCGCCCGCCCGACCCCGTCAGGGTCACCGCCTGGCCGGTCAGACTGACCCGCTCGAGAAGAACAGCACCGTCGGCCGGTCGCAGGGCCTCGAACGAGAGGCGCGGTGTCGCTCCCATCAGGCTGCCGACTATCCCGGCCGTTGAGCCGCCACGGGCGCGAAGGTCTCCGTCGAGATCCATGCGCCCCGGTCGGACCCGGACGTTGAGCGATCCGCTGAGTCGTTGGGCCCGATAGCTCAACAGCTCGGCGTCGATCAGGTCCACGGATCCGTCCAGCCGCCAACGCGAGGCATCGCCGCGGAAGACCCCCGCATAGGCTGCCGCCGCTCCGCTCGTCTGTCCGGTCAACCGGCTGAGGGATGGTGTCGTGATGGCGAGCCGGATCCCGTCCGGACTGCTCTGGTCCTTGAGCCTGATCTCACCGCTGGCGCGGGACTCCAGGTTCTCCGCGATCAGCCGCCAGCCGACCCCGATCCGTCCGTCGTCATTGCTGTCGCCTGAGGTCGCGAAGCCGAACCGCACGGTGCGACCGATGCGCTCTGCGAACGGGGCCAGCAGATCCGAGCCGGAGAAGTCGGCAAAGCCTGAAATCCGCGTCCGGGTCTCACCGTAGCGGCCCCGGATCACCAGCGGTACGAAGTCGCCGGTGCGAACCGAAGCATCGACGATCTCGCCATTGACGACCGCCGTGGCGAAGAAGGGCTGGTCCGGGGAATAGCCGAGGGCCCCTGCCAGCGGTCCGCCGCGCGCCTCGCTGGCTCTCAGGTTCAGTCTCAGGTCCTCGAGCGCGTTTCCGATGGTCGCATTCAGACGCAGAAAATCGCCCGGCCGGCTGTTGCTGACGGCGCTGACCACGGCTGTCCGGGTCCCCTTGCGCGGCAGCCGGGTCCCACCAGACAGCCTCCAGCGCCCGTACTCCCGGCTGAAGCCCTCCAGCAGCTCGATGTCGGCTGAAAACCGGTCGATATCGATCGACAGCGGCTGTGGGCCCGGCGGTTCGGTCGAGGGCCCGATTTCGGGGCGACGGATCAGCCGGATGACCCCGGCCTCGATCTCGGTCGCGTGGAACCGGCGGGTGATGAGGGGCCACCAGTCCCAGTCGACACGAACCTCTCGCGCCTCCAGCCAGATGCCTCGCGCGTCGGTGATCGTGACGCGGTCGATGGTGAAGTCGTCGAACAGATCGCCGTTCAGGCCCTCCACATTGATCCGGCCAAAGCGGCCGAGTTCCTTGCCGTCAACCAGGGCGGTTACCCGCTCCCGCCCGGAATCCGACAGGAGATACATCCGCCCGCCGACCGCGATGACGACAAGCAAGGCCGCAAGGACAGCCGCCGCGATACCGCCGAAGAAGGCCAGGGCCTGCAGTCGCGTACGCGTCTTCGCTACGGCCTCGACGGGCGTCTCCGGAGCGTCGTCGGCAGGAGGGGCGGGATCGGTCAAAACGCCTGGCCGATGCTGACATAGATCTGGAAGTCGGCGTCTCCGTCTCGCCGGTCAAGCGGGAAGGCGATGTCGGCGCGGATCGGACCGAAGGGGAGTCTGTAGCGCACCCCGATCCCGGCTCCATAACGCAGGTTGTTGAAGTTCGGCGTGGCCTGGAAGCCGATAGCGCCCGCATCGACGAAGGCGACGGCCTGGAAATTCCGCCAGACATTGCGACGGATTTCGACGGAGGTTTCGAAAAGGCTCAGACCGCCCCGCGGGGTGTTGTCCGGAAGCTGCGGCCCGGCACCCTGATACTCAAAACCACGCACCGAACCACCGCCGCCGGAATAGAAGAGACGGTCGGACGGCACGGTCAGTTCCTCACCGCCGATGATCGAGCCGATACGCAACCGACCCGCCAACACCGTCCGAGCTCCGTCCTGCAGAGGCAGATACCCGGTCACCTGGGCTTCGGTCCGAATGAACAGCGTCGTGTCCTCGCCCGTGACGGCCGTGGGCTGCGCGGAAGCGGTGAGACGCCATCCGGAAGTGGGGTCAAGCGGGTCGTCGGAACGGTCCAGATAGCCACTGCCGCGTGCGGTCAGGATCAGCAGGTCACGGTCGAAATTGACCGGCATGCGGGTCAGCGGATCGAACCGGTTCTCATCGTATTTGCCCGCGTCCAGCCCAAGGCCGAAACTGACATGCGAGGTCTTGCCGAGCCGTTGCTGCAGGTCTGCCGACAGGGCGACGGCGGTTCGCCGATAGGCGTCCGTGTCCTCGTTCAGCAGGGCCCCTGACAGTTCGAGGGATTCCCCGGGACGACGCCAGTGCGGCAGACTCAATGCGAGGCCCAGGCGGCTGTCGACATCGGCCGCGCGGGCCTGCCAGACCAGTGTATCGGCGCGTCCGAAACGGTTATGCCAGGTCCAGATCAGGTCGAGGCCAGAGCCTTCGGCGGTCGAGAAGGTCGCCCCGGCCTCGAGAATACGGCGTGGGCGATCCGTCAGGGTGACGATGACCGGGCGGTTGCCGTCTGCATTGGCCTGCTCGCCGGGGCTCAGGGCCACACCGACACTGTCATAGACCCCGGTGTCAACCAGCCGACGCTCCAGCTCCGCGACGTCCTCTGGATCGTAGATCTCGCCTTCGGACCATGGTGCCAGACCGGCAACCCAGTCGGAGTTCGTACGGCTTGTTGTTTCGAGCCTTACACCGTCCAGTCTGACCAGGGCACCGGCTGCAATCCGGAAGCTCGGCTGGACCGTAAAGGCGGTGTGATCGACAACGACCCGGCGGGGTTGGGCGGTCGCGTCGGCATAGCCCCGGCGGGCCAGACCGGCCACGAGCCGGCCCTCGGCGGAGATGATGTCGCCGGCGCGGCCGGCCTGACCCGGTGTCAGTCCGACCTCACCCCTGACCGCGTCCGCAGTCACCTCATCGGGTGCCGGTTCGGTCCAGACCACCTGAATCGCGGCCAGTTCGAAGCGGCGTCCCGGGGTCACGTTGACGATGGCGACAGGGGCATCCTCGCCCTCGACCTCGTCTTCAAGCACCGGCTGATAATAGCCTTCGGATCGCAACAGCGCCTCGGCCGCCTGCAGGGCGCCTCTCGCGCGGCGGCGGGCCTCGAACCGGTTGGACGGGGCACCGTCGACTTCACCAACCGCACGGACCAACTGCGCTCGCAGATCGGCATCCAACGCCCCGCGGATCTCGGCGCGCGGATCGGCGACGGCAGGGGTAGCCAGCAACAGGACGCCGGCCGTGCCGATGAGAATCAAGGCGGGCCTTGGCGTCAAACTGGGACCTTCATCAGGATGCGGAGCGCGAAACCCTCGCTTGCCGCCGGACTGTCGACCGGGGTCAATAGAAGAGTGTTTCACTTTCGGGCTGAACCGATTCCTCGGAAGACAGCTTCTCGGCGGGCGTGGTGGTCGAATCAGCCGGCAGGGCCTCGGCAGCACCCGGGTCAGCCGCCGGAACCCCGGCGTCCTCGGCAACCGGAGCAAGGGGCACCTCAAGCGGCTCGTCCGTAACCGCCGCATCATTGGCGAACGGATCGCTGCAGGCGGCCAGACCGGAGACGATTGAAAGGGCCAGAACGGCGATCAGGCGTTTCATCAGCTGAGTCTTTCCCGGGAACGGCCCTCCAATGCCTGGCCGCATAACCTGTTCCATAACGCCGAACGCGCGCCTGGTCACCACGCGCCGAAACCATTCGTTCGAGAATTTGCGTTAGGCTGCAGGCACGATGGGGGCGTGAATGACCACTACGGCCTATGCGATGGTGTCGCTGGTGCGGTACCGGGAGCTCAAGACACGGATCGCACTGGCGGCCTTTATCGGCTTTACGGCATGGTTCGTGGTCCCCTCGATCTGGCCTCCGCTTTGGTTTGCGGCGGTTCTGGCCACGCAGGCGCTCGATTGGGCAGTTTTCAGGCGGTTCCGCCATCGGCAGGACTGGCAGCCCGACCGTCTCTACGTCGCCCTGTGCTGCGCGGTAACGGCGCTCGGTGTGGCCGTCTATGGGGCCATGAGCGCCTATATGTGGTTCTCCGGTGGCGAGGTCGGGCGTGTGTTCGCCATGGTCCAGTGCGCCGGTGGCCTGCTGCATGTCAGCCTCCACATGCACCATGCCCGACCGGTTCTGATTTCGGCTGTGGCACCCCACGCGACCTATTTCCTCGGCTTGCCGGCGTTCAGTGCCATCGCGAGCCGGAACTGGCCGGAGTTGCTGATCGCGATCGGCTGCATCCTCTATATGAGCCACCTGGTCGTGACGGTTAAGCAGAGTTCTTCCACCACAGGGGCGCTCAAGTCTGCCCGGGACGCCGAGCAGAACGCGCGCCGCAGGGCCGAGGTGGCCAGCGCTGCGAAATCGGACTTTCTCGCGGTGGTCAGTCACGAGATTCGCACGCCGATGAACGCGGTTATCTCCGCTGCCAATCTGCTCCGCCGGACGCGGCTGGACAGTCAGCAGCGGGAGCATGTGTCCATGCTGATCGATGCGGGCGATGTGCTGATGGGCCTCCTCAATGATGTGCTCGATTTTTCCAAGATCGAGGCCGGCAAGATGGAGCTGGAAAGCGCGGACATGGTCGTCCGCGACCGGTTGTCGACGATTGTCCGTCTTTGGGAGCCACGCGCCCTGGCCAATGGTGTCCGGCTCGTGGTGCGGGTCGCACCGGATGTGCCTGCTGTCGTGCGGACGGATCCGCTCAGGGTTCAGCAGATCCTGTTCAACCTGATGTCCAATGCCGTGAAGTTCACCGAGGACGGCGAAGTCAGCATTACCGTCAGCTGGGCGGAGGGCCGGCTGACAATGGCGGTGGCCGACACCGGCTGCGGCATAGCTGCAGACCGGATGGCCCAGATCTTCAACAGTTTCGAACAGGCCGATGTCGGCACAACCCGACGCTATGGCGGCACCGGTCTGGGCCTCTCGATCAGTCGCAAACTGGCCGAACTGATGGGCGGCACCCTGTCCGTGCAGAGCGTCTATGGCGAGGGCTCGACCTTTGTTCTCAGCCTGCCGATGACGGTCGTCGAGAAAGCGACGATCCAGCGGGCCCGGCCGGTCGAGACGGAAGGGTCGCTGGCGGGGCGATCCATCCTGGCCGCGGACGATCACGAGGTGAACCGCCGTATCCTGCAACTGCTGCTGGAGCCGCACGGCTGCCACCTGACCCTGGTCGAGAACGGTGCCGAGGCGGTGGAGGTGGCGTCGGAGCAGAGGTTCGATGCCATCCTGATGGACATGCAGATGCCGGTGATGGACGGGCTTGAGGCGACGCGCCGGATCCGTGCCGGTGCGATGAACGGTGCCACACCGGTGATCGCCCTGACGGCGAATGCGCTCGATCTGCACCGGGCTGCCTGGGAAGCCGCCGGGGTCCAGGGCTTCCTGACCAAGCCGATCGATCCGGGATTGCTCGCGACAACCCTTGCCGCTGCCTGTGCGATCGAGCGACCCGAGCCTGACGCCGCGGTCGCCTGAGCTCTCAGGCCCAGCGGCTCCGGGCATCGGCTAGGGAGATTGACGCCGCTTCCCCTGTCGGTTCGGCAGTTGTTCCGTTGAAGCGCGGTGCCGGTGCCGCCTGCAGCACGCCTGGATCAACAAATGTGCCCCGCGCGACATTGTGCGGATGGCTCGCGGCCTCCGCCCCGGTCAGAACCGGGGTAACGCAGGCGTTCGTGTCCCCGAAATGCGCTGCCCAGTCGTCCCGGTCACGGGTGGCGAAGATCGCCTCGAACCGGGCGTGAAGTGCGGGCCAGGCGGCGAGGTCGAGCTGTGGCGCCTCCTGGTGGCTCAGACCAAGGCCCGTGATCAGGGCATCGTAAAACTGCGGCTCCAGGGCCCCCACCGCTATGAAACGGCCGTCCGCACAGGCGTAACAGCGATAGAAGGGTGCGCCGCCGTCCAGCAGATTGGACCCCCGCGACCCGCTCCACAGGCCGCTTGCACCGAGGGCCTGGAACAGGCTCATCAGCAGGGCCGAGCCGTCGGTCATGGCGGCGTCCACAACGCGGCCCCGGCCCGTCGTCTTCGCTTCCAGCAAGGCCGCGAGCACGCCGGTGACCAGCATCATCGCCCCGCCACCATAGTCGCCGACCAGATTCAGGGGCGGTCGCGGCGGACGATCCGGCTCTCCCATCGCGTGGAGCGCGCCGCTGAGCGCGATATAGTTGATGTCATGGCCTACCTGTTGCGCCATTGGACCGGTCTGACCCCAGCCGGTGATCCGGCCATACACCAGCCTGCCGTTGCGGTCGGTGCAGACATCCGGGCCCAGTCCCAGCCGCTCCATGACGCCGGGGCGGAAGCCCTCGATCAGCGCGTCCGCTGCACCGACCAGATCGAGCACACCGGCAAGATCGGCGGGGTTCTTGAGATTGACGTCAACCGGGGCGCGTCCACGGTGCAGCACCGCCCCGCCGACCTCGCTGAACGCCGCCGGGCCGGCATCGGCGCTGCGGCGCAGGCGCAGGACCTCCGCGCCCATGTCGGCCAGAACCATGCCGGCGAAGGTGACGGGGCCGAGGCCGTCGAACTCGAGGATGCGCAGGCCGGACAGCGGTTTCATCGTGACTGACTAACCCCGGTCCACGCGTTCGTCGAGCCAGCCCTTGACCGCGAGGACGGTTTGCAAGAGAAGGCGCGACGCCGGATTGCAAAAGCACCGGAATGGTATGCGCCCTTAGCTCAGTTGGTTAGAGCATCTGACTTTTAATCAGAGGGTCCTCGGTTCGAGCCCGAGAGGGCGTACCATCTCATCTTATTGATATTAATGCGCGTTTCCTAGAAGTCCGCCAGACGCTTGGCGAGCAGTTGGGAGCCTAGTTGGGCGTTTTTGTTCTCGTTTCGAGCTTTCTGATAGCCGATTCGGCCAGTCCGCCGTCTCGCTTCAGGTAGTGTGAATCGAGGATTGCGCCCACGTCACGCAGGCTGTGACCTGTAATTGTGGCGCTCTCCGCTTCACTGCATCCGGCGACGGCCAAACGGGTGACGGCAGTTCCGCGAAGATCGTGGAACGTCACCCCGGATACCCCGGCTTTCACGCAGGCTTTGCGCCAGGAAGCGCGGAATCCGGATTCTGTCCAAGATGTGCCGGCCTCGGTGGTCAGGATGGTGACCGCGTCCTTTTTGGAGGTCATCACCTTGTCCAGCGCCGCCTTCAAAGGCGCGCCGACCGGGAGCGTCACACGAGCGCCAGTCTTCTGCTGCTTCAGGCGGATCGATTGACCGTCGTAAGCTGTCCAAGTGAGGCGCAGCAGATCGCCCTGACGTTGACCAGTCCACAGCGCGAGGGTCAATGCGAGATGGAGGTGCGCGGGCGCTTTTGCCAAGAACGCCGCCTCATCGGTGTCTGTCCACACGGCCTCTGTCCGATTCGCGCGGTACAGCCTGCCGGGTCTCTCGACCGGGTTCATTGCGATGAGACCGCGATTGAAGGCCCAAGAAAGCGAGCGTGCGAAAACGGCAAACTGATAATCCGCGCCGCGCCGCGATTTTAAGGCGACGCGATCCCGCCAAGCCAGAAACTCTCCGCGAGATCGCCGGTCGGAGATGGCCGCAATCGGAAAGTCACCGAACTCCGCCGCTATTACACGCAGATGCCGCTTGTAGTCCGCTGCGGTCCTGTCAGCGAGGCCGCGAAACTCTGACGACGACTGGTAGGCGTCAAAAATCGAGTGAAGCACGCCAACCGGCGAGGCCTTACGGGCATTCAGCGCTTCGTTGTAGCCGGCGATGAACTCTGGCGAACCAAGCTTACCGCGCAGGCGTGGCCCTCCCTTCCACGCGTAATAGTAGGTCACCAGGGTCCCATCAGCGAGCCGCTTCGAGATCCGATTGAGGCCCTTAAGCCGGACGCGCATGGCGCTTTTCCTTCCACTCATCGAACGGACTAGACGAGTTCTTGTCCCGTTCGTTCTGCCGCTCAATCCTGATTGCGCCGTCAACCGTTATTTCCAGCGCACCCACCTCAAAGCCGGCCGCAAGGAAGCCTTTCAGCGCCTTTGCCACATCGGCCTGAGTGAAGCGGGCGGGAGCTCGGGACATGTTAGCCGGTCGCGAACAGTCGAAAGTTTACCATCGCTGAAGGGCTGGCAGCAGCAGGTACGGCCACGCCCACATTCGAGTTCCCGCTCGCCGTTTTGGTGAGCAGTTTCACCGTGGGAACCCAACTGACGACTTCGCAGGTGGCGATGGCCAATGCCGAGATTTTCAGCCGATCGCAGAGGACCTTGATGTCGACACCGACCATTGCGGACGCGGCCTGTGATCCGCTGGCCATCACGCGACCGGCAATCACGACCCCGCCGAGCAAAGTGACCGCCTGAACCGGGACGCGCAAGGCTCCACCAAATCGATCGTGATGGTCCGTGGTGTACAGAGGCGCGTCAGCAGACGGTGGGGAATCCGGTGACACGGCTTAGGCCTCCGGCTCTGGCAATTCCGAAAGCAAAGGTTTGATCAGCGGCGTCAGCGGAATGGTCAGTTCGGCCAGGCGAGTGTGTTCAAACGACTGATCAAGTTTTTCAAGTGTGTCGTCGTCATCCCGAACCCATTGCCCGAGAGCGAGGTCTGACGTCACTACGCGGTGACCGCTATGGTTGCGGGTAAACCGGACCCTCAGTTCCCAAATCTCGCCTTGACGAACGCCACGTATGACAGCGGGAAGCGCCGGCGGAGATGTGAAGCCCAGAACCTCACCGTTCTCGCCGCGCGTGGCGAAAGAATCCGGCCACGGTGTAGTGGTGCCCAAGTATGGCGGGCGTATCTCGCGATCCAAAGGAGAGAGCGCCTCCGCGATCGTCGCGGCGTCATGGCCAATATCGATGAGCACGGATGCGATTCTGGCGCGGATCAACTCCTCCCGCGGAAACATCACGGCTGTGGTTTTCCCACGATCTTTGTCAATGGGCTTTAGCAGCACCCGAATAGCGGGGTTCCGCAGCTGAGCGTGAACGCGGGCGGCGTCACGGCCTTCTAGCTGCGCGATACGGTTGGCGATCTCAGACAGGGTGAAAGTCAAGGCGGCCTCCGCGGGTACGAGGTTGCATTAGCAAGTAGATTTCAAGCTGTCAAGTTGCTTGAAATCAGATTGCCAAGAACTGCTGCCTAATCCGCTGGAATTGGTCGCCTTGGCGCGCCGAGGTCGCTTTGACAACAGCAAGAGTGGCCAGAGTTTGAGGCCGGCACTCGCCACCGTTTCTAGGAGATCCAACGGTGCGGCCTGTCACTCTGGGTGCGCAGGGATTCCGGCATGGGATCTCCTGACAGCTCAGGACGAGATCGATCGCAGCCCTCTGGCATTTCGTTGATCGCTGAAAGGTTGTAGAGGAGGCTGGGGAGCCGCGAAATGACAAATCCTCTTTTACGGCGACTGGTCGGATTGATCGGGGTCGTCTTGGCCCTAGTCGCCTCGCCGTCGGTCGCGATGGCACGGGGAGTCAACGACCGGATTCTCGTACACTACGGAGCGATCGACTGGCGACGTCCCGAGCCTCGTGCGGTGCTGGTCGCGGACGCGGCCAAGGTGTTTTCGTCCTACAACATGACCGACACGATCTACGCCACCAGTTGGGACGGCACAGTCTTCATCCAGTCGGTGGGCGATGACAGGCTGTTCGTGCAGAGAACAAGGTAACGGGCGCAGTCCTCATCCTATGAGCCCTGGAATCTGAAGGCGCGACGTTGAAGGTTGCGTGTGAGCTAAACCAGCGGGGCTAACTGTTGCATCGGGAGATAAAAACCCCGCACAGTTTATCCTGACGACAGGTAGGGAGAACGAGATGGCGCGGATCATGAACGTCGTAACTATCGCCGGTTCAGTCGATGGACGCGGTTCTCGAAGGGTGCATTACACGTTGGTGAGGGACAACGGGAACAGGGAAGTCCTCGAGCTCCAAGTTTCCGGCGATCGCAATCGAGTGCGGGCCCTATTGGCGGCGAAACATGACGTTGATCCCAGCGATATCACATTCGATGCGCACTACGAAGAATAGGTCAGACGTCGGATGAAGATTTCGGGATCCTCTACGCGTCGCAACTTAGGGCGATGGGCATTTGCCCTCGGGGCCTCGTCCCTGTTGAGACCAGCAGTCTCTTTCGCGCAGAGCGAGGTTACAACCGGCGACGTTGCGGGCGTTGGCGCGCTGGAGGCGAGTACAGCTGTCGCCAACGCCTTGGCGGAAAGTACAGCGCAAGTTGACGCCTTCAACTTCTACGGCCTGCCAAACATCAACGCCGTTGTCGGGTTCGTCACGGAGGCGCTGGCGCTCGGGACCAACCTGGCTGAGAGCGAGCGCCCTTATTTCCGTTTGCGCTTCCCAGAGCAGGCCGCGCAGGTATTGAAGATTGCCCGCGACTACCTCGCCTACGTTGGCGAGCCGGCGGACTTCCCGGCCTTGATCGCTATCCGCGATGCTATGGCTGGGGTTCGGCGTGAGCTGTCGGCCCAAGCGGACGGTAGGGGCATTCCCGCGGCTATTCTCCTGACAATTGCCTTTACCGTCGAATTTGGAGCGACGCGGCGACTAGCAGGACAGCGAGAGTTGCTACGCGCTGTGCTCGACGATTATCGCGTATGGTCTGATACAATGCGGACTATGCTAGATGGCGCGATCCCTTTCCGGAGGAAGGTGGCCGCCGAGGATCACGATATTCAGTTGTCGGCTTTGAGGAATACTCCTTACGGTGAGAGGCTAGGGTTAGCTAATTACACAATTGAGGGATCGCAAACCGAAAAGCGTATTGCTGATCCCTGCGTCATATTTTATACACAATACCTTAGCATTCCCGCACAGTACAGAGCTGGATTTTACGTCTCCGAGTATCAATCGAACATCTTTTGGAATCCTACCTTTGTTTCTTGGATATTGCTTGGGTTCAGTCGAATTAGGACAAGAGATAGCGAGCGTTTTGGCGTCCGTATGATCGAATTCTCATCCGGAGAGAGCAGAGCTATTCGCACTTCAGAAGTCATTGGAGGCCTGCACTCCTCAATCCGCGGAGAGTTCTGTTATCCGATTTCATCACATGGGATCGGAACCCCAGCCCAGGCCATCAGTCAGGCCAACGATCATCCAAACGTTAAGTCCGACCTAGAGAGCCGTACCTCCATCATCGCAGCGATCCACAACGCAAACGCATGCCGCATAGAAATTGCCCTGAGCGGGCGAGCGATGGGCATGCTCGAGCGTTTCGACGGTGTGCGGGAGTTCTTCGAGCGGCAGATATGAAAAGGCCTAGCTCCCTCCTTGCCGGCTTTTTGGGCCTGCTTCTCGCAAGTTGGTTGCTTGCCGCATTCCCCGGCCACGCGGCGGCGGAAGAGCAGACTTTCGCTCCGGCTCAACTCACAGACCAACGCCGCTGGAATGCGATCGGCCCCATGTTGCGGGCGGTCGAGCCAGCATATGCCCGTCACAGTGATCAGCGCGCGGCCGCCGAGGCCGTTGCCGCCCAGCGGTTAGATCGCCAGCTGGCCTGGAGTGGCGAGGCCGGAGTGCTATTGATGGTGCCGCTTCAGGAGCCTGTCACTGCGGACGAAACATATTCTGGCCCGGCTACCCGACTAGGCACTCCTGTTGTGATCGGAGTTGGAGCTCATCCATTTGACGCAGCGGCGGCGGAGCTCTCACCTGGCCCGCTTCTTGTCGAAACGTCAGAGGGAATGCGTTTCGCGCCTTTGCGCAGTCAGTTCATCTGGGTGACCAAAGAAAGCAACCGGTTGCGATTTCGACACCTGACAGTGTCCGAATCGCGAGCCTTGCGGGCAGCGGTCAACCGATTTCGGAGCGGTGACATTGCAAGTCGTGCGCAGCGCCGCGCTCGCTTCTCGCGGATTGTAAGGGGTGTGGCGACAGAATTCCTAAGACAACCGAGCAGCGCAGCTCTCGCCGGCCCGGTCGAAAATGCTCAGGTTGCCTACGAACAGGCGCGCACCGGGCTTGATAGGGCTGAACGGAACAGCTGGGAGTGGCGCGATTGGGATATGGGGTCGGCCAAAGCCTACGACATAGTACATAATTACAGAGCGATTCTGACGCTGGCGGAGTTGCGCGCGCAGGCTCAAGCACTGGCCATACCAGCCTTACGCAATGACATCCGCCGAGCACGCAATGTTGAGGCGCTGGAGCAGGTTCTCCTGGACCACCGCGAAAAGCTCCACCAACTCCTAGCGCAAAACGACGTTACGCAGATTTGTCGTACAGAGCTGCAAGCCTATAGGTCCTTCATCGCCAGCATGGGCATGTCCGCAGAGCGGGCGATATTCATCGATCAGCTCTTACCAGGACGTGGTGACAGTGACTGTCCTACCACTTGACGCCCAGCCTACCCCAAAAGTCGTTCCATTCGTCTTCCACGTTGCGGCTGAAGCGCCCTAACTCTTGCTGTACGTTGCCGGCGACGCGGCTAGCTTCGCCCGGACCAAACGCTGGCTTTAGAATTTCTTCGAGAATGTCGGTGCCGAAAATTCTTCCCAGGATATCACCAACGTCCTCAATTTTTACGCTTAGCCCTTTGAGGTGTTTAGCGATTTCGCTGGCCGACACGCCGCCCAACATCAAGACACGGGAGAAGACCTTTGCAGCATTCGGTAAGTTCCTGACGTGCCTCCACGCTTCGTCGACAATGGCCTGGGCTGCAAAGCCTCCCTTGCGCATCAGCCAAGCAAGGTTCTCGGCAATTTTCTCGACCGCTGCCCCAGCAAATTGTTCGGCCCATTGGCGTAGCGTGGTCAGCACTTCGGTCGCGGCGTAGAGCTTGCTCAGCGTGCCTACAACCGTCTCGAAGGCGAACTCACCAAGCGCTGCGGCACCATCGCGCACCAGTTCCAGCGCTCGGCCAGCCGTGGCGCCAGCTTGGTGCATAATGGTGATGAGCTGCTCGGCTGTAGCATGGCATTCCACCACGAGGTACGTCACAAGCTTGCGCCCGGCTTCGGCCGCCGACAGTGTGTAGCGTACCGCTCCCAGCAAAAAGGCCTTCACGAGCTCGACTGCGTCGCGCAGCAATACCCTTGCCGCTTCGTACAGGGCTAGGGAGACCAGTTTGGCCAAGTCCTTGAGCCGGTCGGGGTCGATCTCTAGCGGCCGTGGCAGCGACACTGTGAAACCTGCAATGGTCAGGCTCGCTTCCACTGCAATCTTCGCTGCACCGGTTCCATCGCCCGTGACGGCGAAAGAGCCGCTGAAGTTTCCCAGACCTTGCAGATTGAAGCCCGACGTGAACGGCACGTCCACCGTCTGCTGAAACTTGAAACCGCCCTTGGCCGATAGACCGTTGACCCCGGCATGGACCTCGAGCGGAACGTCGGCGATGTAATTCAAGCTGGCTCGAGTCTTGAGGGTGATGCCTCCTCGCTCAATCGCGCCTTCCATGCGCTGGATGGTTTGACCCAGGAAATCCACAATCAGCGAGGCCCGTGCTGTCCCCGCTCCGGTGTCAATCGCGATTCCGATAGCGTCGGGGGCAAAGCGCGGCCCAACGTACTGGGTCGGCGGGCGCACTCCGGTGCCGCGAAGTGCCAGCACCCTTCCAAGCTTCAGGGGGTTTGTCAGCACGGTCGCTGCCATTGCGCTTTGATGCACGTCGACGGAGAAATACCCCGGCGCGCCGAAAACGGTGATGCCCGAGCGCGCCGTTAAGCCCTTTTCCAGCGTAACCCCGCTGGCCGAGCGTGCGCCTTGTTTTGCGGCGTAGTAGGCATAGCCATTGCTCAATGTGATTGCTTCATCGATCCCCGCCGGCGGGGTCACGGCCACGGGGCTTAAAAGGTTGAGGACATCGCCGATCATCAGTTCGTTGATGCTCAGTTCAATGGTATCAGGCACTGGCGAGCGGTTTTCGGCTGAGTATTCAAACCGAAAGGTGCCGCCGTTCCCCGAGCCGCCAGGCAGCAGGTAGCGACCGTCGGCAGCGATGCCGTAGTTGGCCGCGCCGAGCGAACCCCTGACCTCTGCGAAGAGTTTGCTGAGGGTGATGGCTTGGAACGGGATTCCCCGAGGCATGGACGGCGGGTTAGGCACCGGCACACGGATGGCCACGCTGGTCGTATCGAAATGCATATCTGCCGGGATTGGCGGAATCTGAGCGCCGAGCAGTTTGGGAATGACTTTGCCTTCGAGCTCTACGTCGCCATTTGCACCTACGGTCAGACGCTGGAAGCGCGCCTCCAGCACGGGGTCCAAGTCGAAACGCAGTTCCTTCGCGACCGAAAATGCAGGGATCTGCCCGTTCATTGTCACAGAGAACACAGACCCCCCCAGCGTCAGGGCGTCTAGCACCGGACTGTTCAGCCGCAGATGCAGGTTGTCGAACCCCTGCCTGAACTCGAGGGCCTCGGCCTCTAGTCCGGTTATGGCGACGTCTACGCCAGCCATTCTTCGCGACGCAGCAGTCCACCAAAGCGCGTCAATGGCCACAAGGTCGGAGATGGCTTTGAAGTCGCCTCGAAGCAGGTCAAGTGGGTTGCTGGTGGCGAAGGTCAATGCATATCCGATGCCTTCTGGTTCACGAAAGAAGCGCAATTCGCAGTCGATCCGAAGGCCGAGCTGCATCGAACCAGTGAGGCGAAGCTCCGCCGGTGCCAGTTGGGCAACGGAGACGCGCGAAAGCTGAAGGCGCGTCGTGTCGATCCATTTTCTGATGGATTCTGCCGCAGATGGGGCAAAATCAATGATGTCGAGCGCCAGGGTGCGTGTCTGCTGTGCGCTGGCAACCAGCTTGTAGAGGTCGTCGAACGTCACAGTGCCTCGCATAGCGTTTTGATGAAAAAGATCGGAGCGGAAGAGCGTTCAAGCCGATCAAACTGATAATGTGCTCACGATATTGAAGTAGAAATGGCCATCGCGCGGCTAGACAGCGGTCGCGGCGATTCCCTATATTGAAAATGGGGTGCCTTTACTATCGTACGCGATTCAAATTCATTTACTGCGACGCATATTTGCGTACTCGAATCCCGATTTCCCAAAACATCTCCAGCAAGAATTTTGTCCCGTTCATCGCCGCCCAATTATCTGCGGATGAAACATCGCTTCAACGATCCTCCGAAACAAGCGATTTTATGAATGGAATATGTATGCGGGTTATCGAAAGTAATCGGGAAAAGCGGGGCGAATACTGTCAACAATATAGAAAAATGAGGAAAAACTTTCCTGTGAAAGCTTGAACCGCAAGACTTTTATCAATAAGCTGACCTGCCACGATGCTTGCCCGTTAGCCGAAGAGGATTGCGATGCCGTTCGTCTCGACCAACTACGCCACTAACCCCAAAGCGCCCGCTGGCACATGGGTCTGCGCTCCGACCTCGGCGATCCCGCCGTCTGGGAGCGTGCCGACGACCAACACGAATCATCCGGACTACTGCGGGCAGTGCGTGTCTTACGTGAAGCAGGTCTGTCCAACGCTCCCTGCGAAAGTCGGGGATTGGACAAAGGGAGCGTCGGTCAGGCGTCACCCGTCGATCGTAGCCGGAACGGTCATCGCGACATTCGATTCCAACGGCGCTTATTCCGGTCACGCCGCGATTTATGTCAGCCAGACAGCCGATGCTATCAACGTCTACGACCAGTACCAGACTCCGCCCAATCCGAAGGCAATTGGACCGCGCCCGCTTAGGTTCAACGGATCCGGCGTGAATGATGGCGACAACTATTTTGTCGTCGAGGGCTGATAGCCTGGCACCACTGGACGTAGGGATGCCCCGATAATGGCTAGGCGTGGGGATGGCGTGGCCCTTATCGCCTCGCCGGCGTGATCTCCGAGAGTGATGCTTAGCGACAGAACCCGTTTTGGCCTGCAGTTCCGCAGGCGCGGCGGAGCACTCCACGTGTGATCCCTTTGATCACTGTTGTCGTGCTGGTTTTTGGTGGCCGCGAGGCTTGATGTGCGCATCCTCTGCGGCTGAAGCCAAAAAACTCGGGGCAGGGGCAAAGACCGCCCCTGACGGTGGGCTCAACCGGTGACCGCAACACGCTAACTTTTCTTCGGAGATGGAGCGTGGGTCATGAAGCAGCGGCGGCGGATCTACTACTCGGCGGCCCAGAGGGCTGAAATCTGGGATCGCTGGAAGGCCGGCGAGTCGATGAGTTCGATCGGACGGCGGTTCGATCGCGAGTCCTCGTC
>NZ_JAIYCP010000020.1 GCF_027487935.1 Brevundimonas sp.
GGTCGAGCGGCTGATCGGCGACCCCCGCAGCCGCGCCCCGGACAGGGGTATAGCCGTCTCTGGTCTCATGGGCCCCGGAGGCGACCAGCCGGACCGGACCGACCGTGGTCGCGCCCGAGCCCGCGAGGCGACGACCGCCGTCAAACAGGGAGGCATCGAGGGCACCGCCGTCGTCACGTTCCCGCAGACTGATGACGCCGGTCAGGGCACCTGCGCCGTAGGGGCCGGCCCCGGAACCGCGGACGATATCCAGACCGGACAGGCTCTCGGTCGGCACCTGTGACCAGATCACCCAGCCGCCAAAGGGGTCGTTCAGGGGCACACCGTCGAGGGTGACAAGGGTGCGTCCCGCACCGGAAGGCGCGATGGCGCGCAGGCTGATGCCCTGGGTCGTCGGATTGGCAGACAGGCTGGACGTCCGGCGGAACAGGGAGACCGCGGGGACAGAGGCGAGGGCCTCGTCGAGGCGCGGCTCGGCGCGCAGGTCGGCTTGCGTCAGCCGCACGACCGCGAAGGCGGCCTCCCCGGCGGCGGGCGGCAGGCGCGCGCCGGTGACGACGATCTCGGGGAGTTCGGGCGGGGGGAGCTGGATCATCCGGCCCGGGTGTCCAGCCGCTTCAGAAGGCCCGCTGCGAAGTCGGACAGGGTGTCGTCCCGGGCCCCCATGACGATGATCCGGTCGCCGGGGCGGGCCATGTCGATCAGTCGGTCGCCACAGGCCTCGCGGGTCGCCAGTGCCTCTGCGTTTTGACCGGCGGCGCGGACGCCCGAGGCTATGTCCTCGCTGCCGACGGAGCGGTCGGTGGTGCCGCCGAAATAGACCGGTTCCGGCATCAGCAGGACGTCGTCTGCGCGCATCAGGCCGGCGAAACCGTCGATGAACTCGCGCTGCATCAGCCGCAGGGGGCCGAAGCCGTGCGGCTGGAACAGGATCAGCAGACGGCCGTCGAAGGCGTGCAGGGTCTTCAGGGTAGCGGCGATCTTGTCGGGGTTGTGGGCGAAATCGTCGATGACGGTGACGCCGTTCACGGTTCCGACGATTTCCATGCGGCGGCGGATGCCGGCGAAGGTCTCAAGCGCGGCCACGGCCTCTGCCAGCGGGACGCCGATCGCGCGCACCGCGCCGAGAGCGGCTAATGCATTGGCGACATTGTGGGCTCCGGGGACGTTCAGGATCACCGTATGGCGCGGGCCGCCGAGCTCGGTCAGGGTGAACCGCATTCCGGTCGGCATCGGCTCGAGGTCATGGGCGTTCAGCGTGGCCGATTCCTCGCCGAGGGCGAAGGTGATCACCTTGTCGTTCGGAAGGGCTTGGGCCAGCGCCCGGGTCTCGACATTGTCGAGGTTGAGCACGGCCTTGGCCGCCCGCCCCGTGAAGCCGCCGAACAGATCGCGCAGTTCCTCCATCGACTTGTGGTCGAGCGAGATGTTGGAGACCACGGCGACGGTCGGGTTGTATCGGGCGATGGAGCCGTCGGACTCATCGACTTCCGAGACGAACAGGTCAGGGCCGCCGATCAGGGCGCTGGCGAAGGGGTGATCCGCGTCGACGAAATTCTTCATCACCGCGCCGTTCATGACGGTCGGCGCGCGGCCCGCCTGATGCAGGATCCAGGCGATCATGCCGGTGATGGTCGACTTGCCGCTGGTTCCGGCCACGCCGATCGAGGTCGGGGCGGCGTTGAACAGCTGACTGAGGAGCTCGGGGCGGGTGACGATGCGGGCACCGGCGCGTTTGGCTGCGCCGATGTCGGGCACGGTGTCCTCGATCGCACCGGTCGCGACCACGGTCTGTTCAGGGCGCGTGACGCCCGAGCCGTCCTGCGGATGCAGGGTCACGCCGTGCGCTTCCAGCCAGGCGAATTTCTCCGGCGTGCGGCCCTGGTCTCGGGACCGGTCGGAGCCCTCGATACGGCCGCCCCCCGAAGACCGAACCTGGGCCTGAACGATCATCGCCAGTGGGAGCATTCCCGAGCCGCCGATACCGCAGAAAAAATAGTCGTCTTGATTCATGAGGGCGAAACCGGGGAATGTCCGGCGGCCTGACTAGCACGGGCGAGGCTGGAGGCCAGCGGCAGAGCATGAAGATCGGCATCGTCAACGCCAGTTCGCGCTTCAGCAAGGCGCGCGCCGAGGCTGTCCTCGACTGGTTTGCCCTGAATTTTCCGGACGGTTCGGTGACCGCGAGCTTTCACCCTGCCAGTTTCGGCAAGCACGGTCATTTCGGCGGCGACGACGCCAGCCGGGCCAATGCCTTTGTGGAATACGCCAATGATCCGCGGCTGGACGCCGTCTGGTTTGCACGCGGCGGCTATGGCTCATGCCGGATCGCTGAGGCGGTGCTGCCCCGGCTGACGGCGGTGGCGCGCAAGAAGCGGTATCTAGGCTATTCGGACGCCGGCAGCATTCTGGCCCTGCTCTACAAGGCCGGTTTCCCGCATGTGGCGCATGGCCCGATGGCCTCGGATGCGGTGCGCAATGACGCCACGGCCTGGCGGGCGCTGAACTGGCTGAGGTCGGGTGATCCGACCTCATGGGAGCCGTCGCTGGCAGAGGACCCGCGCCCGGCGGTGGGCTTCAATCTCAGTATCCTCGATGCCCTCGTCGGAACGGCACTGGAGCCCGACCTGTCGGGTCACGTCCTGATGCTGGAGGATGTGTCGGAGCCGCTGTACCGGATCGACCGGATGATGTTCCACCTGACCGGTCAGGCCTCGATCCGCAAGGTGGCGGGTATCCGGATGGGGCGGGTGTCGGAGATCGTGGAGAATGAGCCGGACTTCGGCCTGACCGCGGAAGAGATCTGCCGCTACTGGTGCGACCGGTCGGGAATTCCGTACCTCGGGTCCGCCGATATTGGCCATGACCGCGACAACAAGGTCGTCCCTTTCGGCCCCCGTTAGGCGAGCGGGGCTCGCGTCTGCGGAGAAGCCGGTCGACGTCTGTCTTCGGGTGACATCAGGTGATTATCCACAGGGCTTCGATCGCTTTATGCCGAAGCCTGCGACGCCCTTGGGGGAGGGTGGTCGCCGTGGCGGTCTGGCCGGCGTCGGGGGGCGCCGGCCGGGCCGCGACACCGCTCGTCGCCGGGCGCGACGAGCGGGACGCTGGCGCGAGCCGCCGGCAAGCGCCATTGTTGACGCCCATGAACCGCCGCGCCCTTCTGATCCGCACTGCAGGACTGGCCGCGGTCGTTGGCGGGGCGTGGTGGGCGCGTGAGACCCTGCTTTGGCCGAAACCGACGCTGACGTTCGGCGAAAGCGGGGCCACGCCCTGGCTGGCCTATGCCCGGCTCAGCCGTGTCCCGACCGTTCGGGTGAGGATCGGCGGCCTCGAGGTGGTCGCCCTGATCGACAGCGGGGCCCAGTATTCGGTGATCGACCGGGCTTTGGTGGCGTCGCTACCCTCGGCCGGACGATCGATGTTCGATATGCCGCTGGTGGCCTATGGGGTCGGCGGCGGTGCGCAGGTAGGACGCGGGACCACCCTGGCCGTCGACCTGCCCGGACTGGCCATTCGCGGTTTGCGGGCGGCCATTCTCGATCTCGGTCCGCTTGCGTCGAAGGACGGTCTGCAGAGCCCGCTGATCCTGGGACAGGACATACTGGGCGAGGCGGTCCTGGCGCTGGATCCGGGCAAACGATACGCGCGTCTCGTGCGGCGTGAAGCCTTTGTGCGCCCGCCTGAACTGGTTCCCGCCGCGGTCCGCCGGCTCGGGGGCTCGCTTGTCACGGAGGTGACGGTCGAGGGCGCACCGATCCGGGCGGTGATCGACACCGGTGCCTCTTCCTTGCTGGGCCTCAGTCGCGAGGCGGCGAGCGGTGCGGGCCTGCTGGACGGACGGCCGCAGGGCAGCGGGATCAGTCTGGTGCTGGGCGGGGCGATCCGTGCTCTGACGGTTGAGGCCGACAGCGTGACCTTTGCCGGTCATCTGTACCGCCGGGTGACCGTCGGTGTGTTCGATCAGCCGCCCCTTCCGAACTTCCCCGGCGGGCTGGTCGGGATGGAGGCCTTCAGGGGGCGGCGCGCGGCCATGGACCTCGGCACCGGGTCCCTGTTCGTGTCGCGGCCGCTGGACCTGACGGTCGGTTGAACCTCGGGACGTCGGCCAGGTGTGCAGGCGGACCGGCCAGTCGATACACAGCCCGTCGACCCTGGTGCCTGCTTGCCCGCCTTCCATCCGGTCAGCCAATCCGGGCCGGGTCGTCAGGGTTTGCCGGACGGGGTCCAGACGCGGGTCCGCTTGACAGCGTCGTCCTCGAGTTCGCGGGTGGTTGGAACGGCGTATTCGGCGAGCAGGTCGAACCCCTGTTTCGGAAAATAGGTTCGCAGGGGGTCGCCGACGAGAACCCGGGTTCCGCGGCGGGCGGCCTCGGTCAGCCAGGCGAGGACCCGTCCGGCCATCGGCTGTTCATAGAAGACGTCACCGGCGCAGATCACCTCGACGTCGGGCGGCACGCCGCCCAGCAGGTCCGCATCGGTGAAGGCCAGCGTCACGCCGTTGGCCCCCGCATTGAGCGCAACGGCGGCGGCGCAGAAGGGATCGATGTCCGCACAGAGCGCCGAGGCCGCCCCCGCCCGGATCGCGGCAATCCCGACCAGACCCGATCCGGCCGCGAGGTCCAGCACGCGCTTTCCGGCGACTTCGGCCGGGTTGTCCAGCAGCCAGCGGGCCAGCCCCTGGCCACCGGCCCAGGCGAAGGCCCAGAATGGTGGCGGCAGACCCATCTCGCCCAGCTCCTCTTCGGTCAGCCGCCAGATCGGCGTCACCTCATCGGCCAGCCACAGCGAGATCTCCGGCGCATGCGGCACGGGCTGCAGGCGGGTGTTGGCCAGGATGAAGGCTTCAGGGTCGGGGATCACGCCTTGGCCGATGCCTTTCCGGGGATGTTCCCCAGCCGGGTGACCATGGGGAGCCGGGTCGCCATCTGAAACAGCCTAGTCCTTCGAAGGGGGCGGTGAAAGCGGATCCGCGATGTCAGGCAGTCCTGACTAAAAGTCAGGTTGACATGACATAATGGTGGTGTCAGGTTCACATTACATCTGATTGGGGGAAGCGACATGTTGAGCGTCTGGAAAACCGGAACGGCGGCGCATCGGCGATATATGCTCCGCACCTTCGCCTTCATGATCCCCTATATGGTCGTCTGCATCTCGATGATGTTGACGGATGTGTTCGATGAGGTGATCGGCAAGCCGTCGGGCTGGATCCTCGCCGCCGCCGTCTCGGCCCCCATTATCGGCCAGATCTGGGCCACGCTCAGCCTGATCCGTGAAAGCGACGAGTTCGTGCGTGCCGTGACCGCCAAACAGTTCATCGTTTCCGCCGGCCTGGCCATGGGGCTGGCGACCTTCTGGGGCTTCGCGGAGACCTTTGCCGCCGCCCCCCATCTGCCGGGATGGCTGGTCTATGCGGCCTTCTGGGGCATCTTCGGATGCGTGGCTCCGTTCATTCGGGCCTCCAACTGATGAAGAACGCGCTGAAGCGGCTCCGAACAGACCGCGGCTGGACCCAGGAACAGCTGGGGCAGGCGCTCGGCGTTTCGCGGCAGGCCGTGAATGCGCTGGAGACAGAGAAACACGACCCCTCACTGGATCTCGCCTACCGGATCGCCGTGCTGTTCGCCCGGCCGGTCGAAGAGATATTTGAAAACCCCCACGGCTGACCGCGTCAGGCGTGGGTCCAGGGAAATCATCATGCTGCACCTTCGTCATCATGCCGGGCGTTCGACCCTGCGCGCATTTTTGCTGGTCTCTGCGTCATTTGCGGTCGCAGGCGGGTTTATCCTGGCCACGACGGCAGACGCCGCGCCCGTACAGGCGGCCTCGACCGCCTTCCGCTCGGACAGGCTGTCGGTCGAGGTGGTCGGGTCCGGTCCCGATGTCATCCTGATCCCCGGCTTCGCCTCCTCGCGGGAGGTTTGGCGGGCCGAGGCGGAGCGGCTGAAGGCGACGCATCGGGTCCATCTGGTGCAGCTGGCAGGGTTCGCCGGGGAGCGGTGGACGCATGGCGGCGGACCCTTCGTCCAGCCGATGGCGGATGAGCTGGTGCGTTATGTCCGCGAGGCGGGACTGCAGCGCCCGGCGGTGATCGGCCATTCGATGGGCGGGATGACGGGCGTCCTGCTGGCGCAGCAGCATCCGGACCTGCTGGGGCGGGTGATGAGCGTCGACAGCCTGCCGTTTTTCAGCGCCCTGTTCGGGCCGCAGGTCACGGCGGAGATTGCCCGGCCGTTCGCCGATCAGACGGCGGCGGGGATCCTGGCGGCCGACGAAGCGGGCTTTCGGGCCCAGCAGAGCCAGAGTGCCATCGGTCTGGCCCGCGATCCGGCCACCCGGGCGGCCATGGTCGAATGGTCGATGGCCTCGGACCGGCAGGCCATGGCCTCGGCCATTCGCGAGGTGATGACCACCGACCTGCGGCCGGGTCTGGCGGCGATGACCACGCCGGTCTGGGCGGTCTATGCCGCAGACGCGGACGGCGGGGCACCGGCGGCGATGGCGGACGCGATGTGGGGCCGGGAGTATGCGACCCTGCCGGGCGTCCGGCTGGTGCGCGTCGATGGCAGCCGCCATTTCATCATGGCCGACCAGCCCGCGCGGTTCGCGCAGATCGTCGATCAGTTTCTGGCGGACTGACCTCGACCCGCGAGGCCGGCGTTGCCGGGCAGGGTGCAGGCGGAGACGATCCGCTGACGGCGTCCCCCCTGACCGGTGTCCGGGGCCAGGTCGAGGCAGTCGACGACCCGGAGCGGATCGGTGTCGGCGATGATCACGCCGCCGCCCTCGACGCAGTCGATCTCGATCAGGGGGCCGCCGTCGCGGGTGCGGCCGATGACGGCAGCCTCGGCGACGGCGCAGACCAGGCCGGCACGGACCACGGCGTCGGCGGCCTGTTCCTGAACGGAGGGCCCGATGGCTGAGTTGCGGCCGCGGTTCATCTCCTCGCGCGAGTCGGGCATCCGGCTGGGGGTCTCGGCCGTCACGCCGAACTGGGCCGGGCTGTAGATCCGCAGGCCTTCCGGCTCGGGGGCGCTCTGCGGCAGGGCCAGGGCCGCGACCCACAGCAGGACAAACGGACCCATCAGGTCGTCTCCGGTGCCGGCGCGGGCGCAAGGACGGGGGTGACATCCCCCGACTTGAGCAACTGGCCGGCGAAGTCGTCGGCATAGGCGATGGCCAGCAGGGAGCGGAAACCGGAGACCGGGATGGCGATCTCATAGCCGCCCTCGACGCCGGGGCCGACCTGATAGGGGTTGATCAGGAAGATCAGGCCGGCGGCACGACCGTTCACGGTGCCGGGCGCGAGGACGAAGGCGGTGTCGGCGGCGCGGGGGCAGGCCGAACCGGGTCGCCCCCCCAGGGTCACCGGAGCGCTGTTCGGTACGCGGGCGCGTTTGGCGGCGTTGATCGCCGCGCACAGGGCCTGGTCCAGGCCGGTCAGGTCGGCGTTCCTGCGAAACAGGTCAGCCAGCCCGATGCGCCGCTTCAGCGCCTTGTCCCAGAGGATGCCGGTGGTCAGGGTGTTGGGATGGGCCCCGCCCGAATAGTCGAAATCGACCTGTTTGAAGCTGATCAGCTTGCCGGTCTCGTGGGCGGCGGTGACCGTGACGGTCTTTTCGTATTTGGGCCGGTCGGTGTCGGCCCCGGCCTCGGTCAGCTCGCCCTGGGCACCCTCGACGAACTGGCGCAGCTGGCGGACCTGCTCGGCATAGAGGCGGGCGTGCAGGTCGCTCTGGGGCTTGATGGCGTCCGGCAGGGTCAGGCGGACGTCGGCGTAAGGGGTCTTCTCCTCAAAGCCCATGGGGGCCGCTGCGTCCGCCGGGGTGACGGCGGCAGCCTGTCCCGGCGCGGCGGGTGCCTCACCGGGGGCGGGCTCGCGGTCACGGTTGCAGGCCGACAGGCCGGCGGCGAGGGCGGCGGTCAGCAGCAAGGCGCGAACAGCGGACATGCAGGTCTCCTTCAGAACGGCCAGGATACAGCGCCCAGGATGATGGCGGAAAGCAGGATGAAGCCCGCATCGCGGTTCGAGCGGAACAGTCGCAGGGCGAGGGCGGGGTTGTCCGGCCGCACGTCACGCGCCTGCCGGAACAGATGGGCGGCGAAGGGCAGGAGGGCGACGTAGAACAGGGGGCCGAGGCCGGCGCTGACGCCGGCGGCGACGGTCAGGGCGACGGTCAGGGCGTAGAAGACGCCGACCCCGACCTGCACGTTCGCGCCGAGACGACGGGCCGAGGATTTCACCCCGACCATGGCGTCGTCCTCGATGTCCTGCAGGGCGTAGATGGTGTCGTAGCCGAGGGTCCAGAAGACGAGGGCGAGGTAGAGGAGGAGGGCGGGGCGGAAGACGTGGTCCTGCAGGTGGAGGACGTAGCCAGCGCCGGCATTCTCTGTCGTGAGCCACAAGGTCCAGACAGGGGCTGACGGCCAGATGAGGTTTTCTTCCCCGATCGGAGCGCCACTGTAGGTTCCCAGCCCCGTGGCCGCGACCGCCAGATAGATCGCCGCCGCGAACCCCATCAGCGCCCCCCAGTTGAAGGTCAGGCCCAGCCAGGCCTGGGGCCACCAGGTGATCCGCTTCATGAAGGGGTAGGCCGCGACGAGGACGAGCGACGCGACGCCGAGCAGGATCGCCGTCAGGTTCAGGGTCAGCAGGATCAGCAGGCTGATCAGGCTGCAGCCGATCACGAAGGTCAGCGCCTGTTTCGCCGAAATGCGGCCCGAGGGGATCGGACGCAGGGCGGTGCGGGCCACCTGCGCGTCGATGTCCCGGTCGACGATGTCGTTGAAGGCGCAGCCGGCCGCCCGCATCAGACAGGCCCCGAGAGCGAAGCCGAGGACCAGCCAGGCGTCGTAGAGGTCCGGCACCTTGCGATCCAGGCTCAGGGCCAGGGCGATGCCCTGCCAGCCGGGCAGGAGCAGCAGCCAGATGCCGATCGGTCGGTCGAACCGGCCCAGCTTGAGCCACGGCTTGAGCCCCTCCGGCGCATGTCGGTCGACCCAGTTCGTCGGGGCGTCGGGAAGCGGGGCGGAGGTCATGGGTGGGAGATAGCCTGTCAGGGCATGGCGGTGAAGGGTGGGGGGTGATTGGTGATTGGTTTGGGCGCGGGTGCGGTTCGCGCCGTCCTTCCGCCGTCAGGGCGGCAGCCACCACCAATCACCAACCACCCATGACTGATCGCTCTCCGGCATCGCTGCCGGAAAGGTCGGGGAGGGCGCGGGGCGGCCGGGCCTCGCCCGGTGCTTTGATTGTTTTACCGTTTCGACGAAGCAGACCTGCCCCGCGCAGCCGTTTTCCACGCGCCCTCCGGGTAGTGGCCCTGAGTTCGGACCTGA